>NZ_MTPV01000067.1:0-309281 GCF_002009585.1 Arthrobacter sp. SRS-W-1-2016 | reverse complement strand
TCAACAGCCTCGGCTACGACGTCACGATCACTCCGGTCACCGCAGCCTGATCCACCCCTACTTTTGTATTAGTTGGGGTGGGGACGGTCAGCGGCGACCGAGCCGCTGGACGCTCCCGACGGCGGCAGCCACGGCTTCCGCGGCTTGTTCCAGTTCCACTGACGTCACCGTGGAGTCGAAGCTGAAGCGCACAGCAGTGTGGGCCACCTCCGACTCGATTCCCAAAGCCAGCAGGACCGGCGACGGAGCATCGGATCCGGCAGCGCAGGCCGAGCCGCTCGAACAGACCACGCCAAGCCGCTCAAGTTCCAGCAGGACCGACTCCCCGCTCGTGCCTGGGAAACAGAAGGACGCGACGGACGGCAAGCGTTGCGAGGGGTGGCCGGTCAGCACGGCATCCGGCACAGCCTCAAGGACAGCGTGGATGAAGGCATCACGCAACTCCGAGACACGCCCTGCCAGCGCTGACTGCCCGGCATGGGAGAGCGTCAGTGCCGTGGCCAGGGCAACGGCACCCGCGACGTTTTCGGTCCCGGAGCGCCTGCCCCGTTCCTGGCCGCCGCCATGGACCAGCGGTTCCAGGCGCAGCCTTCCCTTGGCATAAAGCACGCCGCTGCCCTTCGGCGCGCCGAGCTTGTGGCCCGAGATACTGAGGGCGTCTACTCCGAGTTCCTTGACGGCCAGGGGTAGCCAGCCTGCGGCCTGGACAGCGTCCGTGTGGAACGGCACGCCATGTTCGGCGGCCACCTCCGCGAGTTGGGCCACGGGCTGCACCGTCCCGATCTCGTTGTTCGCATACATGATGCTGACGAGTGCCGTCTCCGGGGTCAGGGCGGCCCGGAGCGCCTCGGCCGTCACCACGCCGTGCCGGTCCACGGGGACCACGTCCACTTCGAAGCCGTGGACGCGTTGCAGGTAGAGCGCGGATTCCTCGACGGCGGGGTGCTCGATGGCGCTGGTGACGATGCGATTCAGGGCAGGATCCGCCGCACGCCTCGCGAGCGCGATTCCTTTCACCGCCAGGTTGTCTGCCTCGGTGCCACCGGAGGTGAAGGTGATCTCCCCCGGCCGGCAACCCAGGACCTTCGCGACCGTCGCGCGGGCCCCGGACAACGCGTTCGCGGCTGCTTCGCCGAGGCTGTGATGACTCGAGGGATTGCCGAACTCCCCCGTCAGATACGGCCACATCGCTTCGAGGACTTCCCTGCGGACGGGTGTGGTCGCCGCGGCGTCGAGGAAGATCATGGCGTCAGCCGAGCGCCGGGGACAGGTCCGGTGTCACGTCGAGCGTCACGTCCAGGCCGAGGTCCAGCGCGTTGACGCTGTGCGTGAGTCCGCCGATGGAAATGACATCGACTCCGGCTGCGGCGATGTCCGCCACGGTGTTGACGTTGACATTGCCGCTCGCCTCGACGACGGCGCGGCCAGCCACCTGCTTCACGCCGGCGCGGAGCTCCTCCAGGGAGAAGTTGTCCAGCATGATCGTGTCGACGCCGGCCGCCAGCACGGGTTCGATCTGCTCGGCGCTGTCCACTTCCACTTCGAAGTGCGTAGTGTGGCCCAGCTGGGCTTTCGCGGCCTTGAGCAATGCGGTGAGCTTGGCGGAATCGCCACCGGTCATCACGGCCAGGTGGTTGTCCTTGGCCAGGACGGCGTCGGACAGGCTATAGCGGTGGTTGGCTCCCCCGCCGCACCGCACGGCGTAGCGTTCCAACACCCGCAGTCCGGGGGTTGTCTTCCGCGTGTCCGTGATGCGCGCCTTGGTGCCGTCGACCAATGCGACGAATTCCGCGGTCTTCGTCGCGATGGCGCTCATGCGCTGGGCCAGGTTGAGCCCGACGCGTTCGGCGAGCAGCACCGAGCGGGCGCGACCGCTGACCCGCGCGAGATGGGTGCCGGCGTCGAACGCTTCACCGTCCGCGAGCAAGAGCTCCACTTCGGTGTCCGGGTCGACGAGCAGCATGGCATCACGGAACACCGTTCCTCCGCTGAAGACCCCCGGAACCCGGGCGTTGAGCACCGCGGTGGCGCGGGCCTCGGCGGGAATGAGCAACTGCGAGGTGATGTCGCCACTCGGCGCGTCCTCCGCGAAAGCCCGCTCCAGAATGTCCCGGACGGGTGCTGCGGGGAGGGTCAGGCTAGTCATGGACGAGGCTCGCTTTCCGGCGGATCGTGTATCTCTGGACAATTTCTTCGCGCCGGGTTTCGACTGCGTCACTCCGATAGTGCGCCCCGAGCGACCCCCGCCGCGCCCCCGCAGCCCGCACCAACAACTGCGCGGCAAGGAGCAAATTGGCATCCTCATGAACCACGGAATCCACCGAGTCCGGCACATTCTCAGGAAGCACGACGTCGGCCCATGCCTCGAGTGCCTCAGCAGCCTCCCGGAGCAACCCCCCGGTCCGCAGCACCCCCGCCTTGGCCGTCATGAGCCGCCGAAGCGCGGCCCTGGAGAAGGGCTCAGGGACAAGCTCGGGTTGCCACGCGGTGAGGCGACCTTCGTCTGACGGTGTCCCGGCAGCGTGCGTAAAAGCGAGGCCGCCCGCGGCCGTGGGCCCACGCGATCCGGGTTCCCTGGCCGAGCTTGCGAGGTTAGGGAGATCGTGGGGAGCACGCAGAGGGATGCCGTCAGGCGACGCCAAAGGCGACCCGGCGTCGGGGTCTGCAAGGAAAGCCTCGACAGCCCGCCGCCCGAACACGAGCCCTTCGAGCAAGGAGTTACTCGCCAAGCGGTTCGCGCCTTGGACTCCGGTGCACGCTACTTCGCCCGCAGCGAGCAAACCAGGAACGGACGTGCGGCCGAACAGGTCGGTGACTACGCCCCCCATCCAGTAGTGGGCGGCAGGGGCAACAGGAACCGGCTCGAGGGTCCAGTCGATCCCGGCTTCACGGGTCCGGGCGCTGAGGGTGGGGAAGCGCTTCTCAAGGAAACCCACCCCTTTGCTCGCTTCCACCCCACGGGCGTCTAGGAAGACGTGCCCGTTCGGATCGCCAAGCGAGGCCAGGTGGAGGGCGATGCTGCGGGAGACGACGTCGCGCGGTGCCAGTTCGGCGTCGGGGTGATAGCGCGGCATGAACCGCTCGCCCTGCGCGTCCACCAGGATGGCGCCTTCACCGCGGACGGCTTCGGAGATGAGAAGCGGATCGGCGCCGAGGTGGGCTGGTCCTCCCGCAGCGGAGGGGACCATGCTCGTGGGGTGGAACTGGAAGAACTCCAGGTCTGCGAGCTCGGCGCCTGCCCTCCAGGCGAGCGCGAGTCCGTCAGCCGTTGCCACGGAGGGGTTGGTGGTTTGTGCAAACAGCTGCCCCGCGCCACCGGTTGCCAGCAGCACGGCATCGCCGAGGACGCTCTCAACGCGGCCGTGGCGCAGGAATTCAACGCCCGTTACCCGCCCCTCGGACTGGATCAGGGACGTGGCCTGGGCATGTCCGAGCACCTGGATTGTCCCGGTGTCCTGCGCGTCAAGGACGGCGAGGATGAGCGCGTTCGCGACCCCGGCACCGGTGGCGTCTCCGCCGGTGTGCAGGATCCTCGGCGCGGAGTGGGCGGCTTCGAGCCCCAAGGCGGGATCGCCGTCGTCGTCCGCGTCGAAACGGACACCGAAACGCTCCAGCCCTCTGATGTCGAGGCGCGCTTCAGTGCACAGCACCCGCACGGCCTCCTCGTTGCAGTGGCCCGCGCCGGCCTTGAGGGTATCTGCGATGTGCGTTGCGACGGTGTCGCCGGGGGCTGGCTCCTCCAACACTGCCGAAATCCCGCCTTGGGCGAAGAAGGTATTGCTGTCCGCGAGCGCGCCCTTGCTCAGCAGGACGACCTCCGCACCGGCCTCGGCGGCCAGCAGCGCGGAGTAAAGACCGGCGATGCCGCTTCCGACGACGACGAGTCGCCGCGCCGGAGCGCCGGGAATGCGTTCTGCAGTCATGAGAGGCTCGATTCGACTGGTTGGTACCGGGGGTGGCCTAGAGCGGCCGTGCTGCGAGCATGCGTTCGAGGGCGATCTTGGCGTTGTCCTTGACCGAGTCGTCCACGGTGATGCGGTTGACGACGCGGCCTTCCACCAGTTCCTCGAGCACCCACGCGAGGTAGCCGGGGTGGATGCGGTACATCGTGGAGCAAGGGCAGATCACCGGGTCGAGGCAGAAGATGGTGTGTTGCGGGTTCTCCGCGGCCAGGCGGTTCACCATGTTGATCTCGGTGCCGATCGCGAAGGTGGTGGGCTCGGTTGCGGCGGCGATGGCCTTCTTGATGAAGTCGGTAGAGCCCGCGCCGTCCGCGGCGTCGACAACTTCCATGGGGCACTCGGGGTGCACAATGACGTTCACGCCCGGGAATTCGGCACGGGCCTTCTCGATCTGGCCGACGTTGAAGCGCTTGTGGACGGAGCAGAAACCGTGCCAGAGGATGACGCGGGAATCCAGCAGGGTCTGATCGTCGTTTCCGCCGAGTTCCTTGCGCGGGTTCCACATCGGCATCTGCTCCAGCGGCACGCCGAGGGCCTTGGCCGTGTTGCGGCCCAGGTGCTGATCCGGGAAGAAGAGGACCCTCTGGCCACGTTCGAAGGCCCATTCGAGCACCGTCTTGGCATTCGAGGACGTGCAGACGATGCCGCCGTTGCGTCCGCAGAAGGCCTTCAATGCGGCCGATGAATTCATGTAGGTTACCGGGATGACCGGGGCACGGCCTTCGGAATCGGGGGAGGTACCGAAGAGCTCCTCGAGCTGCTCCCAGCATTCCTCCACCGAGTCTTCGTCCGCCATGTCCGCCATGGAGCAGCCGGCGGCCAGGTTCGGCAGAATCACGGCCTGGTCCTCGCTGGACAGGATGTCGGCAGTCTCTGCCATGAAGTGCACGCCGCAGAAGATGATGGCCTCGGCGTCGGGCTTGGTCAGGGCGGCGTTGGCGAGCTGGAAGGAGTCGCCCACGAAGTCCGCGTACTGGACAACTTCATCGCGCTGGTAGAAGTGGCCGAGGATGACTGCCCGGTCCCCCAGGGTCTCCTTGGCGGCGCGGATCCGGGCGTCCAGCTCGGCGTCGCTGGCCACCTTGTACTCTTCCGGCAACTGGCCTTGGCGGGGCGTTGCCTTCGGAGCGTCGTCGGAACTGGAAGCGCCCGGGCCATAGGCCGGAATGCCTGCGAGGGCTTCGGCGAGGTCGTACTCCCACGGACCTTCCGCCAGAGCGGGGCTGCACGTCGAGCCGGCCGCGGAACGGCCGCTTTCGGCTTCTTCCCGCGTGATCAGCTGGATAGCTGTGTTGACGCTGCTCATGGTGTACTCCTGTTGTCTGGCCCGAGTCCGGGCGTGCCGGTGAAGCGGTAGAGGCGGGGCGGGCGATGTTTCCCGCCCTGGAGGTATTCACCGGTTTCCTCGATTTCCGGTGTTCCCTTGATTTGCCGGCGGAAGTTCGCCGGATCCAGCTGGCGATCCAGGACAGCCTCGTAGACTTCGCGGACCTGTGCCAAGGTGAAGAATTCACCCAGCAAGTGATAGGCGATGGACCCATATGCCATCTTGTTGCGCAGCCGCCACAAGGCGTAGTCCACGATTGCGTTGTGGTCGAAGGCCAATGCAGCGAGCCGGTCCGCGCGAAACCAGCGGACATTCTCGGATTCGTCGGCCAGGGCGGCTTCCGTGGGCTGCACCAAGGCCCAGTACACAATCGACACGACCCGCTGGGCGGGCGAACGGTGGAGGCCGCCGAAAGCGTAGAGCTGCTCGAGGTAGTGGGGAGCCAGCCCCGTGGTCTCGCGCAGGTTCCGGGAAGCGGCATCCTGGAGGGATTCGTCGTGCTGCAGCGGGCCGCCGGGTAACGCCCACATGTCCTTGAACGGTTCGCGGATGCGGCGCACCAGTGGCAGCCACAGCGTGGGGCGGCCGGAGCTTTCGCTCGGGCGGAGGGCGAAGATCACCGTCGATATGGCCAACGACGGCGGCGCGAGCCTGCGCTCTGCGACATTGGCGGAGGGGGCGTACACGGTTTTCACCCCGCTTCTTTGCCGTAGGGACCAGAAAATTAGTTATAGTCAAAATGACTAGAACTAATGGTACGACTGTCAGCGGACAGTGTCCAAATGTTTCAGCCGGCAGTCTCCTTGGCCGCAGCTTCCAGGAGCGGCAAGGTGCGGCCTTGGAAATGGGTATTCAGCACAATCACCGACGACGAACGGAGCACGGTCTTGGTGGCAATGAGCTTGTCCAGCACGCGCTGCAGGTCCGAGTTCGACTTGCCCACCACACGCACCATAAGGTCCGAACTGCCGGAAACGGTATGGACCTCGATGAGCTCGGGAATGGCGGCCAGGGCTTCGACGACCGCGTCGTGCCCCAAGTCCTGATTGATGGTGAGCGAGCAGAAAGCGACCACGGGATAGCCGAAGCCGGCGGGATCGGGCTGCGGAACCCACGGAGCCACCACCCCGCGCTCGGCCATCCGGTCCAGCCGGGACTGGACCGTGGCGCGGGCGACCTTCAAGACCCTGGATGCCTCGAGGACAGACGCCCGCGGGGAGTCGGTGAAAAATCGGACAATCTTGGCATCCAGCTCGTCGACAACCATCAGTTTTTCCCACTTCCGCCCATGAGCTATACAAATCGGCACTCCATGCCCAGATGTTGCACCAGCTTGTAACCATCATCTCACGAGTGTTTTTCGCCACTTTCCTTCGGAAGCGGTAAATTCGATAAGTCCTACGAGGACCAGCTGACAAACCATCCACAAGAAGGCAAACACGAATGACAACGAAGTCCACCGCTGTTCGACCCGCCATTCCTTCGCACGGCCTCGGCCACTCGATGAAGCCGCGCCAGCTCACCATGATGGGCCTCGGCAGCGCGATCGGCGCGGGTCTTTTCCTCGGCTCGGGCGCCGGAATCCACGCAGCAGGCCCGGCGGTACTCATCTCCTACCTTGTGGCGGGAACCCTGATCATCATCGTGATGTGGGCGCTGGGCGAGATGGCGGCCGCCAATCCCAACAGCGGCGCATTCTCCGTCTACGCGGAAAAGGCCATGGGCAAGACGGCAGGGTCCACCGTCGGCTGGCTTTGGTGGCTGCAGCTGGTAGTGGTCATCGCCGCGGAGGCACTCGGCGCAGCAGGATTGCTGTCTTCCGTCTGGCCGGTCATTCCCGTATGGGCGCTTGCTCTGGTCTTCATGGTGGCCTTCACCGCGATCAACCTCGCCGGGGTCCGGAACTTCGGTGAATTCGAATTCTGGTTCGCCATCCTGAAGGTCGCAGCCATCGTGGCCTTCCTCGTCATCGGCGCAGCCTTGCTGTTCGGCTGGCTGCCCGGCGCAACTTCACCTGGACTTGGAAACCTCACGGGCAACTTTGCACCGTCAGGCTGGTCCGGAATCGCCGCGGCGCTCTTCGTGGTGATCTTCGCCTTCGGCGGCACCGAAATCGTGAGCGTAGCTGCCGCGGAAACGCAGAATCCCGCACACAGCGTCGGCAAGGCCATCCGCACGGTGGTGTGGCGCATCCTGGTTTTCTACATCGGTTCCGTCTTCGTCATCGCCGCAGTCCTTCCCTCCGACTCCGACGGCTTGAAGTCGCCGTTCGCCGGTGTCCTGGACCTTGCCGGCATCCCGGGAGCCGGCACGGCCATCACCCTCGTTGCCGTCGTGGCGCTGCTTTCCGCGCTCAACGCGAATCTCTACGGTGCCTCGCGCATGGTCTTCTCTTTGTCTGAGCGCGGCGAAGCTCCGGCCTTCCTGTCGCGGCTGCGCGGCGCCCAGGTGCCCATGGCCGCCGTCGGGGTTTCCGTTGCGTTCGGCTTCATTGCCACCATCCTGGAACTGCTGTTTCCCGACCACGTGCTTCCGGCATTGCTCAACCTCGTGGGTTCCACGTGCCTCGTGGTCTGGGGAACGGCGCTCGTGTCGCAGTTCATCCTGCGCCGCCGCGCCGACCGCGAAGGAACCGAACTGCCGCTTCGCATGAAAGGCTTCCCGTTCCTCACCGTGTTCGGCCTGGCGCTGCTTGCCTTGATCTTCGCGGTGGGCTTCTCGAATGCCGAGAGCGCCGGCCAGCTGATCGGCACGTTCCTGCTGATCGCGTGCATCGCCGTGGCATGCCGGATCGGTGCCAAGGCCAAGTCCGCACGAAACGCCTAAGCAAACCCAACTAGCTCGCAGTTGTTGTCGTTATGAGGGCTCATAACGACAACAACTGCGAGCTAGTTGGGTGAGCCGGAACGTGCACAAACTGTAAAGCGTTCCTGCAGAACCGCCGGCAGTTCATGGCAGTTTGACTAGGGCTGAATAGGCGGATTGCCTACAATCAAAACAGTGACTACGGTCACGTCCATGGACTCACTTCTTCCCGTCGTGGCCGCAGCCGACGCCGCGCCCCTGTCCCCCGGACAGCTCAGGGAGCTCTATTCCCTGATGGCTGCCGTTCGATACCTCGATACTTCCGCCGTCGCCTGGCAGCGGCAGGGAATCATCCCCGGCTACGCTCCCGAACTCGGCCAGGAAGCCGCCCAGGTCGGCAGCGCCTATGCCCTCGACACTGCGCGTGACTTCGCCTTTCCGACGTACCGCGAGATGGGCGTCGCCCGGACCATGGGCGTGGACATGGTGGCGTACATGTCCACCCACAAGGCAACGTGGCACGGCGGCATGTACGATCCCGTTGCTAGCCGCCTCGCGCCCATCCAGGCCGTGGTGGCGGGCTCGGTGCTCCACGCCGTCGGCTGGGCCCACGGCCAGACCCTCAGCGGGGAAGACGGAGTGGCCCTCAGCTACTTCGGCGACGGCGCGTCCTCCCAAGGCGACGTCCATGAGGCCATGAACTTTGCCGCCGTGATGAAGGCACCTGTTGTCTTCTTCATCCAGAACAACGGCTGGGCGATATCCGTGCCCACCGAACGGCAAGTTGCCGGCGGCTCGGTGGCTGCACGCGCCGCGGGCTACGGGATCCCGGGCATCCAAGTGGACGGCAACGATGTGGTCGCCGTCCATGAGGCCACCCGCAACGCCTTCGCCCACTGCCGCGCAGGAAACGGTCCGGTGGTAGTCGAGGCCATGACCTACCGCCGCGGGCCGCATTCAACCGCCGACGACCCCGGCCGGTACCGCAGCCTCGACGACGAGCGCATCGACGCCGGCACGGACCCTCTGGAACGCCTCCGCGAGCGCTTGCTCGCAGAGGGCGTAGCCGACGAGGCATTCTTCACCGCCGCGAACCAGGCCGCCCGGGCAGAGGAAGAAGCGATCCGTGCCGGAATCGAAGCGCTTGGCCCCCGGCCCGGCAACGAGATGTTCGATTTCGTCTTCCAGGAAACCACCCCCGCCCTTGAAAACCAGGCCACCCGTTGGCGCGAGGAGTCCGAACATGTCTGAGAGCACCACCGCCATCCTTGAAACCGCGGCGGCTACCGAGACCCAATCCGTCAAGCTTTCCATGCAACAGGCGCTCAATCGCGCGTTGGACGAGATCCTCTCGAACGATCCCAAAACGGTGGTCTTCGGCGAGGACTGCGGCCAGTTGGGCGGAGTCTTCCGCATCACCGACGGGCTGCAGGCCAAGCACGGCGGATCCCGGGTCTTTGACACGCCGCTCGCGGAATCGGGCATCCTGGGCATGTCCGTGGGCCTGGCCATGGCCGGCTTCCACCCGATCCCGGAAGTTCAGTTCGACGGCTTCGCGTATCCCGCCATCAACCAGATCGTGTGCCAGATCGCCCGGATGAACTACCGCAGCCGCGGCACCTTGCCGATGCCCATCACGCTCCGTGTGCCCAGTTTCGGCGGCATCCGCGCCCCCGAACACCACGGGGAAAGCCTCGAGGCACTCTTCGCGCACGTTCCGGGCCTCAAGGTGGTCTCACCGTCGGACCCGCACGATGCCTATCACCTGCTCAAGTACGCGGCCTCGCGGCCTGACCCGGTGATCTTCATGGAACCGAAGTCCCGGTACTGGCAAAAGGGCGACGTCGGCACCTCCGACGGCGGTACCCTCACCGGCGCCCGCGTAGTCCGGCCCGGCCGCCACCTGACGCTCGTGGCCTGGGGTGCCATGGTTGCCCGGTGCCTGCAGGTTGCCGAACTCGCCGCGGAAGACGGAATCGACGTCGAGGTCCTCGATCTGCGCTGGCTCAAGCCGATCGACGCCGAAGCACTGGCGACGTCCGTCGGGAAGACGCGGCGCGCCGTCGTCGTGCACGAAGCTCCGCTGACGTCCGGACTGGGAGCCGAAGTGGCCCAGCTGATCACGCAAAGCTGCTTCGACACGCTCAAGGCGCCCGTCGAACGCGTCACCGGCTTTGACGTGCCGTATCCCTCCGGCGACCTGGAGGACGAATACATTCCGAACATTGACCGCATCCTCCTGGGGATCCAACGAGTACTGGAGTATCGACGTGGCTGAAATCAGCTTCCCCCTGCCCGATCTTGGCGAAGGGCTCATCGAAGCCACCGTGCTGGACTGGCTCGTCTCCCCCGGCGACCAGGTGGAACGGAACCAGCCGCTCGTGGAACTGGAAACGAGCAAATCCGCCCTCGAGTTGCCGAGCCCGCAGGCGGGTAAAGTGATCCGTATCCACGGCGCGCCGGGCGAGACCATCAACGTCGGCGAGCCGCTGGTGGTGTTCGAGGTGCCGGACAATACTGCCGGCATCGTGGGCACCGTTCCCCAGGATGACGCACCGAAGCGCCGGGTCCGCCTGAGCGCCGTACTTGATGAGGACTGACACCATGAGCGGCAGGCACACGGAAGAGCACATCCACACGGTGGAAGGGACAGACCCGCACCTGTTCGTGGAAGTCCATGAGCCTGCCGAAGGCACCGACGCCGGGTTGCGCCCTGTCCTGCTGTTGCACGGTTTCTCCTCTTCGACCAAGCTCAATTGGGGCGACACGGGCTGGATCTCGACCCTCAAGTCCGCCGGCCGGCGGGTCATCACGGTGGACCTTCCCGGGCACGGCCAGAGCAGTTCGCCCGAGGACCTGGACTCCTACTCCCCGAGCCGGATCCGCGCGGACCTGCTCCAGATAGTCGCCGACGCCGGTGCGCGCCCTGTGCGCGCCGGCGACCCTGCCAGCGGTCTCGACGTGATCGGCTATTCCTTGGGCTCCCGGCTCGCCTGGGAATTCGGGGCGACCCAGCCCGAACTCGTGCACCGGCTGGTGTTGGGCGGCCCGAACAAGGAAGACCCGCTGGCGTCCTTCGATCTCGCGGCGGCCCAGCGCTACCTCGCGGACGGCACACCCATTGAAGACGAGTCCACGGCAGGGTTGCTGAAGATGGCGCAACTCTTGCCGAGCAACGACCTTTTTGCGCTCTTGTCGCTCATCGAAGCGATCAAGGGTGAACCGTTCGATCCGGCCGAAGCCGTCCCCCACATGCCGATGCTCCTGGTGGCCGGCGATAAGGACGAACGCGCCGTCACGATGCCGGAACTCGCGTCCATCGCTGCCCGCGCCGGCGGCATGGTTGAACAGCTGCTTGTCCCGGGGCGGAACCACAGCAACGCCGTGACGAGCCGCGTGTTCAAGGACGCCGCGGTCGCGTTCCTCGGTGTCTAGGTAGGCGTCTACGTGGATGCGGAGCGGCTGACTAGCCCTCCAGCCGCTCCGCATTGAGCGTCATTCGTTCCAGCACGCTGACGGCCATGGCGTATTCGTCGATACCGATCCCCATCGAGAGGTCCTGGCGCGCCTCTTCCACGAATCTTTGCGCTTGCGCGTGCTTCGCGTGGCCCAGTTCGCTGAGGCTGATGCGGCTGTCCACCATGATGATCATGCCGCGGCCCACCATCGCGGCGAGTTCATTTTCGCGACGCCGTGTGTCGCCGCCCCAGAAGGGGTTGAGTGTTCTGTCAAGGTCCTCGGGGCTGAGTGGTGCCTCTGCCAGGACATTGAGGGTCTGCCACTGCCTCCGGCTGAGTTTCAACCTCGCCAAGGTGCTGTCCAAATGCGCCTCCAATGCGGCATCCAGGCGTTTGGTCCAGTAACCGATCGGCTTGTTCACATGGCCCATCGTGGCAGCGCCGAGCGGTCCCGGCAAGAAAGGTAGGCTTGATTCAGCGCTGGATGACGTGGAAGTGGGACGAATGGGCATGCGCTTCAAGGACCGCGCGGACGCCGGACGCCGCGTGGCAGCGGGGCTTCCGCAGCTCCGGCAACGGCCGGACACCGTCCTGTTGGGCCTCGCCCGCGGCGGGGTTCCGGTGGCAGCCGCTGCCGCCGTCGAGCTCTACCAGCCGTACGGCGCCGTCCTGGTGCGCAAGCTCGGCATCCCGGGGCGTGAAGAAACAGCGTTCGGCGCGCTCGCGTGGTCCAACGGCAGGATCGTGCGCATCCTCAACCGGCCCCTCGCGGAACGCATGTTGCGGCACGGAATCACCCAGGCGTCGCTGGACGCGGTGGAGGCACGCGAGCGCGGAGAACTCCTCCGGCGTGTGAAGACCTACCCCGGCATCAACTTCGATCTCTCGGGCAAGACTGTGGTCCTTGTCGACGACGGACTCGCGACGGGCGCCACGATGCGCGCCGCCGTCGAGGCCGTGCGCGCGGGAGGGGCGGCGACTGTGGTTGCCGCCGTTCCGGTGTCATCCCTCGAAGCCCAGGCGTCCATCAGCAGGGTGTGCGATTTCATGATGTGCGTGCACACGCCGGGCAAGTTCCACGCCGTCGGCGCGTTCTACGAGCACTTCGAGCAATTGACCGACGACGACGCGGTGCGGCTTTTGGAGCGGGCTGGGTAGTTCCAACCGTTGGACACAGGCGTTCGACGACCGACCTGACTACGCCGTCGGCCGCCGGTTCGTCATCACGTTGTGGCTCGAGGGCAATACCTGGGTAAACGGGAGGCCCCCGACGGCGTTTTGACGGCCGCTCGCCCCGACGGCATGGCGGATGAGCTTGGCGAGGGACGGGGACGGGCCCACACCGAATTCCTGCCTCAGCTCCGCGGAATAGCTCTTGTAGGTGCGAAGGGCCGAGACAAGGTCGCCGGTGGCGAGGTGTGCCTGGATCAACAACTGGTACGAAGACTCCCGGAATGGTTCAAGGGAGATTGCCACAGTGGTGGCGGCCTTGCTTTCCTCGGCGTTTCCCTGGCTGAGATGGAACGCGGCGATGGAGTCGAGGGCTGCGGTCCGCACTGCGCGGAAGCGTTCCTGTTCGGCCAGGATCCAGTCCTCGTACCATCCCGGAAGAAGCTCCGCCGTCCGCAGCCGTTCCCACCTGGGGTACGAATCGCTCAGCTCGGACGCCGGGGCGTGAAGCTCGCGCTCGAGTTCGGTGACATCAACGAGAACCTGCTCGCTGAGAGCCACCGAGACTTCCGTGGTTCCGTCGGCATCAAGCAAGCCGGGGAGCTCGTGGTTGATGTGCCAGATACTCACCCTGAGGCCGACCGCAGCCTGGGCATCGGATGAGTCGGGCCAGAGAAGCCCGGAGAGGAACGTGCGCGGCCGCTCGCCGAGGAGGGCCAGCGCGGTGATAAGGCGTTGCTGCCGGTGCGCTACTTTCTGGCGCCGGCCATCCCTGCTCAGTGTCCAACCATTGAGCAAGGTCAAGGACCACTGAGGGTCTGGTGATGAAACCACGTCTCGTACCCCAATCGAACGTCGGATTCCTGGTGGGCAAAACGGTACGTCGTCAGACACTAGTCAGCGTTCACCGGCCCGGTCACGAGTGGCCACTACTTGAATCAAGGATCCCTAACGAATGCCCTACTTACTCGTAATGGAATTTGTCCCCGCTTCGTCGGAAGGCACCTGACCGAAGCGACCACAGCAAACCCACGCCTGCGTGTAACGGTGCTGTAACGGGTTCGGTCCCATGCTCATCCGAACATGCTCCTGACCTGGCGCATGTAAACGGCGAGCGAAATCGAGGTGCGGCCGTGAACAATCCAGGCCCCCTTTTCCGGCGACCGTGCACAAGCGGCCGCCGTGTGCTTCCCAGCAGGTGTTCCACAATCGTGCAGCTGAACGGACGGGGGTGAAGGCGATGTCCATTGGACAATTGGAGCCTTCCAGCGGCAGGGCACCAACCGCTTCGGCCCAAGGGACTTCGCTCCCGGCGGCTTCGATCAGCGTGGTGATTCCCACTTTGAACGAGGCATTGAATCTGCCGTGGGTGCTCAGACGGATGCCGTCGTACGTGGACGAAGTCATCATCGTGGACGGCCGGTCCGAGGACCTTACTGTGGATGTGGCTCGCGCGCTCCGCTTCGACGTCGTCGTGGTGAACGAGCTGCATGCCGGCAAGGGCGCCGCCATGCGGGCAGGCTTCGCCGCCGCTACCGGGGACATCATCGTCATGCTCGACGCGGACGGCAGCATGGATCCGAGGGAGATCGGTTGGTTCGTTTCTCCCCTGCAGCACGACCACGACTTCGTCAAGGGCTCCCGTTACGTCACCGGCGGCGGATCCGATGACTTGACGCGTTTGCGCAACCTGGGCAACCGGGCGCTCACGGGGCTCGCGAACAAAGCCTTGCACTGTAACTTCTCGGATCTTTGCTACGGATACATCGCTTTCCGCAGGGAGTGCCTTGAGGTCCTGGAACTGAAGTCCGACGGTTTCGAAATCGAGACGGAGTTGGTGTCCCGCGCGGCACGGGCCGGGCTTCGGATCGCTGAGGTGCCAAGCCACGAGTTGTCCCGTATTTCGGGCAATTCACATCTGCAGACCTTCCGGGACGGCTGGCGGGTCCTGCGCACACTGACCCGTGAGTGCGTCGGTTGGGACGCGCCGACGGCGGGGGTACGGCCGGAGGCACTCCGACGCGTCAAGTACCGGTACCCGGACATGAGGCTCCCCCATGTTCCCACCGACCCGAAAACGGTCCTGGCGATGCTGGCGGACGGCTGATGCCCGGCGGTGCCGCCGGCTGGCCAAGCGTCAGCGTGGTGATCTGTTGCTTCACCGAAGCCCGGTGGGAGTTGTTGCTCCGCGGGATCGCCTCGGTCCAGTCCCAAACGTTCCGGCCGGAACAGGTTGTCGTCGTCGTCGACCACAACGAGGACCTGTACCGGCGATTGGGACTGTACCGGCGGCTGACGGGCGCGCTTCTTGGAGTCGAAGTGGTGGAGAACTCCGGGCCGCGGGGTCTTTCCGGCGCCCGCAACACCGGGGTGAAGGCGGCGACCGGTGACATTGTGGCCTTCCTCGACGACGACGCCGAAGCCGCCCCGGACTGGCTGGCCCGGCTTGTCCTGTTCTATGACGATCCGGACGTGTTGGCGGTCGGTGGCCGGGTTGAACCCGTGTGGGAATCAGGCAGGCCGGCGCACTTTCCCGAAGAGCTGGATTGGATTGTCGGGTGTACCTATAAGGGCTTGCCCAGGGTCGCGGCGCAGGTTCGTAACGTGATCGGGGCGAACATGTCCTTCCGCTGCGATGTCTTTGAGCGCGTCGGCGGGTTCAATGCGTCCCTTGGCCGGCAAGGCGGCCGCCCGCTTGGATGCGAGGAAACCGAATTGTGCCTGCGGGCGTCCATCGGCGCGCCGGGAACCCGGGTGGTTTACGAGCCGGCAGCCGTGGTCCGCCACCATGTGCCGGCTGCGCGCGGCACCCTGCGCTACATGCTGGCGAGAGCCTGGTCTGAAGGTGTTTCGAAGGCCCAGGTGACACGACTCCTCGGCCGTGGCGAAATCCTTGGACCGGAACGCCGATACGTCCGCCGGGTGCTGCCGCGAGCTGTCCTTGCCGGACTACGCTCGTGCACGCGCGACGGCGACATGGGAGGACTGGCCAGAGCCGGAGTGATTGTGGCGGTTCTGGCTGTCACCGCGATCGGCTATCTGCAGAGCCTGTGGGAAACGTCATCGCCCCAAGTGCGGGTGTCCGGCTCCGTTTTGTACCGGCTTATTCGCGACACCAGTGGAGGCAGGCCCAGTGATTAACCAGCAGATTGCCTCGTCACCGGCAGTTGTCTTTGACGTCCACGGACGTGTCGCCATCAGGGTCGCCCATGGCACCCCTGGCGAGGCGCAGCTACGTGACATGCTGGCCCCGTTCCTGGGCCCTTCGACGTCCCCCCTGCAATTGGACATCAGCGGCGGCGTCAGCCCGGTTCCCTCGCAATCCCATGCCGAAGACGCCTACCGGTATACAGACGATTCATTGTTCCTCCCGGAGGACCGGGTCCAGGTGACCCGAACCGACAACGGATTCGTGATCGAAGGGGCGGGCGAGCTGCTCACGGCAGTCGTGCCGTTGTTGGACCACTTGTGCATCCGGCAGGATACCGCGATGGTCCACGCGGCGATGGTGAACTATCGGGGCGCGGGCATCCTGATGCCCGCATGGGGCGGCGTCGGGAAGACAAGTACAGTCGCGAAACTCCTGGCCATGCCGGAGGTCGGCTTCATGGCCGATGACTGGGGATTCATCACTGCGGAGGGGACGCTCCTGTCCTACGCGAAACCGATGTTCATCAAACCCCACCACCGGCCAATCTATCCGGACTTGTTCCAGGGAGTCCGCAAGCCGCTCGCGCCCGGCTGGTTGACGTCCACGATCAGCGGCGTGGCCACCGCTGTACACCCTGTCATCGTCCGGTATCCACGCACTGCCGCGTTCACCCGGCGGTGGTCACCCGAGCACAGGATGGTCCACCCGGAACAGGTATTCGGCGCAGGGAAGATCGTTCCCCGGGCGCCTGCGCGGATCGCCGTCTTCCTCGAACGTTTCGACGGAGCGGAAGCCAGGTTGGAACGCCGGACAGAGGCCTGGATGGCCGCCCGCATTGTCGGCAACTTCCATTCGGAATTGCCTTTGGTTTCTCGGCGACTCATCGAGGCCCTGGGGGCCACTGGCCTCGTGCCATTGGGCGAGCACTTCTCCGCGAAAACCTCCGTGGTCACCAGGGCGCTGGGTGACGTTCCGTGCTTCGTGCTGCGCCTTCCGGTGGCGTGGTCCGCGGACCAGACCTCGGACTACGTCGCGGGCACGGTCACCTCCTTGGTGGATGGCGGGCCGTGAGCGGGAACGAGGACGCCGGCAGCGTCCTGGACGTCTCTGTGGTGATCCCGGCCCGTAACGCCGCCAACTGGCTCGCCGAATGCCTGGAGTCCGTCTTTGACCAGAACCCCCGCGAGGTGATCGTCATCGACGGATGTTCGCATGACGCCACCGTGCAGATAGCCCGTTCGTACGGGGCACGCGTCATCTCCGACGAGGGGCGCGGACTACCGGCGGCGCGGATGCTCGGTGCCAGGGCCGCGCACGCCGACCTTGTCGCTCTCATCGACGCCGACGTGATCGTGCCCCCTGGCGTTCTGGAGAACCTGATGAAGGAGTTCCAGGCGGGCGGCTTCGACGGCTTGCAATTCGGACTGGTGAGCGAGCCCGACGGCGCGGGCTACTGGGGTGCCGCCCTCGCCTGGCACCATAACCACAGCAGGGTCCGCTCCTGGTTCGGCGTCAGCGCCACCCTCATGCGCCGCAGCGTGCTCCTGGACGCCGGATTCGATGAAAGCTTCCGGTCCGGCGAAGACATAGAACTCCGGATCCGGCTCGAGGCCGGTGGATACCGCCTCGGCGTCTCGCCCACCACCTTCGTCAGGCACCGGTTCGCTGACAGCTTCGAATACGCCCGCGACCAATGGCTTCAGGACGGCGCCGGTTTGGCGCGCACGATGCACAAGCACCCGCGCCGCGCCGCCTGGCTGGTATTCCTGCCCCTGCTCGCGACGGCCCGCGGGGTCCTTCTCTCCTTGGCCACCGCTCCCCGATACCTCCCCTATTGGGCCGGCTTCGTCCTCTACAACTACGGGGCTTTTGGCAGCACCTTGCTGCGACTCCCCAGGCACGGACTGTCCCTCGGTGGGAACGCCGTGTGGCTCGCGGCGGCCCGCATTGCGCCAATGGCGGCCGGGCTGCTGTTCTGGGCCCTCGCCGCCGTCGTGATTCCTGCCGACCGCCTGGGGCTGGCCTCGGCTGTGGTCGCAGCCACCATGCTGACCGTGCAACTGGGCATGCTCGGCGTCGGCCCGGCCACGCTGTCCGTGCTTCCCGCCCAAGCCGACCAGGGCCGGACCCTGATTCCGGCAAGCGTCGCCGCCGTGAGCCTTTCGTCGCTCCTCATGGCCACCGGCTTGCTCGTCGTGACCTCTTTCCAGAGATCCGGCGTCGGCACCGCGTGGACGAATCCCGTGATGAGCGCCGCCTTTTTCGCCGCGGCGCTCCTCGCCGCCGTCGCATACCAGTTCGACCACATCGCCGTCGCCCAGGCACGGGCGGATCGCGCGTTGACGCGTAGTCTCGTGCAGGCCCTGTTCCAGCTCGGCACCCTCGCCGTCTGCCTGTTCGCTGGCTACCGGGATCCTTCCGCCATCGTCGTTGCCGTGGCCATGGGTGCCTTGGCGAGCGTGCTCCTCGGCCTGCGCCAGCTCGGACGCACAGACACCGCCCTGGAGTGGACGCAAGCGAACTGGCGCGAAGTGGTGAAAGTCTGGGGTCCGGGCCTTCGCCAGCACGCGCTGATGCTTGCCGACCGCGCGCCGGGCTACGTCCTCCCGCTCGTCGTTGCGGCGGCGCTGAACACCTCGGCCGCAGCGGCCTGGTACGTCGTCTGGATGCTGGCTTCAGCGATCTTTTTCGTGCCCCAATCGGCTGGCTATTCACTCCAGACCGCTATTGCTGCCGACACGTCCGATCCTCGCGTTCCTTCACCTCCGGGCCTGGTCCGGAGGGCTTTGCAGATGAGCCTCTTCCTCACCGGGCTTGCCGGGGTGTTGCTGCTGGCGGCCGGCTCCCTGCTGCTGCCGTTGTTGGGGTCCGGCTACGCCTCGGCGTGGGTGCTGCTGCCGTTCCTCGTCCCGGCGCTGATGTTCACTTGCGTCACACAGGTCTATTACGGAGTGTGCCGTTCCACCGGGCGTTTGGCTGAAGCCACGGTGGTCGCGATTGCCGCATGCGTCCTCGCGGTGGCACCTGCTCCCGCAGTCGCCCAGCACTTTGGCCTCACGGGAGTGTCCGTGCTCTGGTTGGTCTCCCAACTGGGAGCAGCCGTGGTCGCCGGCGGCCGCTTGCACCGTTTCTCACGGGGCCACGGAGCCGCCCGGACCAGACGGAATATCGGGCGCACTTCCGCGTCGCCTGCGCACGGAGTACCGGCACCGTAATGGCCGTACAAGCCCCTTGGAGTGTCTCTTCCACCCGCTTGCACCGATCCGACGTCGGGACGTTGCCCCGCGTCGTCTCCGGCCCGAAGCGCCTCCATCCCGCCCAACATCGGGCCGAGCGCGGTGACCCGCGGATTCCGGGTGCCCTCGCGGTGATGGCGGCAACTGCCTTGATCCTGGGGGTGTGGGCGCTCAAAACAGTGAACGCCCAGGACATTGGCGGTGCCGGCCTGATCCAGGTCCTGCCTCCCAGCTATTTTTTTGCCCTGGGCCTGAGCCTCGCCGGGTTCGTCGGTTCCCTCGGCCTCAAGGTTCTTCGCCCGTGGCTGCTCGTCGTTCAGCTTCTGGTGTTGATTGTCGTCTTGCACGGGGCCGACCCGATCATCCATGGCCTGCCCCGTTTGGAAGCCAGCTACCGCCACTTGGGCATCACGGATTACATCACGCAAACCGGAGGACTGGACCGGAAGCTGGACGCTTACTTCAACTGGCCCGGGTTTTTCGGGCTGCTGGCGATGCTCTCGAATACCACCGGAGTCCATGACCTGACCTGGGTTGCCACGTGGGCGCCGGTCGGCGTCAACGTCCTGTTCATGCCTGCCCTGCTGGCGCTGGCCTTGCGCCTTGGCTCCAGTCCCAGGCAAGCATGGGCCGCCGTGTGGCTGTTCTACCTGGCCAGCTGGGTGGGGCAGGACTACCTCTCCCCACAGGCTTGCGCCTTGCTGCTGCTGCTGACCTTGATCGCCTGTGTCCTGACGGTTTTCCCCGGTTGGCCGTGGAAGCCGGAGGGCAAACCCGCCGGCCGGCTCAGGAATCTTGTCCGTCGACTCGAACCAGGCAAACCGGCGCCGATACCAGGCGAATTGCCGGGGTCTGCCTTCATCATCTTGGCCGCAGTGTGCGTAGTGCTGCTGGCCGGGATGACGGTTGCCCATCAGCTCACTCCCTTTGCCGCGATCCCCATCCTGGCATTGCTCGCCCTGAGCGGAAGGTGCCGGCTGCGCTTCCTTCCGGTCCTTGCGCTGCTGCTTCCGGTCTGCTGGCTGGTCCTGGCCGCCACCCCTTTCCTCATCGGCCACCTGCACACGCTCTTCGGGTCCATCGGCAACATCAACGCCGCCGCTTCAGCCTCGTTGCTCAACAGGGTGGGCGGTAGTCCGGCCCACCAGTTCATCGTCTACTCCCGGCTCGCGGAGGGAGCCCTGGTCTGGGTCCTCGCCGGACTAGGCAGCCTCCGCGGGCGACGGCTGCGGAGGCCGTGGCTGGCTGCCGCACTGGGCACCGTGGCGCCCTTCGTCATGTTCCCGCTCCAGTCGTATGGCGGCGAGCTGCTGCTCCGGATCTATCTCTTCAGCCTTCCGTTCGCCGCGAGCCTGGTCGTGCTTCCGCTGCTTCCCCGTGGCCCGAGTCCGCCCGGACTGCGCCGGATGGGCGCACTCCTGCTGCTCGGATCGATCATCGCCACGGGCACAGTCGCCACCCGGTATGGCAATGATGCCATCGAGAATTTCACCCCGGATGAGATCGCCCTCGTCAATCAGCTGTACGCCACCGCCCCGCATGGCTCGGTCCTCATCGAGGCCGTTCACGACACGGCCTGGCGGTATGCGCACTACGCCGGATACCGGTACCAAACGGTCCTCCCAGCGGAGCCGGCACGCCCTGGCGACCCGCAGCCCGGCTGCTTGTCGATAACCCAGCTCGTCCCGTCCGCGGGCGCCTACTTGATCGTCACTGCAAGCCAGGTCAGCGCAGCCGGTGTTCTCAACACGGGGCCGAGCGAGGGCTTGCAACACTTCATCGACAGGTGCGCCCTCCAGGGAGGCTGGTCGCTGGAGTCCCGCAATGCCGGCGGTGTGGTCTACCACCTGCAAGGAGCACCGAATGGCATCTAGGCACCGGAGCGTCGCGACGATCGGCGCGGTAGTGGCGGTTGTGGCGGTGGCGTCGATTCCTCTGTCCTTCACCGGCCCTGAGGGACTTCGCCTTGCTGTTATTGGACCGTTCCTGCTCGCCGGCCCGGGAACGGCCCTCGTCTTGTTCCTGAAACCCCGGCGCATCCGAAAAGGAACCGGATTCGAGATGCTCCCGTTGGCCGTGGCGATAGCGGTGAGCTTCAGCCTTGCCTTGGCCATCCTGCTCTCGACGGCGATGCTTTACGCCGGTTTCTGGCATCCATCGGCGGCTGTATCCGGCTTGGCCGTGCTCACCCTGGGCCTGCTCGTTGCCGTGGACCGACGGTCGCGGCGAGAGGAACCGGCGCCATAACGAACGTGGTGCGGACAGTGGGCCTACGCTTTCGCCCAGATTGCCACCCAGGCCACCTGCAGGTGCCCGGACGTTGCCGGCGCGGGGCAGCCGGTCAGGCAGGATTCGGTTTGGAGGATGTAATGCATCGGCTTGTCGGGGATGCCGACCGTGCTGACACCGATCGAGACGCCATCGAGGAAGAACTCAACGCGCCCGGGCGTCCATTCGGTGGTCGCGGTATGCCATGCCGTGAACCGGGCACCGGACGGGTTTTCATGGAAGATGTTCTTGTCCGAGCCAGCCTGGTGGACTGCGCCGTAAAAGGACTTGGACAGATCGCCTTCGGGGTAGTCGATCTCTCCGTCACGCGGCCAGACTCCGCTATCGGGCCACAACAGCCACGCCGTCTTGAAACCCCGCAATGCCTCGGACCTGAACCGCACCGAATACCGTCCGTACAACAGGCTGTCGTACGGACGCCCGTTGGCAGGGTGCAGCTTCGGCGCGGGTGCCGCACCCATCGAGACACCCTTCTCGCTGTGCAGGTACATGTCGAGCATCCCATCCTTGACGCTGAGCACTTTCGATGGGTAGTAGCCCGACTTGCCGCCGCTTTGCTGACCGGCCGTGTCCGGTGTCCCGTCGGCGTAGTTGACACTCCACTTGGCGTTGTACGCGGGCCCGGGGAAACTCCCCAGCGGAACGTCCCCTTCGCTGAAGTCTTCAGTGAATACCTGCCGCCACCCGGGCAGGTCCCCCACGGGCATTTGTCCCGTCGCCTGGGACTGCCCTGCGCCGGCCCCCGCCGTCGACGTTCCGGCCGACCGGCTTGCGCCCGGCGACGCCGGGCCGCCCGGGGGTCCGGCGACACACCCGGAGAGGACGAGCGCCAAGGAAGCGACGAGAACGATCGGGATGCCCGCACGGCGCGCAGTCTTGAAATTCCTGCTGTTTCGCCGCTCGTCCACGTGCATGGGAGCCAGTGTGGCGGCAAACCCACGCCGATACAAGGCCCGCCCTCTTCGTCCATGATCGGGACGTGGAGCGGCAGCATCCATTGCCTCGGCTGCGAATTCACAGCGAACCCGAAGCCGGTAACCATGGCCCCGTTGGACATAGTGTGCAAAAGTGTCCGAACCCGAACGCTTCCGCGATACCTGCTACCGCCAAGACGAGGCGTGACCTTTCGGCGCGGACCCGCCGGCATGCCGGCCAAGTCTGCCGCCCGGGATCGGCAGATTCGTGGAGGAAGCAGGATCAGATGAAACTCAAAATGACATCCGGCAGAAGAGTCCCGGGCCGCGTCCGTCCGCAGCACCGCCGTCCCCCGGCTGAGCGCGTCGTCCTGGTTGCCGCGCTCTTGGTGGTCAGCACGGCTTGCCAAGGTCCGTCGGGTGACCGAACACCGGCCCCCGGTCCGAGCACCACCGCCACTACCGGCTCGTCCACGGTCCCGACGTCGGCGGCCCCGTCGCCCACCGACAGCCCCCTGCCGACGGCCGCGGCAGCGGGGAAGATCGGGCACGTCTTCGTGATCAATCTGGAAAACCAGAGCTACGAGAAAACCTGGGGCCCGTACTCGGCAGCCCCCTACCTCTCCCAGACCCTGCGCAGCCAGGGCGTCCTCCTGACCCAGTACTACGGCGTCGCCCACCATTCCAACCCCAACTATCTCGCCCAGATCTCCGGACAGGCATCCAACCCGATGACGCGCAATGACTGCACGACGTATGCCCCGTTCGTCCAGACTGGAACCGCGGACCCGGGCCAGGTGCTCGGATCGGGCTGCGTTTACCCCGCTTCAGTCCCGACGCTCGCCGGGCAACTCAGCAACGCCGGGAAAACCTGGAAGGGATACATGGAAGACATGGGCACGGCGTGCCGCCACCCGAACCCGGGTGCCAAGGACAATTCCCAGAACGCCAAAATCAATGACCAGTACGCCACCCGCCACAATCCCTTCGTCTATTTCGCCAGCGTCACGTCCTCCACCGACTGCCAAAACAACGTCGTGGACTACTCCAACCTCGCGAAGGACCTGCAGTCTGCCGCCACCACCCCGAACCTGACTTACATCAGCCCCAACCTTTGCCACGACGGCCACGACAGCCCCTGCGTCGACGGACAGCCCGGCGGGCTGGAGAGCGCCGACGCCTGGCTCAAGGAACAAGTCCCGGCGATCCTCAACTCACCGGCCTACAGGCAGGACGGCGCGCTCGTCATCACCTTCGACGAGGCGGACGGTAACGCAACCGGCCCCTCGGGCCTGCCGGGGGGAACAGCCGGAGGACTTATCGGCGCGCTGGTGCTGTCTCCATTCAGCAGTCCAGGCACCACGAGCGGGACGATGTACAACCATTACAGCCTTCTCGCCACCATGGAGGACATCTTCGCCGTTCCCCGTCTCGGATATGCCGGAGCACCCGGGCTGCGGAGTTTCGGGCGGGACGTGTTCAACACCCAACTTTGACCTTGCGGAGAAACCGCACCGGCCAGCACTGCAATCCTGGATTTGGTAACGCAACTGTAACCGCACCCATGGTGCCATTGGTTCTCGACGGCATTGCCGGGTGCCTGGGCCGGGTACCGTCGCAACAACTTTCGCCACAGGCAGATCAAAGCCGGCTTCCTCGCACCTCCGAGGAAGCCGGGTGTCGACCGTAGCTTGGAGGACGGAACAATGAAACGACTGTACCGGTTGGGACTCTCCGGAATTCTCGGCCTCGCTTTGGGTGCAAGCGCGGCAATTGTTGCGGCACCCGCCGAGGCAGCGTCGGTCACCTGTCAGCCGGGAACCGCTGCACCTACGGACAGCTTCCCCGGCACCACGGTGGTTGCCGACAACTTCGAATCCGGGACCTTGTCCCCGTACTCACCCGTCACGCAAGGGACCGGAACGGCCGCTGTCAGCTCGACCATGGCCCACGACGGCGCATGCTCCGCCTACCTGCACGCAACGATTGATGCCGGTTCGATCTCCAATATGTCCGTGCCCCTTCCCTCAGGCGCCACCCATGCCTACGCGGCCGGCTGGTTCAACATCACCACCGCCGGTGTGGCAGGGAACGACGTTCCCTACTTCCGCTTCTTCTCCGGGGCGACACGGATCATGGACATCTTCCGTTACAACAGCACGTCCAACTTCGTGTTACGGGTCACTGCGCCGGACGGAACCTTCAGCTATACAACGATGGTCGGGACCGTTGCGCTCAACAGCTGGCACCATATCGCGATGGATGTCACCGCCAATGGAAGCGCCACGGCGGCCCAGGTCTGGTTCGATGACAAGTCCGTCTTCTCCTCCAGCACCCTCAACATCTCGGCAACGTCCGTGAGCAGTGTGATGCTGGGCTCGGAACACCCGACGCAGCAGGCCGACATCTACGTGGACGACCTCATCGTGAAGAATGAATCGGCGTCTGCGTCGTATTCCTTCACCGACGTGACCTCGAGCTACCCCTTCTACAAGGAAATCACCTGGGCCGCTGACGCAGGCATCACCACCGGCTGGGTCATGCCGGACCAGACCCGCCAGTTCCGGCCCTTGGAGTCCATCAGCCGCGAAGCCATGGCCGCCTTCATCTACCGCTACATGGGCAGCCCTGCCTACACCCCGCCGGCGACACCGAAGTTCGCCGATTATCCAACGAACAGCCCCTACTACAAGGAAGTGTCCTGGCTGGCAGACCAAGGTATTACCACCGGCTATAACGACGGCCCCAACGGGGCACCGACCTTCCATCCACAAGGCACTGTCAACCGCGACGCCATGGCAGCCTTCATCTATCGCCTCAACGGAAGCCCTGCAGTCACGGTAAGCAGCAACTTCATCGATGTGCCTGCCAACTACCCCTTCTACAAGGAAATCACCTGGCTCGCCAACAACAAGATCACCACCGGCTGGGCCCTCCCTGACGGAACGTCGGAATTCCGGCCCGGCATCGCAGTCGCCCGCGACGCCACCGCGGCCTTCCTCTACCGCACCAACGCCATCTACCCCAGGCCCTGAGAGCGGTCCGGCAACGGGAAAAGGGGGACTGACGGTCAGCACCGTCAGTCCCCCTTTTCCGTGGGCGGGCGCCCCTCTGTTCGGCCAGATCCACCCGCACAGCTGCCGGAAGTCAACGACGGCGACGCTCGCCGCCGTCGTCGTCCGCGCCGTGGCGTGGCGCGTTCAGTCTTTCCGCTCGAGGAACTCCCGCACCCGCGCGCGGGCCGGCTCGCGGTCATAGCTGTTCACCAGGGCGGCCGCCATGCGGACAGGGTCACCGAAGAAGAAGTACTCATACAGGGCCTGGCGCCCGGCGAACGCGGAAATGCTGGCATCGAAGGCGAGCTTGAAGAGGCGCACGCGCTCCGGGCCGGTCAGCGTCTTCGCCTGCAGATACAGCTCGATGTCCGGCAACGCCTCACTGGCCACGTCCGCTTCGCCCGGCAGGGCCATGAGGCCGGACGCCGAGAACTTCCGGATGATCGCGGGGAAACGCTGGGCAACCTTGGGGTACCAGTTGCGGGCAGCATTCAGGGTGGGCCAGTGCGGCAGGAACACCCCGTCCGGGCTCGGAGCCGCCTGCGCTTCTGCCGCCACCATGAGGGCCTTGCCGATTTCGACTGTTTCAATCAGCTCCGCGAGGTCCTCCTGGATGTGCTGGAAACCGTCCACCCCGATCGATGCGGCAATCTCGGAGGCCAGGCCCAGGAAGAACTCGCTCTTCGCGATGGTCCGCGTGACCACCTGGTGGGTCATGAGGGCCCCGGCGCCGGTCTCGGAATAGAAGGCATTGCACAGCTCAGGATGCCCGAGCATGAAGATGCGCTCGTTGGGCACGAACACGTGGTCGAAAACGACGACGGCGTCCATCTCCTCGAAGCGGCTCGCGAGCGGCTCATCGTGGGTGCCTCCGCCGTTGTAGAGCGAGGTCCGGCACAGGTAGCGCATGCCGGGCGCATCGTTAGGGAGGGCAAACGCGTAGGAATAGGGAGCATCTTCCGGCGTCGAGCGCAGAAGCGTCGAAGGGAACACGAGAAGCTCGTCGGCGATCGGCGCGATCGTGGCGAGCATGCGCGCACCGTGGACCACAATGCCGTCTTCGCGTTCTTCCACCACCCTGGCCGAGAGTTGGCCGCCGAGCTGCTCGGAACCTGACACCGAACGGTTGACTTGCGGTGGAATCAGGGTGTGCGTGGCCAGGAGATCGTTTTCGCGGCAATGCTCGTAGTATTTGCGGATGTTTTCGCCGAACATCGGATCGGCCTGGGCGAACCATTTTTCCGCGGCGGCAAGCGCCGTGAGGGCGCCGTTCATGTAGTCGCCCGTCCGGCCCAGGAATCCAAGGGAATACTCAGCCCAGGTGCGGATAGCTGCATGCCGATGCTCGAGGTCTTCCTTGCTGCGCGGAACCAGGAACGAGGCACTCACCCGGTCGCCGGTCGTCGGGGACTCATAGGTGAGGGCGTCCGCATACTTCGGGTCATGCTGCATGTCGAAGAGCTTCGCGTACGTGCGGGCCACGTTCCTGAATGACGGGTGGTCGGCGATCTTCTCGGTGACCGTTTCGCCGTCGATCAGGACGTGGGGGTTCATCGAGTTGAGCTTGTCCAGGTACTGCTGTCCGGTCCGGATTCCCATGGTTGTCTCCAATGATGGTTGAGCTGAAACGGCATATGGATGCGACGTCGACGGGCCCCGCATCAACTACAAAAGATCCTCCATTCCCAATTGGCTTTCCGGGATGGTGGTGAAGGAGCTGTTGGCGAAGGCGAGTGCGTCGCCGCTGCGGTAGTTGAAATCCACCACTTGACCCAGGTAGAGGGTGTGGTCACCGCCGTCGTAGGCAGCCCATGGCGTGCATTCGAAATAGGCGAGGACGTTGGATAGCCGGGGCGCAATGTCGCCTTCGACCCAATGGGGCTCGGGCCCTGGACGGCCCGCGAAATGCAGGGCCAACTGCTTCTGTTCGGCGCCCAGGATATTGACGGTGAATGGGCGCCCGGCAAGCTCGTCGTGCGCTTTGGTGTTGCGGGCAATGCTGACGAGGACCAGCGGCGGTTCCATGGACACCGAGGTGAAGGAATTGACGGTAATGCCATGCCGCTTGCTGACGCCGTCGAATGTCACAATGGCAACGCCTGTGGCGAAGCGGCCCAGGCTGCCCCGGAAATGATGTGCCCGCGGCCTCGAGGTGCGGCCCAGGGGTCCCGGCTCCGCATTCTGGCTGGACTTGGCAATCATCGTTGATCCCTGGCTGGAGATTGTTCTAGGAGATTGTTCTATATGTGGATTTGTTCTATATTTGAACAACAAATTCTCATAAAGAACCATAGTCTCTTGCGTGTCACAGCACAAGACGGCGGGCAAGCCGCGTTAGCCCCGAACATAGGATGGAGCGCATGATGTCTCCCAGCGCCGCTAAGAGCCTGCAGGAAACGACGGCGACAGTCTCGCCGTCGCAGACCCTCTCGCGGGGCATCCAGGCCCTGGAAATCCTGGCGGCTGCCGGGCGCCCCCTCACCATTGCGGAACTCGCCGGCGCCTTGGGTGTTCATCGTTCGGTGGCCTACCGGATCCTCCGCACGCTGGAGGATCACTCCCTGCTGGTGCGCGACGACGCCGGGCGTGTCCAGCCCGGGCCCGGGCTTGCGGTGCTGGCCAGGGGTGTCTCCCGCGACCTCCAGACGGCCGCCCTTCCGGAGCTGACCCAGCTTGCCAACACCCTGAACATGACGGCTTTCGTCGCGGTCTGGGACCATCAGGACTGCGTCACGCTGGTCACGGTCGAGCCGCGCCACTCGGCCGCCACCCTGGCACAACATCCCGGCACGCGCCACCCCGTGAACACCGGGGCGCCTGGGATCGCCATCCAGTCCACCATGAGCAAGGAAGAATGGGCCGTCCGCGCTCCGGGCCTGCCCTATCGCCCGGAAGCATCCGAAGCCCGCAGGCTCGGCTACGCGGCAAGCCACGACGAGGTCATCGCCGGATTGTCTTCCTTGGCCGCCCCAATCCAGGTGCCGGGTGGGCGGCCCGCCGCGATCGCCGTCGTCTACATCCGCCGCGAACAGGACCAGGCCGCCGTCGGCGAAGCACTGGCAGCAAGCGCGGCGCGCATAGAGGCCCAGCTGGCGTAAGGACCCGCCCGTGGGCTCCAGGCAACGGACCCCGCCGATGGGCTCGCGCCGTCCCCTTCCAACGCCCGCTCACTTATGAGGCCGAAACGGGCAACGCTCGCGCAGATGATCTGAAAGAGGGTTCCCCGAAAGCGGCCCATAAGTGAGCGGGCGTCGTTAGTGCTGGGGGCTTGGCTTGCGCCGAAGGACCAGTCCTGCAACGATGCCGAGCACCAGAAGCGCGCCCGAAGCAGCGGTCGACACCACAAATGCGGCGCCCGGACCCTGCGTCTGGGCCAACTGGCCGGCAAGATAGGCGCCCAACGAAGTACCCGCCACGATGCCGCTCGCCAGGGCGGTCATCACGGTTGCCATCCGACCTGCCGGAGCCACGACTCCCCCGATGCTGAAGACGGTCACCATGACGGGTCCCACGGGGATTCCGAGCACCAAGAGAACGATGACCATCGGCCAGATCCCAGCGGGGAGGAACAACAGCAGAGAGAAGGCCGTCATCGCGGCCGCGGCGAGCACCCAACGGATGGCCAGGCCGAAGCGCCGCGGCCAATAGGCAACGGACAGCGCGGCGACGGCGGAGCTCAGGCCCATGACGGAATACATCAGTCCCGCAATTTCCGCCGTGGCGAACTGGGCGGAGTAAGCGCTCAACGCATTCTGGGTTGCACCGAAGAATGTTCCCATGCAGACCATGGCCAGCACAGGAACGGCGACCTTCAGCCACGCCAAGGCACCCGACTTCCGCTCGGCAGGGATGCTCACGACGCCGGTGCGCGCCTTGCGCTTTGCCGGCACCACAGCCAATTGCGAGGTATGGACGGCGAAGGCCGGTACGAGAGTTGCTGTCAGGACGGCCGCCAATGCGAGCGGAAGCCAAGGGGCCACGAGGCTGGCGAGAATGCCGACCAGCGCCGGACCCAGGACGAAAGTGACTTCGTCCGCGGTGCCCTCGTAGGACAAAGCGGTATCCAGGTCTGCGCGGCTGGACGCCACACTTCCGTGACCCGTGGGATTCGCCCCGACTCCAGTGTTCGGATTCCGTGGATTCAAGTTCCCGGCAGTCAGCGCCATCCACCGGACACGGGCCATGGGCCCCACCTGCGGGCAACTCGCTCCGGCCAGGAACGCCGTCAGCAAAATGGCGGCCGCGTCCGTGGGGGTGCTGAAATCGGGCGTCAGGTACGCGGCAACGAGCAGTGCGATGACTGTCACCGCATTGACAGCCGCGGCTACGAGCAGGACCGGGCGCTGCCCTGAGCGGTCAGCGAGCGAACCGAGCACGGGCGCTCCCAAGGCCGATCCGATACCGACGGCTCCCGCGGCCAGGCCGCCGATGGCGTAGGAATGGCTGACGGCCGTGACGAGGGTGAGGGTGCCGACAGTCAGCATGGCGAGGGGCAGCCTTGCGAAGAGTCCCAACGGCAGGAAGTTCCGGCCGGCGAGCTCAGGCAGGCGGGCGAAGCGGCCAGGCAGACGCGAACGACGGGGCGCGGCCTTCGCGGGCGCGACTTTCGGGGACTCGGCCGGGGGCGCGGCTGGAACGGAAGAGGCAGCCTGCAGTGCGGTGTTCGCCGTGGAGTTCTGTGGGAAGGAGTTCATGATTCCGGGTTCGCTGAATGGTGCGCATCGTCCCTCCTCCCGATGCGCGCGACCCGGTGTAACCCTCCAAGTCTAGCGGACGGCTGTGCCTTTTCCAGCGGGCCGGGTCCCGCGGGAGCGGCTCAAACCGGCATTGTCAGGCCGCCGCAGCGTCGACGATCCGCACAGTGGAGCCATTCCGGTTCTTGGTCACTTGCAACTGGCTGCCGATTCTCTGCTTCATCTCCGCAACGTGGCTGACAAGCCCCACTACCCTGCCGCCGTCGCGCAGTCCTTCGAGCGCATCCATGACCTGCTCAAGGGATTGCTCGTCAAGGCTGCCGAAGCCCTCATCCACGAACAAGGTCTCGATGTCCACACCTCCGGCCTCGTGCTGGACCACATCCGCGAGCCCGAGGGCCAACGCGAGCGAAGCCATGAACGACTCCCCGCCGGACAGCGTGGCGGTGTCCCGCCGCTGGCCCGTCCACTCGTCCACGACTTCCAGGCCCAGGCCCGATTTCGCGCCGCGGGCAGCCTTGGCGTCCGTGTGCTGCAGGGTGTACCGGCCATCGCTCATGGCGATAAGCCGCTCCGACGCGGCAGCCGCGACCTGTTCAAGGCGAGCGGCCAGGACATAGCTGTTGAGGCTCATGTTGTAGCCGTTGTCGCCTGACCCCCTGGCGGTTTCGGCGAGCCCGTTGAGAACCCGGGCGCGTTCGCGGGGGCCGCGCCCGGAGTCGGCAGCCTCTTCGTACTGCGAGCGGATCGCGGCCAGGCTGGTCACGGTCCGTGCGGCCAGCCCGGCAGATAGAGCCAAACGGCGGGCCGTTTCTTCGCTTTGTCCGGCCTCCTGTTCGAGGGCGGCAAGCTCGACCGCGGTCAGGGGCACCTCTCCGATCTGGGCTTCCTTTGCGGCGAGCACGAGGTCCTCGGATTCGAAGAGTTCCGCGAGTCGCGCGTTCTCGGTCTCGGCGGCCCTGATGTCTTCCTCAAGCCTGGCGGCGTGCTGCTCGTCGAGGATTTCGCGCCGCGCAGCCTCCGCGGTCTCGAACCCGTTCGCCGAAAGGGCGCGGTCCAAAGCTGTGGATGCATCATCCACAGCGTCCCGGGCACGTTCCAGCTGGACGCCCGCGGCCACAGCCGATTGCAGGAGATCGCGTTGCGCGGTCAATGCCTCTATCCGGCTGCGTAGCGTGTCGAAGCCATCACGGAGACCGCCAAGCATGGCGTCCAAGGACGCACGTTGCTCGTCCAGCAGAACCATGGTGGATTCGGCCTGAGCCGCTGCAGTGTCCTCCCGGAGTTGTTCCTCCTCCAAACGGGAAATACGCTCCGCGGTGCGAGCGAGGTCTGCCTTGACCCGTTCAAACCCTTCGACGGCGGAACGCGCCGAAGCCAGGGCGTCTTTGGCCCGCGCCTCCGCCGCAGCAGCTTCCTTCGGATCGATGTCTCCGCCCTGGGCGGCGAGTACGGCGACTTCCTGCTCGGCGGACGCGAGCTCGGCCGAGGCCTGAAGCAGTTCGTGTTCGCTCGCGTCATAGCGTTCGTGGGCGGATTGCTCTTCCTCGGCAAGTGCCAGCGCGGTGAGCCCGGCAGCTGCCGGCGATGGGTGCTCGGCGCTTCCGCACACCGGGCAGGCGTCGCCATCCCGCAGCTTTGCGGCGAGCTCGCCGGCGGCATTGGCCAGCCGGGACTCGCGGAGATCCAGCCAGAGTTGGCGAAGGTCCTGGGAAAGGGCCCGGGCCAACGCGTGGCGCTTCACTGCCGCGGCCAAGGAATCCCGGGCGATGGTGTAACGGGCTACGGTCTTGACGGTGTTCCCTGCTGCTGCTGCTTCGCCTTCGCGGACGGGCAGCCCCACAGCGGCCGTTTCCAGCGGGGCCAGTTCACCCTCCAAGGCAATTGCCTCGCCACGGAGACCGGCCAAAGCGAGGGCGCGTTCGGCTTTGGCCGACTCGCGCTGCCCTGCCGCCAAGGTGAGTGCGTCCAGCCTGGCAGTGATGTCCTCGAGCTTTTGTTCGTCCCCGATCCGGGCTTCCACGACCGCCATCGTCTCGTGGATCCTGGCGAGGGACGTGCCGGGGTCGCTTGGGTCCAGGGCGGCGGCACGAAGCTTCGCCGTCGCCGACTCTGCCGTTGAGCCCGCCAGGCCGAGGGCGTGCGTGGCCCGGTCTACGGCGTCGAGCTGTCCGCCGAGGACGGCGGCTTTCCGGTGGCGCCCAAGCCGCTCGCGGGTTTCCCGCACTTCGCCCGCGCTCGAGGAGAGCACTTCGCGCCGTCGCGTGGCGGCGTCGAGCTTCGCGTGCCGTTGGACCCGTTCCCGGGCGGAGGTGAGCTTGTCTGCCAGTTGAAGCCGGATGGCATCGGCAGTGCCGGCGGCTTGCTGCCGCGCCAAAGATTCGGCCCGGGCCAGGGCCTCAAGGTTCCCGAGCCGGAGTTCAGGCGCGGGCCCACTGGATCCTGGGCCATCAAGATCCACCGTGTCGGCCTCTTCAATGCCAAGTTGGGCGTACTCCGACTCCGCCCTTTGCACGAGCAACTCCAGGACGTTCCGGTTGTCCTCCACTTGCGCGCGCGCGGCGTTTGCCTGGAGTGCCAACTGTTGCTCGATCGCTTCAAAGCGCTGGGTTCCGAAGAGCTTCTGCAGAAGATCGAGCCGGTCGGATGCTTTGGAACGCAAGAAGGCCGCGAAGTCTCCCTGCGGGAGCATGACAACCCTGGTGAATTGTTCCCGGTCCATCCCCAGGACATCACCGATTTCCATGCCGGCTTCGTCGTTGCGCGAGGTCTTTTCCTCCCACGAGCCGTTGACCCGTTCGCGCAGGAGGGTTTTGGCCTGCTGGGTGGTGAAGCCCTTGCGGCCACGGGCGCTTGGCCTGTCCCAGGCCGGGGACCGGGTAACCTCAAAGCGCCTGCCCCGCGCCGAAAATTCGCAGACAACCAGCGGCTCCGCAGCCGGCTCCGCGTGGTCGCTCCGCAAGCGTTTGCCATCCTGGCGGGCGCCCGGCACGGAGCCATACAACGCAAAGCAGATGGCGTCGAGCACACTTGTCTTTCCTGCACCCGTAGCACCGTTCAAGAGGAACAAACCTTGGGCCCCCAACTGGTCGAAGTCAATCGACTGAAGTCCGGCAAACGGCCCGAATGCCTCAATGTCGAGTCGGTGGATCCTCACAGCTCTGCTCCTTCCAGCCGGACCGCTTCCAAGGCTTCACGAAGTGCGGAAAGTTCGGTCTCGTCAGCGGGCCTTCCCCGCACATGGTCGAGGAAGCCGCAGCACACACCCAGATCGTCCTCGGCTTCGGCAAGCCTGCTGCTGTAGCTGGCCTTGACCCTTCCGGCGGCGTCTTCGGGGTCAAAGCCCAGCACCAGGGTGTCCGGGAACCGGGCACGCAATTGTTCCATGGCCTGCGCCGGCCGCGCTGAGTCTGTGAGGGTGATCTGGCAATACGCAGTCTCGGCCCAGGAATATTGCTCCGACTCCAAGAGCTCCGCAAGCTTCCCGCGGAGGATCGCCAGCTCCCGGGGCGCTGTCCACAGGACTTCCTCGACGCCCTCAACACCGTCGACGCCGACGTCAATCAACCATGCACCCTTCCGGTGCTTGGCTTCGGAGAACGAGTACGCCAGCGGCGAACCCGAATACCGGACGTGCTCCGAAAGTTCCTGGCGCCCGTGCAGGTGCCCCAAGGCCGTGTAGCCGAAGCCATCGAAGAGATCCAGGGGCACCGCCCCCAAACCGCCGATGCTCAGATCGCGTTCGCTGTCCGAGGTAATGCCGCCGCTCGCGAAGGTGTGTGCCAACACCACGGAGTGCACCGGCCCTGCTTCGCTTCTCCGGGCAATGTCCTCACGGATGAGCTGCACCGCGGCTTGGGTGACGTCAAAATGACTCGCGGTTTGAGTGCCGAGCCGTTCGGAAACAAGCCTCGGTTCGAGGTACGGAATGCCGTAGATGGCGAGCACCGGCGCGCCGGCCTGAGCTGCGTTGTCCTTGCTGTCGCTGTTGCTATCCAAGGGGAACAGGACGGGAGAAGCGAGGTCCTCCACGCGGGTCCTCAAATGGACTCCTCCGCGCTCCAGCAGGCGTGAAGCGAACCCGAGGCGGATCGCGGAATCGTGGTTGCCGCTTGTCAGCACCACCTTGGCCCCGGCGTCCGTGATGCGCACGAGGGCGTCGTCCAGAAGCTTGACGACATCCAGGCCAGGGAGGGCGCGGTCGTAGACGTCGCCCGCAATCAGGACGACGTCCACCGACTGCTCGCGGATGACTGCCAGCATCTGCTCGATGAAGTTGCGCTGGGCATCGAGCATCCCGACGCCATGGAACGATCGTCCAAGATGCCAATCCGACGTGTGCAAAAGCCTCATGTTTTCACGCTAAGCGGAGGCACTGACATTATTGGTGCGGCGCGGCGGCACCGGCCGTAACTGGGCGTTCCCGGCAACTGAATACCTGCGTCAGCCCCGCTTGCCATCGAAGAATTCACGGGCCGGGTCGACGACGGGCTTCTCTTCGACGGGTGCCGCGGCGGGGGCTTCGGCAGCCGGGGTGGAAACTTCGGCCGCACTTTCCGGAAGAGCCGCGTCAGCGTCGTCGTCGGACTTTTCGTCCCAGGCGTCGGATGGCAACGGTTCTTCGACGTCACCCGTTGCGGGTTCTCCGGCATCAGCCACGGCTGCCGGAGCGGACTCGCCGAACCCTCGGAAGATGAGGCCTGCGATCGCGGCGCCCACCAGCGAGGCTACCCAGAAGAGCCAGAGCTGCTCCACCGCCCAGCTTGAGCTGAAGACGGCGGACGCAGTGGCACGGGCCGGGTTGAAGGCAAGATTTCCGGTGGATTGACCCAGCTGCAGCAGGACTGCGACGGTCAGGCCGACTGCGAACGGCGCGGCGAGTTTGCTGGGATTGCGCCGGGCGGTTACCCCCAGGAAGACCCCCACCAGGAGTGCAGCGCCGAGGACCTCTACGAGCATCACACCGGTCACGGGAACCTGGAAGGGAGAATGCGCACCGAAACCCGACGTCGAGGTTTCAAAGACGGCTCGGCTATCCGGGATATTTGGCACAGTCCGTACGACGGCGAAGAGCGCCAAAGCGCCCAGGAGGCCGCCCACAATCTGGGCCCCCACGTATGCGGCCCCATCAACGAGCTTCATCCGGCCGGCAACCAGGTGGCCAACCGTGATGGCCGGGTTGAAGTGGCCGCCCGACAGGTAACCGAAAGCAAGCATGGCCGCGGCGACAGTCAGGCCGCTCGCCAGCGAGGCCGGCATCGGAACCGCCTGGGGGTTGATGAAGATCAGCACGCCCAAGCCAACAACCACAAGGAACAGCGTCCCCAGAGCTTCAGCGAACGACCGGGCAAGGAGCCCGGGGCCGCGGGAGGAGGGAATGGACACAGTCGTGGTCATCTCGAGGGATTCCTTAATTCGAAGTTCGGGTTGTCTTTTGCGGAGGCGAATGCTCCAGCCAGGGCAACGCCACGCGGCGGACCGCATCCTTGCCCCGCAGCATCGTGTCAGCCCAGTCTGGACGCTTCCTGAATCCGAGCCTAGCCGCCCAACGCGATTGCGGCGACCGCAGCGCACGCGAGCGCGATGATGGACAGGGCGCTTGCAATCATCAAGACAGCCGAGGCTTCCTCGGCACCATAGTGCAACTGGTGGGATCTGACCCAGACAACGAAGCCCAGGACGATCGTCGCGGCTGCGGCCGTCAACGCACAGATTCCTTGGTAGTCGAGCCCTGGTATTCCCGTGGGAAGTTGCCCCGCACCGGACTTTGCCGACAGCCACCTGCGCCAGATGAAGAGATCTACCACCAGAAGCGAAATCAGGGTCCGGCGCCAGGCGAGCATGGTGCGCTCCGGTTGCAGGCCCGGATCCCTGGATTCAACGGTCAACGCGCCACCAGGATCAGCACGGCAAAGGTGAAGGCGGCCACGGCCACCACGATGGTCATGAGCAGCATGACCCGTGAGAACGGCAACGCCTGGTCGTTGCGCATCGCCGCCTCCATCTGCGCCCATCACTGTCTCCTGGTTCACGAGCCACCGTATCAGCGGGCAGGTGAAGACCGACGAAGCAGCCACGGTAAATTACCACTATGAGTGCTGAACCGTCCCCCTCCGCCGTGCCATCCTTCGAGTCCCGGGTCCGCGGGTGCCTGCTGGGTGGTGCCTTGGGCGATTCGCTTGGCTACGCCGTCGAGTTCGACGACGTCGCCACCATCCGTTCGCGCTTCGGCGCCGCAGGCCTCACTTCTTTCGGCCAGCTCGACGGCGGCAGCCACTTTTCGGACGACACCCAGATGACGCTGTACACCGTCGACGGCATCGTGGAGGCCCTCGAATGGGCCAACGACGGCGTAGCGGCGGATGAAACGGCGTGCCTCTGGCTGGCCTACCTGCGATGGCTCGCGACCCAGGGCGTCGCGTTGCCGTCGTCAGCCCCTGTTCCCCAACCGCGGTGGATCGACAGCCAGGAGGTCCTCCGGCATCGCAGGCATCCGGGCAAGGCCTGCCTGAGCGGACTCGCCACGGGCCAGATGGGGACCAAATTTCGGCCCGTCAATCCGGAATCGAAGGGCTGCGGCACGGTCATGCGGTCCGCTCCCTTCGGCCTGGTCCCGCACATTTCCGAAGCCACTGTCTACAAGCTGAGCACCGATGCCGCATCCTTGACCCACGGACACCCTTCAGCCCGGCAAAGTGCCGGTGCCTTCAGCGTCCTCGTACACAAACTGACGGCGGGTTCCGATCCACGGACCGCGGCCGAACATGCCCTGGGCGTGGTGTCGGCATTGCCCGACGCGGCTCCCGAACTCCTCGAGCGGCTCCGCCAGGCGCTGGAGCTGTCCTCGGCCGGCACCTTGCTCGGCCCGGAAGAACTCACGGCGCACCTGGGCGAGGGCTGGGTGGCGGAGGAGGCACTCGCCGTCGGACTCTACGCGGTGCTGGCAACCGGCGCCACCGCCGGAGTTCAGCTCGATCCAGCCGCCCATTTCCGCCAGGCCATAGCCGTGGCGCTGAACCACAGCGGTGACAGTGACTCCACCGCGTCGATCGCGGGCAATATCCTCGGGGCGTTCCATGGCGAAGGGGCCTTGCCCTCCGACTGGCTTGAAGCCCTTGAGGCTCCCGACGTCATCGGTGGCATGGCGCAACGGCTTATCGCCGTCACCGTGGGCTAGGCGGCCGGAGGCTCAAAGCCAATGAGCGCGTCAAACCCGGCGAAGCGCGATGTTGTTGCACGCTTCACAGACGTCCTCGGGGATGAGTCCGTGCTTCTGCAGGAAACCAAAAATGGCGCAGCCCAAGCAGAATCCCGCAAACGACTCAAGGGACGCCGCGACAATCAGCAAGGCGAGCAGGATCCAGGCACCCAAGCCGAAACCGGCGAAGAACAGGACCACGGCCGCCGTGCTGAGCGCAGCGCCGATTCCCTGGGCGAATCGCTTGGGCGGCCCCGGGACAAGCTTGGCCGGCCCCACCCGGGGGGCCAGCAATTTGACGGATAGCACAGCGAACGGCGAGATCCTCGGCCCGAACAACACCCGCAGCCAGAACCCTGCCGCGATCAGCACGAGTCCCCCACCGAGGCCGCTCACGAGGGTGGCAACTGCCGCAAGAACCACGAGCCCGGCCGTGATCCTGGCGGCATATTCATTGACCGGATTGGGGAAGGCGAAGGCGGCGCGCCATCGGCCGCCTGCCGGAGCTGCGGTGAACCCTGCGGTATCGGCCTGTTTTCCCTGCGTCATGGCTCAAGGCTAGGAGCGCTGCAACACAACAGGAAGCTTTGTTGCTCCGTGTGAATTTTGCGGCGGCTAGCGTCCGCCGACCATCTGCAGGAACTCACCCTCGGAAAGAACCTCGATCTGCTGGCCGCGGCTGTGCAGCTCAAGGACACGCTTTGCTTTGCCCGTGAGGCGGCCGTTCCGGAGATCGCCGGCAACAAAGCCGTCGCCTACCACCAGCACCGTTGTCCTTCCGGTCACGCGGCTTTCCGGGCTCGCTCCCATCTCCGCTGCCCGCTGTTTCGCTTCCGGCCGGGCCATCGCAAGCTCGCCGGTGAAAACGACTGTCTGCCCGAAGAGCGGGTGGCCCGGTTCCGCTGCGGGGTTGGGCGCCGGGTTGTCGCCTTCTTCAGGCCAATTGCCCCAGGCGCGTCCAAGCTGGCCGGAGCCATTCCCGACGCCGGACCCGCCAGCGACCGCGCTGCGCCCTCCACCGACGGCCGCGAGCGCGGCGAGGGTTTGCTTGGAAAGTCCGTCTCCGGGCTGGAAAGCCTGTTGCCGGGGTATGGCCAGGCCGAGGGACAAGTAGAGCTCGGCGATGCTGTTGGCGTTGTTCCGGTGCGCGATGTCCACCAGGATTCCGGCGCAGGCCCGGGCGTCTTCGGCGGCGTCGTGGTGGTTCACGAGGGGAACGCCGGCCTCCTCCGCCGCGTAGGGCAAGGAATTGGACACCAAGGAGTAGCATCGCCGCGACAACATCACCGTGCAGACGTACTCGTAAGCGGGGCCCGGCAGACCGGAAACTTCGAGCCCGGAACGGATGACGCCGAGATCGAATGCCGCATTGTGGGCGGCAAGGATATCGTCGCCGATGAAAGCGCCGATTTCGGGGAAGACTTCGCCAAAGCGTGGAGCCCCGGCGACGTCCTCGGCGCGGATGCCGTGGATCCGGGTGTTGTGGTACTCGAAGTGGTCATGGTTTACCGGAGGCCGCATGAGCCACGAAGCTTCCTCCACCACGACGCCACCGCGGACCTTGCTGAGGCCGACCGAGCACGGAGAACCCCTGAAGCCGTTCGCAGTCTCAAAGTCGATCGCCGTAAAGTCCAATGCCACTGGTCAAGGTTACAGGTGCAAAAGGATCCGCATGGCGCAGCGGGGGTTTGTTGGCCTTGTCACTTGCAAACGTTCAGACCTCGTCCGCCGTCTCCTGCAGCCTGATCAACGCCTTCTTGGTTGTCCTTTGGGTCAGGACGTGGATGACCGCCCCTACGGCGCCCCCAGCGAAGGCGAACAGCACCACCCCGGGCAGGGAGTCCTCCAGATTGGTTGCATCCTTCGGCGCGGGCTTCCCGGTGGACTTGCTCCAGATGGCCTCCAGGGCCTTGTTCGCCGCCACTCCGGCACCCATGCCCACAACCAGGCCAAGTAGTTTGATCAGGACGTTCATTTTGCTCCTCCCCATGTCAACTCAAGCATCCGGAATAATAAGCATGCTTAGCAGTAGCATAGACCCAAGGGAAGGACGCGGCGCCGAACTAGGCTAGACGCCGTCCTCCGGTGACGCCGATGACCGTATGGCGATCGGGGCGACACCGAAGCAGTCCGGTCCCTGTCTCGACGAAGGAGATTCTTGTGAGCGAAAGCATGCGGGCACTATCCGGCCATGGAGCCGTCGAGCTGATCCTGGTACGTCACGGGGAGAGCCTGGGAAACGTAGCAGCCTCGAAGGCTGGACTGTCCGGCGCGGAAGTCATTGATGTCCCGGCGCGGGATGCCGACGTCGACCTGTCCCCCCTCGGTTACGAGCAGGCTACCGCTCTCGGTAGTTCGTTCAGCCGGCTCCCACCGTCGCAGTGCCCGGACGTGGTCTTGTGCTCCCCGTACGCCCGGGCGCGTCGCACCGCGGAAATGGTCGTAGGGGCGGCGGGCTGGAAGGTGTCGCTCCTCGTGGATGACCGGCTCAGGGACCGCGAGCTTGGCGTCCTGGACATGCTGACCGCCAAGGGAGTGGAGCTGAGGCTGCCCGATGAGGCCCGGCGTCGCCGATGGTTGGGGAAGTTCTACTACAGGCCTCCGGGCGGCGAGTCCTGGACCGATGTCGCGCTGCGGCTGCGGAGCTTTCTCTCCGATCTTGAACAGATCTCCGGAAGAGAACGGGTCCTCGTGGTCGGCCATGACGCCGTCATCCTGCTTTTCCGGTACCTTCTGGAGGGGCTTTCCGAACAGGAACTGCTGGATATAGCCGGCACAAACACTATTCTGAACGCTTCCGTTACTCGGTATATCCGCGCCGAGGGTCACGGCCCCTGGACGCTGGAGAGCTTCAATATCGCAGACCATCTCCTGGAGCAAGGAGTCACGCTCACCGAGCACGGAAGCGACGCCGATGTCCGTCCGTGACCTGCCGGCTATCCCGGTAACCCCCACCCTTTTGCGAAGCTGGCCGCTGCCGGCACCAGGTTCGGACAAGCTCGATCGGGGGACGGTGCTGGTCGTAGGTGGGAGCCGTAAAACACCGGGGGCCGCCCTCCTCGCCGGTACCGCCGCGCTTCGTGCCGGTGCGGGCCGCCTCACGCTTGCCGTTGCTGAATCCACGGCCGTTGCTTTGGCAGTGGCCCTGCCTGAGGCAGGCGTCATCGGCTTGCCCGAAACGTCCTCCGGCTCCGTCCGTTCGACAGCCCACGAGGCGTTGCAGCCGGAACTGGAATCAGCGGAAGCAGTGCTGATCGGGCCTGGCTTTGATGACGCGGACGAGACGGCCCAACTGCTGCGGAACCTTGCAGTCAAGGAACGGATCCACGGGAGCCAGACGATTGTCCTCGACGCTTACGCACTGGGGGTCCTGAGGGGACTCTTGCCTGATATCCAGCCATGGGCCGGTCATCTCATCCTGACTCCGAACCTGACCGAGTTGGGCCTGCTCCTCGGGCGGGATCCTGAAGACATCCGCAACGACATCGCCGAAGTCTCCCACCAGTACCAGGCGGTGGTCAGTTGCCAGGGCGTCATTGTCCAACCCCGGAACACCGGCCCGGCGGATACAGCCGGGTCCACGGATTGCTGGGAGATCACCACCGGTTCCGGAGGACTTGGAACGTCCGGTAGCGGAGACGTCCTGGCCGGCACCATCGCCGGACTCCGGGCCCGCGGAACGACGGATGCGCAGGCAGCCTGCTGGGGTTCGCACCTCCATGCCGCAGCCGGGGACAGGCTGGCCAGCCGGAAAGGAAGCCCCGGATACCTCGCCCGGGAACTTGCCGACGAACTACCGCCCCTCATGATGGAACTGAACACATGATGGAACGGGGTCTTTCGGCATCACGCGGTCAGCTGCCGGATGCCTGTCCGGAGAATCAGCTTCCGGTCTCTTCGGGGGTTTCCCGGGCGCGCTCTTCATTAGGGTTTTCAGGGCTTTCATCCGGGATGAAGTCCGGGTCCACCTTGCTGCCCGGGCTTTCGCTCGGGATAGTCTTGCCCGCCTTGTCCCGGGCTTTCCCTTCCTCTTCCCGCCCATGGCGCCTTGGCGCACGCTCTTCGTTCATGCGCCCAAGGTAGCCCCGCCGGAGGAAGCTGTCGAGGCCTAGCGCCCGCGCTTCGCGATGGAGCGGGGCCTATTCTCCCGGGGACCGGCGGGGTAGCCGCCGCGGCGGCTGGCCAGGATGATTGCGAGCGCTGCCGCCGTCGGGACGGCTGCAGCGAGCGGCACCCACAGGGCGCCGACAGTAGTCAGGGCCAGGGCGCCATATCCGGCGCCGACGGCGATGCCTAGTTGAATGGTCACCACGGTCAAGCCGTTCGCGGCGTCCTTGTGCTCTCCGCCGGCGCGAAGGATTGCTGCCTGGTTGTAGATGCCGACGGCCCCGAAGGCGGTTCCCCACACGGTCACAAGCACGAGCTCACCCACCCACGTGCCGCCAAGCAGCGGCAAGAGGCCGAAGGCCAGCACCAGCAGGGCGACCGCGGAAATCAGGGAGCGCCGCGGATGGGAATCCGCAGTGAGGCCGGCAATCCAGATCCCCACGAGGCTGGCGACCCCCACCACGGACAACGAAATGCCCGTGAAGGCATCCGGCAGGCCGGAGACATGGAGGAACGGCGCGATGTAGGTGAAGAGGGTGAAGTGGCCCAAAAGCAACAGCGGCCAGGCTGTGGCCACCGCGATCACGCCGGGGAGCTTCAGCGCCCCGCGGAGCGTCGGCGTCGTAGTACTGTCCTCGTCGGGGGCGCCAGGAAGCAACCAAATAGCCAGGAACGCGAGAACCGCGCCAACTCCGGCCAGGATAAGGAAGGAGGCGCGCCAGCTGAGGACCGAGCCCATGAGCGTGCCGATCGGGGCGCCGACGGCCAGCGCGATGCTGTTACCGCTGAAGACCATAGCCATTGCTTTTCCGACGGAGCGCGCTGGAACGATCCTGGCGACGTAGGGGGCCATGCTTGACCACAGCATCCCGTGGGCCACGCCTCCGAGGAGCCTTGCTGCAACTGCCAATCCCAGGCTCGGGCTCGACGCCAACAGGACATTGCTCAGCGCGAACGCGAGCACGGTGCCGATCAACAACGCCTTACGGGGGACTCGTCCGCCGAGGAGCCTGGACAGGGGAAGGGCCGTGAAGACGATGACTGCCGCATAAGCGGCCGTCAGGGAGCCAACGGCCGATTCGTCTACCCCCAGGTCCCGGCTGATCTGCGGCAGCAGCCCGGACGGGAGGAGTTCCGTAGTCACTGCGGTGAAGCCTGCTGCGGCGAGGATCAGGAGACCGCCCCACGGGAACACCGGAGCTGACGCAGGAGCGACCGTCGCCGCTGTCCTGGGAATAGCTACGTCGCGCATCAAAAGTTCTTCCTCGTCATTCATGGTCAGTTGGCTGCGGACGCAGAAGTTCTCGTCTCTTCTCTCCACGTCCACCACGCTACGCATGTCGGGCGGTTGGTGGCAGTGTCTGTCAGACACCCCCAGGCACAGTCTCAAGGGCCCGACGGCGGTTGTCCCGTACCCTTGAAGGGTGACCCTTTCTGCGATGAACGACTTTGCCGTATCCGCTTTGGGGGGTGCAGGGCAGGTGCAGCCGCATATGTCCGCGCTCCTCCCCGACTGGCTGAACCCCCAGGTCTTCCTGGCCGACCCCGCATTGGCCCCATGGGTAGTCCTGCTCGTGTGCGGCATTGTGTTCGCCGAAACGGGACTCCTGGTGGGCTTCTTCCTGCCTGGCGACTCGATGCTCTTCACCGCGGGGCTCCTCGTCGCCACGGACACGATCAAGTTCAATATCTGGGCTCTTGCCGCCCTCATCGTCGTTTCTGCGATCATCGGCAACCAGAGCGGCTACCTCATCGGCTCCAAAGCCGGACCGGCCATCTTCAACAAGCCTGATTCCAAGCTGTTCAAGCGGGAGAACGTCGAGAGCGCGCACGCCTTCTTCGAAAAGCACGGTGGCAAGGCCCTGATCCTTGCCCGCTTCGTTCCGATCATCCGCACCTTCGTCCCGGTGATTGTCGGCGTCGCCCAGATGGACAAGCGCAAGTTCTTCATTTTCAACGTCATCGGGGCGGCGCTCTGGGGCGGCGGCGTCACGCTGCTCGGCTACCTGCTCGGCGACAAGGTCCCGTGGGTCCGGGACAACCTGGACATCATCTTCGTGGTCATCGTGCTGCTCTCAGTGGTCCCCGTGGCCGTCGAGGTCCTCCGCGGCATCCTGGCAAAGCGCAAGGCCGCGGACCGGGGCGCGGAACCCACCGAGGAGTTCGTCGACGGAAGCGAAGCCGGAAAGCACGGCGAGCGCTAGACCCGCTGGCTTATAGGAAAGGCACCCTGCAGTTGCGGGGTGCCTTTTCCGGTTAATGCCGGGCGGGAGTTTTAGCGCAGGACGTCCACGATGGCCGGCAGCAGCGCCCTGAACGCCTTGCCACGGTGGCTGATGGCGTTCTTCTCCTCGGAACTCAGCTCCGCGCAACTGCGGTCCAGCCCCTCGGGCTGCAGCACGGGGTCGTACCCGAATCCGCCCGCGCCGCGCGGTTCGCGCAACAGAATGCCTTCCAGCTGTCCGTACTCGACCACCTCGCGCGCCCCGCCGTCGACGGCGGCCGGTACAGCGAGCGCCGCGGCGCACACGAACGCGGCTCCCCTGTGGGCGTCGGGGACATCGGAGAGTTGCGCCAGCAAGAGCTCAAGGTTGGCGGCATCGTCACCGTGCCGGCCGGACCAGCGGGCCGAGAAGATGCCCGGCGCTCCGCCGAGGACGTCCACGGCCAGTCCCGAGTCATCGGCGATTGCCACCATACCTGTGGCTTCAGCCACGGCCCGTGCCTTGAGGAGGGAGTTCTCGGCAAACGTGACGCCGGTCTCGGCAACATCGGGAGCGCCGGCTGCGGCCGCATCGATCACTTGGGTATCGACGTCGAGTCCTGGCACTTGCCCCCTGAGGAGTTCCCGGAGTTCGCGCAGTTTTCCCTTGTTGTGGGTGGCGAGAACGAGCCGCGGCGTGGTCGACCCGCTCACGGGGCCTCGGCCAGGGTCTCGCGCTGGATTGCCGCCAGCTCGCCGGTGCCGATGAGGGCAAGGTCCAGCAAGGCATTCAGTTCGTCGCGGTCGAAGGGGGCTCCCTCCGCGGTGCCCTGCACTTCAACGAACTTGCCGGAGCCCGTGACCACCACGTTCATGTCGGTTTCCGCGCGGACGTCCTCGACGTACGGCAGGTCCAGCATCGGGATCCCATCAATGATTCCCACGGAAACCGCAGCGATGGTGTCGATCAGCGGCTGTGCGTTCTTCGCGATCATCTTGTTCTCGCGGGCGAAGCGGATCGCTTCGGCGAGCGCCACGTAGGCGCCGGTAATCGCGGCGGTGCGCGTGCCGCCGTCGGCCTGCAGGACATCGCAGTCCAGCACGATCGTGTTCTCGCCCAGGGCCTTGGTGTCGATGATGGAACGCAGCGAGCGGCCGATCAGGCGCGAAATTTCGTGCGTGCGTCCGCCGATCCTGCCCTTGACGGACTCACGGTCGGAACGGGTGTTCGTGGCCCGCGGCAGCATCGCGTACTCGGCCGTGACCCAGCCGCGGCCTTCGCCCTTAAGCCAGCGCGGAACGCCCTCGGTCAGGGAAGCCGTGCACAGCACCCGGGTGTTGCCGAATTCGATCAGGGCAGAACCTTCGGCCTGCTTGGACCAGCCGCGGGTGATGCTGATGGGACGGAGTTGATCGGGTGTGCGGCCGTCGGCACGGATGACGGGGACAGATGTGGCTTCGGAAGTCATACTGCAAGCTTAGCGATCCCGTGGCCCTCGCCGGACAGCACAGTTGGACTGCGCCATCGGACGACGCGGCCGGATCCCGTCGTCGGGCGGTGGCCTTCAGACGGTGTAGTGGACTCCTGCAACCGCGACGGCGACATCGCCGGCGAACTCGGGCCGCGCCTCGGCCATGACTTTGGTCTGCGATGTCCAGACCGGGATATGGGTCAGCAGGAGGCGTCGGGCTCCTGCGGCCGTCGCGGCCTGGCCCGCCCGTTTGCCGGTAAGGTGCACATCCTTGATGTCGTCGTCCCGCCCTTCTTCGAAAGCGGCCTCGCACAGGAAAAGATCGGCGTTGCGGGCGGCGTCTTCGAGTCCGGTGCACGAGTCGGTGTCTCCCGAGTACGTGAGGACCCGGCTCACGGCTTTGCCGTCTTTGTCCGGCTCTGTGACCTCCACGCGCAAGGCGTAGGCCTCTTCCACCGGGTGGTTCACGGCGTACGGTGTCACGGTGAACGGCCCGAGTTGAACGGATTGGCGTTCACTCCAGTTGCTGAAGTCGAATTCCTCGTGCATTCCCGGGTCCAACTCCAAACCGTAGGCGGTGGCCATACGGTCTGCTGTCGCGGCGGGACCCCAGACGGGGATCCTGTCCCGTCCCCAGCCACCCGGCTTCCAGCGGACGGCCACATGCAGTCCGCAGAGATCCATGCAGTGGTCCGGGTGCAAGTGGGTCAGGAAGATGGCGTCGATATCTTCGAGGTCGGTGTAGCGCTGGATGGCCCCGAGGGCACCGCTGCCAAGGTCCATGACGATCTTCCACTGGCGCTCACCGTCGTGCGCCGTCAGCAGATAGCACGACGCCGGAGAGCCGGGACCGGGGAAGGAACCCGTGCAGCCAACAATGGTCAGTTTCACTGGATGCGGCCCCCGCGGGCCGCGCCGAATTCGTTCATGGTGAATGCTGCAGGATCAACGAAATTGGACGTCCTCGCATGCTGGCCGCCGGCGCGGGCGGCCTCCAACATTTCCGGAGTGATCCGCGCGAGGCTTCCGGTCGGGTATTGGGCGGCCACGTGGTCCACGTGGCGTACGGACAGGACCTCCGGGCCGAGGAAACGGCGCGCCAGGGTTTCGAATTGGACAGCGTCGCCTGTGGCCATGAAGTCGTGCCGCGGCACACCGGGATCGGTCCGCTGGATCCCGTGGGTGGCCAAGGCGCGGTAAACGTCTTTGGCGGTCTCCTCGGCGCTCGACACAAGGGTGACGTCTTCCCCCATGACGAAGGAGATCACGCCGGTGAGCAAGGGATAGTGCGTGCAGCCCAACACCACGGTGTCCACGCCTGCGTCCCTGAGCGGCTCCAGGTATTCGTGGGCCGCGGCCAGCAGCTCGGGACCGGTGGTGATGCCGGCTTCCACGAAACTCACGAATTCCGGACAGGCCACCGAAGTGATCGTCAGGTCCGGCGCCGCGGCGAAGGTGTCCTCGTAGGCCCGGGAACCCACTGTGGCGGATGTCCCGATGACGCCGATCCGGCCGGATCTTGTCGCGGACACCGCGCGGCGGACTGCGGGCTGAATGACCTCGATGACGGGAATCCCGTAACGGGCCGTATAGCGTTCGCGGGCATCGCGCAAAACCGCGGCCGAGGCCGAGTTGCAGGCGATGGTCAGGAGCTTGACGCCGGAGTCCACGAGCTCGTCCATGACGCCAAGCGCATTGGCCCGGACTTCGGCGATGGGCAGCGGCCCGTACGGTCCGTTGGCAGTGTCCCCCACATAGATGATCGACTCATGGGGCAGCTGGTCGATGATGGACCGTGCCACGGTCAGTCCGCCGACACCGGAATCGAAGACACCGATGGGGCGTGATCCCAGCAAGGGATTGTGTGCCTGGCTGTTCAGTGATTCCGGCTTGCGCAGCGAATCCGGCTTGCGCAGCGAATCCGGCTTGCGCTGTGCTTCCCGCGCGGCGGCGGCGCTCTCCCCACCCGATACCGGGTCCGATGCTGAGTTCATGATTCTAGAAGAATAAGCCAAGGCATGTGCTGCAGCCATGACATGTGGCGGGGGCCTCGTGTCTGTTTTGTCACACGGAGGCCCACAAGGCCCGGCAATTCCACTCAGGGCTTCCGGTCCATCGAGGTCATCATGGCCTGGACCAACGATTCCTGGAGCCACGTCGTGAAGTTGTAGACGAGCGCCAGGTAGCTCTCTACGTCTTCGGCCTGGGACCAGTCCTGCATGGCGTGGACATGGTCGGCATCCGCTTCGTCGCGGATATCGAGGCGCTCCGCCAGCACCAAACGGACATCGTTGAGGGCCATGGACCAGAGCTTCGCCTCCTCCGGGGTGAGGACGAGCTCGTTTCGGTCCAGGCCCATCGCGGCGGCCCGGAGTGCGCCGATTTTTCCTTCCCTCAGCGAGCGCTCGGTGAGCTGGCGGAACTCGAGGGACGCGGCGTCGTCGTTCTTCATGACGTTCGGCAAGAGCCGCAAAAGGGCTCGGTCGGACGGTTCCTTGACGTCCATGTCCAGGCCGATCAAGGCCGTCAGGGGATCTTCGTTCCTCGACAGCTCCGGCTCGAGCATTGAAATGACGTCATCCAGGAGTCCGCGCAGGAGATCGCGCTCGGCGGGCTCAAGGTAGCCGGTGATGCCTTTGAGTCCGTACTTGAAAGCCTTAGCCACGTGCGCCGCCCTTGCGTCCCCGGCCGTCGCCGCTGCTTGCCTTTTCAACTGTTGCCCACAAACCATAGCCGTGCATGGCAACCGCGTGCTGCTCCACTTGTTCCTTGCCACCGTACGCCACGATGGACCGGCCCTTCTTGTGGACCTCAAGCATGAGCTTGTTGGATTTTGCCTCGGAATAGCCGAAGTAGCTTTGGAAGACGTAGCTCACGTAGCTCATGAGGTTGACGGGATCGTTCCAGATCACGAGGTTCCAAGGGATGTCAGCGGCGCTGAGGAGGTCGGTGGACGACTGCTCCGAGATGTCCGTCCGTTCTTTTCCCTTTAAGCCTGCGTCTGTGACTGTGTTGCTGGCTGAATAGGTGCCGGGGGCTGTGCCGGGGCCGACGGTAGTGGTCATCTGTCCATTCTAATGGTGGCGCTTGCAGCCCGCGGCGGCGAGGGCCCCGCGTTGAGCGCAGCGAGACGTGGGAGCCGCTGGATGGGCCCACGGCGGCGAGGGCCCCGCGTTGAGCGCAGCGAGACGTGGGAGCCGCTGGGGACTAGAGTGAATCCGTGAGCAGATCCGTCGCCTGGGACCACCCCCGCACGTCGTTGTACACCGATCACTATGAGCTGACAATGCTGGAAGCTGCCCTCCATTCGGGCGCGGCGCACCGGCGCTCCGTCTTCGAGGCCTTCGCCCGCCGCCTGCCTGATGGCCGCCGCTACGGGATCGTCGCCGGCACGGGCAGGCTGCTTGAGGGCATCAGGGACTTCCGTTTCGGAGACGCCGAACTCACGTTCCTCGATCAACACAAAGTAGTTGACAGGCAGACGCTGGACTTCCTCGCGGACTACAGGTTTTCGGGCGACATTTGGGGCTATCCGGAGGGCGAAGCGTACTTCCCCGGCTCCCCCATCCTGATCGTCGAATCAACGTTCGCGGAAGCGTGCATCCTGGAAACGTACATTTTGTCCGTGCTCAACCACGACACCGCGATTGCTTCGGCTGCCTCCCGCATGACCAGCGCGGCCGGTAACCGGCCGTGCATCGAGATGGGCTCCCGACGCACCCAGGAGGAATCCGCGACGGCGGCAGCCCGCGCCGCCGTCATCGCCGGTTTCGGCAGCACCTCCAACCTTGAGGCCGGCCGCCGCTACGGCATCAAGACCGTGGGAACGGCCGCCCATTCGTTCACGCTCCTGCATGACACCGAGCGCGAAGCCTTCCAGGCCCAGATTTCCGCCTTCGGACCGGGAACCACGCTCCTGGTGGACACCTACGACGTCGAGGCCGGGGTACGCACCGCGGTGGAGCTCGCGGGTGACAAGCTCGGGGCAGTCCGCCTTGATTCCGGCGACCTCGTGGCCCAGGCCCAGTGGGTCCGCGAGCTGCTGGACAACCTCGGCAACACCGACACCCGGATCGTCGTCACCTCGGATCTCGATGAATTCGCGATCGCGGCCCTGCAATCGGCACCGGTGGACGTGTATGGCGTAGGTACCTCCCTGGTCACCGGATCGGGAGCTCCGACGGCCAGCATGGTTTACAAGCTCGTCAGCCGGACCAACGACGCCGGCGAATTCGTTCCCGTGGCCAAAGTAGCCAAGAACAAGGCCAGCGTGGGTGGTCGCAAATACGCCCTGCGAAAACTCAACGAACTCGGCATCGCGACCCAGGAGATCGTGGGCATCGGACACCGGCCGGAAGACGACGGCAACGATCGCCCGCTGCTCCAGCAGTTCATCAAGAACGGCGAACTGCTCCCTGGATGGACAGGCCCTGAGGGCGTGGTCCGGGCACAGGAACGCCACGCCGCCACCATGGCCGAACTCCCGCCGGTAGTCCGGAGGCTGCAGCGCGGCGAGCCCGCGATCCCCACCGTCTATGAGGAGGACTGAATGTCCCGTGCCCTGATTATCGTGGACGTCCAGAATGATTTCTGCGAGGGCGGGTCCCTCGCCGTGGAAGGTGGCGCAGCCACCGCCGCCGCCATCAGCGAATACCTTGACGCCAACCACCAGCACTTCGACCACGTTGTTGCCACGCAGGACTGGCATGTGGATCCCGGCAGCCACTTTTCGGAGACACCGGACCTCGTGGACAGTTGGCCCCCGCATTGCCGCGCCGGGAGCAAAGGCGCCGAACTCCATCCGGATCTCGACGCCGAGTACATCCAGGCGTACTTCCGCAAGGGACAGTACACCGCGGCCTATTCGGGGTTCGAAGGAGTCCTGGCACCCGAAGACGAAGTGCCCATGGGCGAGCTCGCGCCCGGCGCCGTCCCCTCTGTCGAGCTGGACGAGGACGCCCTCGGGCTCGATGACTGGCTGCAGAGCCACGGAGTCGAAGAAGTGGTGGTGGTCGGCATTGCCACGGACTACTGCGTCAGGGCCACCGCACTGGACGCCGTGCAGGCGGGCTACTCCGTGACGGTGATCGGTGAGCTCACCGCCGGCATCGCGGAGGATCTTGACGAGACCTACGCCGAGTTGGAAGAGAACGGCGTCGAACTAGGGCAGCGCTAAGCGCCAGTAGCCTTGCCAGGCAGAGCTACTTCCGGCCGATGAACCAATCCTGGAGCTTGCGCAGCCTCGACTGCAATTGCTCTTCGTTTGCCTGGGCCACGGCCGGTCCGCCACACACCTCGCGCAACTTGTTGTGGACCACGCCGTGCGGGGTGCCGGTGCGGGCCGACCATGCTGCGACGTTTTTGGCGAGCTCATTGCGCAGATCCATCAGCATGCGGTGGTCCGGAACCGCCGGCGCCGCGGCGGCAGCCAACGGAGATTGGCGCTTCTTCCTCGACTGCTGGTCGTGCTGCCGCTGCCGGAGCAACGTTCCGACCTGTTCGGCGTCGAGCAGCCCGGGGATCCCGAGGAAGTCCAGTTCGTCCTCGGAGCCGATGTCTGCTCCCGTACCGAATTCGCCGCCGTCGAACAGCACCCTGTCAAAGGATGCCTGGGAATCGAGGGCCTCGAATTTGCCCTTTTCCAGGGAGTCAGAGGCTTTCTCTTCGCGGTTGGCCTCGGCCATCAGGTTTTCTTCGGGGTTGAAGAGGCCGTCCGCGTCTTCCTTCTCGGGCCGGTCCAGTGCGTGGTCCCGCTCGGCTTCCATGGAGTTCGCCAAGGCCATGAGCGGCGGCACGGACGGCAAGAAGACCGACGCCGTTTCCCCCCGTTTGCGGGCACGGACAAAGCGGCCCACGGCTTGGGCGAAGAACAGCGGCGTGGAGGTGGACGTCGCGTAGACGCCGACCGAAAGCCGGGGGACGTCAACGCCTTCGGACACCATGCGGACCGCCACCATCCAGCGCTTGTCGCTGGCCGTGAACTCCTCGATCTTGTGCGAAGCCTTGGAATCATCGGACAGGATCACCGTGGGCGACTGGCCCGTGATCTTCTTGAGTTGACCGGCGTAGGCGCGGGCGTCGTCGTGGTCCGTGGCGATCACCAGGCCGCCGGCGTCGGGCACGGTACGGCGGACCTCGCTGAGGCGCTTGTCGGCGGCGGCAAGAACGGCGGGAATCCATTCGCCGCTCGGGTTCAGGGCAGTACGCCAGGCCTGGGAGGTGATGTCCTTGGTCACGGCAGCCTCGCCAAGGGAAGCCGCCATTTCGTCTCCGGCGCTGGTACGCCAACGCATTTGGCCCGAATACGCCATGAACAGCACGGGCCGGACGACGTGGTCCCTCAAGGCGTTGCCGTAGCCGTAGGTGTAGTCCGCCTTCGAGCGGCGGATGCCGTCCCGGTCTTCGGCGTATTCCACGAAAGGGATGGGTGAGGTGTCGGAACGGAAAGGCGTTCCCGTGAGGGCCAGGCGCCGCGCAGCGGGATCGAAGGCCTCGCGCAATCCATCGCCCCAGGACAACGCTTCGCCGCCGTGGTGGATTTCGTCGAGGATGACCAGGGTGCGGGCGGCCTCGGTCTTCGCCCGGTGGAGCATGGGCTTGCTGGCGACTTGGGCATAGGTCACCGCGACGCCGACGAAGCCCCTGCCGTGCTGGCCGTCGGCATTCTTGAAGTTCGGATCGATGGCAATGCCCACCTTGGCCGCGGCGTCCGCCCACTGCCGTTTCAAGTGGTCCGTAGGTGCGACGATCGTCACGCGGTTCACGGTTCCACTGTCAAGCAGCATCGACGCAATCCGCAAGGCGAAGGTGGTCTTACCGGCGCCCGGGGTTGCCACGGCGAGAAAATCGCGCGGGCTGGCGTTCAGGTACAGGTCCAGCGCTTCCTGCTGCCAGGCGCGCAACTTCGGGGCGGTTCCCCAGGCTGCGCGTTCCGGATAGGCCGGGGGCAGCGCGGGGCCGCCGAAGAGCGTTTCAGTCACGCGGTTTCCCCCCGACCAGCAACGATTCCAAGCAAGGCCGCTGCAGCCAGCGAAGCCCAAATAACCACAAAAGACACCAATCTGTTCCGGATGCGCCGAATCACGCGGGGCAGCACACAGGCAGGGAAAAGCACTCCCCCGCCTACTATCAGGAAATACCCGACTACCAGGGATTTCTTACTACTGGGGCTTGCTCGCTACTTGGAGCCGCCCGAGCCGCCTTTGTCTCCGCCGTCGTTACCGGGGCGAAGTCCTTCATAGATTTCTTTGCACTCGGGGCAGACCGGGAACTTCTGCGGGTCCCGGCCTGGGGTCCACACTTTGCCGCATAGTGCAATCACGGGTTCGCCTGTGAGGGCAGACTCCATGATCTTTTCCTTGCGGACGTAGTGCGAGAAACGCTCCCGGTCACCGGGTTCCACTTCCTGGCGCAATTCCTCGCGCTCAATGGTTGCAGTGGAAGTTCCGGCTCCGGAAAGCTCGCGCATGGGATCGTTTTCGAATGGGTCCGGAGGCAGCGTCGTCATGCCATCCATCTTAGCCGCTGATGCTTCGCGATCAGATGCACCGTGTCAGATGCTCTGCCATTTCGGCTTGTTGTCATAGGTGTGGCGATAGTAGTCGGCGAGCTTGAGCGAAGACGCGGCAGCTTCATCGATGAGGATGGTGGCGTGCTGGTGCATCTGCAGCACGGATGCCGCGCAAATGGCCGCCACCGGTCCCTCGACGAAGTCCCTGACCGCCTGGGCTTTCTGCGCCCCGGTGGCAATCAGGACCACGTGCCGGGCGTCCATGATCGTTCCCAAGCCCTGTGTGACGACGTGGTGCGGAACGTCGTCGATGCTCTTGAAGAAGCGGGCGTTGTCCTTGCGGGTCTGCTCGATCAGCGTCTTGATCCGGGTCCGCGAAGCGAGCGAGGAGCCGGGTTCGTTGAACCCGATATGGCCGTCGGTGCCCACGCCAAGGATCTGAAGGTCAACGCCGCCGAGTGCGCGCATGGAGTCTTCGTACGCTTCGCAGGCTGCGGGAAGGTCCGCCGCGGTACCGTCCGGGCTGTGGACATTGGCAGGGTCGATGTTAACCCGGTCCGTGAATTCACGGCGGATGACTTCACGGTACGACTCGGGATGCCCCGGCTTGAGCCCGACGTATTCGTCAAGGGCGAAGGCGTGTGCCTGACTGAAGTCGAGGCCTCTTTCCTCGTGGCGGCGCGCCAGTTCGTCGTAAACGGGGAGCGGAGAGGACCCTGTGGCGAGGCCCAGGACGGCGTTCGGCTTTCGGAGGAGCAGCGCCTCGATGGCGTCCGCGGCAAGCGCCCCGATCTGCTTGCTTCCCGGAAGGATGACAACTTCCATCGTCCACGACCTTTCTAGCTGTGTTTCCCGGATCGACTGGTTCAAACTCGAGGTTATCCCATGTCCTATAAATTATCATTGTTGGTCATGGAATCAACGGTTGACGCTCAATTGCGCGAAGAGCTCCGGCCCGCGGCGGTCAAGCCAGCGGCCACCGATCCGGACACCGGCCACAAACAAAGCCACCCCGAGAACCGTACCAATGGCCAGATTGATCCATCCCCACAGCGGATCGCCCGTGACCGACTGGACGATGACCAGGACAAGTTCAGGAAGCACCAAGAGGAACAGCACCGCCATCCCCCCGAACTGGACCGCCAGCGTCTGGGCAACGTTTCCCGGCGGCTTCTTGAAGGGGCTGTCACCGGGCAACGGCACGTTGGACGTGTAGCGCGCCGACACGATGGAGGCCAAGCCAAGGCCCGAAAACAGGACGTCCAGTGAAAGGCCCAGGACACCGGGCAACCAGTTCCAATCCCGTGTCAGGAAGAAGGGCCCGACGGCGAAGATCACCACCACCGGGAGGGCGAATGCCAGGCAGGCCAAGGCCCGGCCGAGCCGGTCATGGATGCCGCGGACCCCGGTGGCCAGATGCAAGGCAAATGCGGTGTTGTCATAGGAAACATCAGCGGCGATCGACCATGCGAGGATAAACGCAGCGATTGGCCCCAGGATCACCAGCATCGAGTAGCTTCCGGACTGCCCGGACTGGAACAGGAAAATCACGGGCAACAACGGGACCACGATGAGCGAAGCTGCGTAGCGCGGGTCGCGGATCCAGTAGCTGAGGGACCGCGCAGCCACGGCCCCCGTGGGAGTTGCCGGCAGCAGCCCGAACAAGCCGAGTTTTCCGCCGCGTTTCCCCGAGCCACCGGAATACGGCGGAGTGACCAGTGCCCGCTTGAGCAAGGCATTCCACGCGGCAAACAACACGAGGAGGGTGGCCAGGGCGATCAAGGCCTTCAGGCCGGCAGCCGCAACATCTCCCGACGCGAGATCGCCGCCAAGCGACCAGGAAGCACCGAGCGGAGTCCAGGAGACCATCCGGGCAAGCTCCGGAAGATAGCCGGTGGAACCGGACACCCCCCTGAAGACGCCGGCAACAATCGGCCCCATCAGCACGAGCGGCACAAAGACCACAATGCTGCTCACATCCTTGAAGCGACGGGAGGCAGCGAGGCCGGCAGTCGCCGTCGTGACGACTTTCGACAAGACCACGCAACTCAGCACGCCGAGCACGGCGCCCAGCAGTGTGCCCAGCACCGCCGGCACGCTGCGCCACCATGTTGCCGCCGTGAACAACGCCGCAATCAAAGTGGACAGGCCCGGCAATCCGATGAATCCGGCGAGGGCAAGTCCGGTCAGTAGCTGGCGCATGGGAACCGTCGACGTCGTGAAGCGGGAAGGGTCAAGCGTCATGTCCGCGGCCGAAGCCATCAGGGGCACCACAGCCCAGGCCACGATCGCGGCTGCGCCACCGAGGACGACGGCGGTGTGGGCCGTCTCGGCATCGGCCCACCGCAGGGCGACGAGTGTCACCACGAGGGTCACGACAACACCCAGCGCATAGAGTCCGCCGATCGCGATTCCCACTAGCTGGGCCGGACTGCGTCGGAAACCGTTCAGCAGGAGCCGCCACTTCAGGCTCAGAAGGTGCGCAACCATTCCAGGCCTCCCGCCTGGTTTCCGCGGCCCACCAGCTGCACAAAGCGGTCCTCGAGAGAGGCGCCGTCGCGGACCTCGTCGACGGTTCCGGCGGCAAGGACCCTGCCGGCAGCCACGACGGCCACGTGGTCGCACATGCGCTGCACCAGGTCCATGACATGGCTCGAGACGATGACCGTCCCTCCCGAGGCCACATAGTTGTCAAGGATTCCCCTGATGTTGGCTGCCGACACGGGATCGACGGACTCAAAGGGCTCATCCAGTACCAACAGCCTGGGCGCATGGATCAGGGCCGAGGCGAGGGCAATCTTCTTTGTCATGCCGGCGGAGTAGTCCACCACGAGGGTGCCGGCGTCGCCGCTCAGGTCCAGCGCAGCCATCAGTTCTCCCACCCTGTGGGCAACGACGTCCCTGTCCATGCCGCGGAGCAAGCCGGCATAGGTGACGAGCTGTTCACCCGTCAAGCGGTCGAAGAGGCGAACGCCGTCGGGCAGTATTCCCATCAGTTTCTTGGCTTCGAGCGGTTTCGCCCACACGTCCACGCCGTGGACATGTGCCGTTCCGAAGTCCGGCCGCAGGAGCCCGGTGGCCATGGACAACGTTGTCGTCTTGCCCGCCCCGTTGGGACCAACAACCCCGTAGAAGGAGCCGGCGGGAACGTCCAGGCTGATTCCGTCGACCGCGATCTTGCCACCGAAGCGTTTCGCCAGGCCGCGCAGGGCCAAGGCGGGCACCGGGGAGTTAAGGGGAGAACCGGGAAGCTGGACAGTCATGCAGCCAGCCTAGCCCCGGGCACGCTTCCAGGGGTCGTCCCGGAGGGGGAACTACGGAGCGCCTTTCGGGAGCCGCCTCATCCCAAAGGACTAGCGCCTAGAAGCTGTGCCGTGGAACCGCACGCTGATACTGCGGCGCCCAATCCAGGGGGAACCCGAGTTCAAAAGCCGCGCGAAGCCACCAGTGCGGATCGCGGAGGGCAGCCCGTGCCATGAACACGCCGTCGGCTTGGCCCGTGGCCACCGTATGTTCGGCCTGCCCCGAGGTCGTCAGGAAGCCGACTGCCCCGGTGGAAACCCCCGCTTCGCGCCGGATCTGCTCCGAGAATCCCGTCTGGTACCCAGGGCCGGCCTTGATCCGTTGGTGGGCCACGGCGCCACCGCTGGAGACGTCCACCAAGTCCACGCCGTGCTCCGACGCCGCCCGCGCGAGCCGCACGGAGGCATCGATGTCGACGCCGCCCTCAGCCCAATCACTCGCGGAAATCCGCAGCAACAACGGCATCGAATCGGGAATGACAGCACGGACGGCGTCGATGACCGCGAGCATCAAACGGTTTCGGCCGGCCTCGCTTCCTCCCCACGCATCGTTGCGCGTGTTGATGAGGGGGCTTTGGAATTCGTGCAGGAGGTAGCCATGCGCGCCGTGGATCTCCACCGTGTCGAAGCCGGCGTCCACCGCCCGTGAAGCCGCCGCCGCGAAATCCGAAATCACGGCGTGGATATCCGCCTCGTTCATGGCAAGCGGGCGTGCAAGCCCGGCAAAGGCCTCAGACCCGGGACCCCGGGCCACCCACCCGCCGTCGGACTCCGCCACTGATCCGCTCTCGTCCGCGAAGGGCCAGTACGTGGAAGCCTTGCGGCCGGCGTGGGCCAGCTGGACGCCGATCTTGCCGCCCACGGCGCTGTTGCGGTGGACGAAGTCCACGATCCGCTCCCACGCCGCCGCCTGCTCGTCCGTGTAGATTCCGGCGTCCCGCGGGCTGATCCGTCCCTCGGGACTGACCGCCGCCGCCTCGGTGAGGATGAGGGCCGCGCCTCCCGTCGCAAAAGCTCCAAGATGCACCAGGTGCCAATCGTTGGGTACGCCTCCTCCGCCGTCGGGCGAGCAACTGTACTGGCACATCGGGGAAACCCAGCCACGATGCGGCAACGTCAGAGAGCGCAATGAGAGCGGACTGAACAGCGCCGGCTGAGTCATTAGAAGAGGACCCGCGCCAGACCTTGACGGGCTTTGGCCACGCGTTGGTCCGAAATGCCGACGACGTCGAACAGCTCCAGCAGGCGCACGCGCGCCGTTTCCCGCTCGGGACCGAAGTTGCGGCCGATGAACGCGATGATGCGGTTGAACGCGTCCTCGATGTGTCCACCCGAGATGTCGAGGTCGGCCACCGTGAGCTGCACGTCGATGTCGTCCGGCTCCTCTGCCGCCCGCTGGCGCATGGTTTCGGCTTCCGTTGCCGTCAGGAGCTCGAGCCTGCCCATCAACTCCACTTGGGCGAGTCCTGCCTTGGCCTCGGCGTCCGCCGGTTTCTCGGCGAGCGCCTGGCGGTAAGCCGTGGCGGCAGCGGCGTAATCCCCGGCTTCGATGGCGTCGAAGGCGGCCTGCTGCAGCGGCGGCAGAGGACGGGCCTCCGCGCCGGCGTCACCTGTACCGATGCTGCCTGTGACGCCGTTGGCTTCGGCCACCTTGAGGAGTTCGTCGATGAGGCTGCGGATTTCCTGGTCCGAAGCGGGCCCCTCGAAGAGCGGCACGGGCTGGCCCTTCAGGACCGCGATCGCGGTGGGGATGGCCTGGACCTGGAATGCCTGCGCAAGCTGCGGGAAGGCGTCAACATCCGCCGCGGCCAGCACCACTTTGCCGCCGTAGCTTTCGACGACGCCTTCAAGGCTATGCAGGAGGGTCGAAGCCTCCAAGGAGCGGTTTGACCACAAAAGGAAAAGGACGGGAATCTGCGCGGACAGCTGGACGAGGTCCTGGAAATTGGCCTCGGTGGCATCGACGCGAAGCGGCTGGCCGCTTCCGGGGCTGCCGCCGGACGCAGCCGGGGCACCGCTCGGTGCCGCCGGCGCAGGGCGCCGCAATGCAGAGAGGTCGACGGCGCCGCGCAGGTTGAGCTGGCTGGCAGCGGCTGGAGAGACGGGACGGGATCCTGGCGAACTCATACCGTCCACTCTAGCCGCTGCGCCAACAGCATTTGCCTACTGGAAGCTGGCTCCCACCAGACCGCGGACCGCGGCAACAAGCTTCATGGGAGCAGTGGAGCCTGCCGGTGGAATGTAAATGGCCACCGACTCCGAGAAGGTCTGCACGAGGCCGACTTTCGTGGAATCCCCGCCCGCGAGCACTGCCGCGGCTTTGTCCACGGTCAACGTGTCGCCGTCGGCCTTGGGCTTGCTGGTGAAATTGAAGTCCAGCTTTCCCACCACTACTGCGCCGCCGTCGGAGGTCCGGAACACGGCGGTATCCGCCGGAGAGGGCGTGTGCGTGAAGGTGAAGTCGCCATTGGTGCCGGACTTGACCGTGCTCGCCTGGTAGTCAAGGACATCGGCAATGTACGGCGAATTGGTGCCTTCCACGAGCTTGTCCTTGAACGCCGAATCAGCTTTGGTCAAGCGATCGCCCAGGGCTGCCATTGCTTCGGTCCCGCTGTACTGCAGTCCGGTCTTGTCTCCGGCCGCCAGCTGCGCGGTTCCGCCCAAGGGGATCGCCGGGAAGGATGTTCCCGGTTGAAGCGGCGAAGTGCTCTTCAGCTTGTAGTTCTCGCGCGGCGAGGCCTGCACGAGGGTCAGCACCTGGGGAACCACGTTGCCATCGCCCTGGGTCAGGGCAATCACGGTGCGCGGCCAGGTCCGCTGGGTGGAGATGACACTGCCCAGCAGTTTGCTGGACCGGACCGGCATCCGCGCCTCATGCGTGGCGACTTGGGACCGGATCTTGTAGTTCTGCGTGCGCACCTGCAGCTCGGTGCCGTCAACCCGGGGAGCGAGTTTGGAGGCATCGCGTGCGGCATCCCCGGCGGTCACCGCGCCGGCCACCTGGTCCAGGATCCGCTTGAGCTGCGCGTCCACCAGCACGGGGACAGCGGGCGCGGCGGCGACCCCAGCCGGGCTCGCCGTCGCGGATCCGGAGCCCGTCGTCGCCGATCCGGAAGGAGAAGGAGTCTCGGCCGCTTGGGCGCCTGCGGCGGTGCCACCCACGAGGGCGGTCACAACGGCGGCGGCTATCAGCGAAATGCGAAGTGCGGGCCCCCCGGCCATGCCCTTGTTGGTGTCCCCGGCAGAGGTGTCCCCGCCGATGAGGGGCTTCTCGGAGTCCTGAGGGGTGTCCTCGCCGACAGAATCCCTGTCGGCTCCGGTGTTGCCGCCGCCTCGCGGACCGCCGCGGCGCGGGCCCCTGCCCCTCGTGAACTTGCTGACGAACGGCAACGCCGCACCCGCGACAATGAGGATCGCGCCAATGACGATCAGCGGGACGGCCCACGGCATGGTGGCATCGTTGGCGTACGTGATGGAGACCGACGACGGCGCCGGCTTGGTTCCGTCGCTTGCCAGGAGGAGCGACCAATTGCCACTCGCAGGCGGTGTAAAGGTGTAGTCCAACTGTCCGTTGGCGTTCTCGGTTTGCACCCACATATCCGATCCGGCAGGCGACGGAGCGGTTGCTTCGCCGTCGGTGCCGGCAACCTGGAGGGACTTGCCGTCCGCGGAGACTCCGGTGACGCTGTTGTGGGCGGTCTTGCCGACCCACGCATCCACGTCATCAGGACGTCCGACGGCCACCACGAACTTGCCGTCGCCCTTGATGTTGATTTGTCTGGAACCACCCTGGTGGGTCAACACTTCTGGGGTGATCACGGTCAGCGGAGCGGCTTTGGAGTCGCCGGGAGCGGACGCGGTTACGGTCTCGGCCGGGGCCCAAAAGGTCAGCTGGCCGATGCCGGCCAACAGTGTCAGCAGGCCAAGCAGCACCAGCGAAACTGCAGTCTTCAATCGCACAGGAATACCAATCATCAGCGGTCGTTGAACTTCAAGGGTAACGGTTTTGTTACCAAAGAGTCAGTTCGGGGTCCTCCCCAAGGACTTCCCGACGCGCGGCTCAACCTCTAGAATTCGCCAATTCCGGCCTGCTGATAGTGTGGCGAACAACATGGCATCGAGCACTCCTCAAGCCTGACCACGGAACGAAAAGGCAGCTGAAACACGTGAAAGAGCGCAAGGATCCCACTCCCGCGGAACAAGAACCGGGGACTGGCCCGGACGGCTTGGCCAACGGGCCTGCCCAGGACGGCAAGGATCACGGCGAGGGCCTGATGGCGTCCTTCGTACGCCGCCTACGCCAGCCCATTCCCGGCGCCCAGCCACGGCTCCGTTTCGAAATGCCTCCCGAGCTTGAGCACGACGCGGCAACCGAGCCCGCCGAGGATGACACCGACGGTCCGCGCTTCGGTTCCCCCGGCCCGAGGATGTCCGCGCAACATCCGCTATATGTCGGATTCATGGGCACGGCCGGGGTCGGGGTCGCCCTCATGCTGTATTACATCGGCACCAATACCGCCCAGCTGCTGTTGTGGATCGTCACGGCTCTGTTCATTGCCTTGGGACTTGACCCGGTAGTGCGCGGGCTCGAGGAGCGCAAGGTGCCGCGCCCTGCCGGCGTCGTCATCGCCGTCGGAGTCCTCGTGGCCGGAGTGGCGGCGTTTTTCGCCACCCTCATCCCCACCATCGTGGAACAGGTCTCGCAGATCGTGCGGCAAGCGCCGGACTGGATCCGCAGCTTCGTGGATTCCGATTTCTTCCGCTCCCTCGACAGCCAATTCGGCGTCCGCGACAAGATCAGCCAGGAACTCGACAAGTTCGTCAAGAATCCCGACGCGATGGGCGGCATCTTCGGCGGCGTCGTTGGTTTCGGATCCACGGTGGCCAACGGCGTCTTCGGGACGCTCATCGTCCTGGTCCTCAGTCTCTACTTCCTCGGCGCCCTGCCTGCCATGAAGAGATGGGGGTACCGGCTCGCTCCGCGGTCGCGCAGGCCCCGGGTGGAGGCGCTTTCCGAGGAAATCACCCGCTCGGTGGGCAACTACGTGATCGGCCAGGTGTGCGTGGCCCTGCTTAATGCCTTGTTCGCCTTCATCGTCATGAGCATCCTGGGCATTCCGTTCAGCGTCCTGCTGGCCTTCGTGGTTGCCTTGCTTGCGTTCATCCCGCTGGTGGGCGGCCTGATTGCCGCCGTCGTGGTCATTCTGGTGGCCCTGACAGCGGGCTGGCAGACCGCCGTCATCTACGCCATCTGCTACTTCGCCTACCTGCAGTTCGAGGCCTACTTCATCTCCCCGCGCATCATGCAGAAAGCCGTTGCCGTCCCGGGTGCTGTTGCCGTGATCTCGGTGATCGCGGGCGGCAGCCTACTGGGCGTGCTCGGTGCCTTGATCGCCATCCCGACCGCGGCGGCCATCATGTTGCTGCTCAAGGAAGTCTTCATCGCCCGCCAGGACCGGCACTAGGCCGCCACTAGGCCGTCGCCACTGGACCTGACCATTGGCGCGGCAGGCCATCCGGTCCGGCACCTGCTTCCGACACGTCGTCCACGATCTCGTCCAAAACCCGCGCCGCATACTTCTCTCCGACCCACAAGTGCTTGGCGCCGTCGATCCCCAGGACCCGCGCCTGGGGCACCACACCGAATCGTTCGGCGGCTTCGGCGGGCTGAAGATAGTCGTCGTGCTCCGGAACGAGGACCGTCAGCGGTTTCCCGGAGGCGGCCCATTCCTTCAAATGCACATCCGTGGCCCGGTGCAGCGGCGGGGACAGCAGGACGGCGCCCTCTACCTGGGAAGCGACGGGCTCAATGGCGCCGTACATCAAGGCCAACTCGGTGCCGAAGGACCATCCCACCAACCAGCGGTTCGGAAGCCCGCGTTCCACTGCGAAGCGAACGGCAGCCTCGACGTCGTAGCGTTCGCCGATTCCCTCGTCGAACTGCCCTTGGCTGGTACCCCGTGGCGAATGGGTCCCCCGCGTGTTGAAGCGCAGAACCGCGACGCCGGCCAGCGCGGGAAGGCGATAGGACGCCTTCCGGTAGACATGCGAATCCATGAAGCCGCCGTGGGTCGGCAAGGGGTGCAGCGTGATGAGCGTCGCCGAGATCTCGCCGGATTCCGGCAATGCCAGCTCACCCACGAGCAACTTGCCGTCCTCAGTGAGGAACTCCACGTTCTCGCGCCGCGCCGGCAATACCGTGGATGCCCTGATGTCCGTGGCAGACTCCGGCTGGCTGAAAACTAGGGAAGCAGGATCGAAACTCATGCTTCCAAGCTTAAGTGCTCGGCGCCGTCGTGCGACGCGCAGAGGGGCCGGAGCTGCGGCTTCAGTCCTCAGCGGTACCTGTAGGTTCGGCCGGTCCAGCAGTTGTTGTGCCAGTGCCGGCGTTCCGCCAGGCCTGCGGCATCGCCGAAGAGGTGAGTTTCGGACCACACCACCAAGTGGGCGATTCCCGGCATGATGGCCATCGAACAACCAGGGCAGACGTAGGTCTTCTCGGCATTCCGTGCGGTCATCGTCCGGACCATCCAGTCGCCGTCGGGGGCGCTTTCCCTGCGGGCAATGCCCGAACGGGCACGTTCCAGATCCAGTTCCGGCGACTCGCCTGTCCGTTTCCAGCTTGCCTTGGCTGATTCGGTGCGTCGGGGGCGGTTGGAGCGGGGCATGACTCCATTCTGCCCCAGTCGCTGGTTGCGCGCGGTAGAGGAAGTAAAGTGGAGCGGGTGCGACTCGTCATAGCCCGTTGTTCCGTTGATTACGTCGGCCGCCTCAAGGCCCACCTCCCGCTTGCCACCCGGCTTTTGCTCGTCAAATCCGATGGTTCCGTGCTGGTCCACTCCGACGGCGGTTCCTACAAGCCGCTGAACTGGATGAGCCCGCCCGCTACGTTGCGAGTGACCACGCCGGAGGAGACCGAGGTCGAAGAAGGCGTGGTGGAACAGTGGACCGTGCAGTCTGCCAAGACCGATGACCGGCTCATCATCAACATTTATGAGCATCTCCACGACACGTCCCACGACCTCGGCACGGACCCCGGACTCATCAAGGACGGCGTCGAAGCGGATCTGCAGCGACTGCTCGCCGAGCAGATCGAAACCCTTGGTGCAGGCTATTCGCTGATCCGGCGCGAGTACTTCACTGCCATCGGCCCGGTGGACATCCTCGCCCGGGACGGCGACGGCAGGACAGTCGCCGTCGAACTCAAGCGGCGCGGCGACATCGACGGCGTCGAGCAGCTTACGCGATACCTCGAACTTCTCAACCGGGATCCGCTTCTCGCGCCGGTGCGGGGCATTTTCGCCGCCCAGCAGATCAAGCCGCAGGCGAAGGTGCTTGCCAACGACCGCGGAATCGATTGCGTCACCCTGGACTATGACGCCATGCGTGGCGTGGACGACAGCGAGTCGCGCCTGTTCTAGTTGTCCGGGCCTTCATCCCGGGTAACCCGGGTCACGTGCGGCCCCCGGCAACTAGAATCAAAGCATGACTGTCCCAGACCGGCCTGCATCTTCTCCTGCGCCTGTGCGCCACCTGATTACCGGAACCATCGTCAGCGACGGTGCGGTGATCGAAGATGGCCTGGTGGCGGTGGAGCACGACCGTATCGCCTTCGCCGGACCGGCCGCCGAATTCCACGAGGCAGCCTTCGAAGGGTTCGAGGAAACTCCCCGGACCGATTTCCCTGCGGAACGGTACATCGTTCCCGGATTCGTGGATGTCCACTGCCACGGCGGCAACGGGGGCGACTTCCCCGGAGGCGATGAATCCTCGGCACGCAAGGCCATCGATTTCCTTCACCGCTCCGGGACCACCACCCTCCTCGCCAGCATGGTGACGGCGCCCCGGGAGGACTTGCTTCGCGGCATCGAGCTTTTCGTGCGCTTGGCCGATGAAGGACTCGTGGCTGGAATCCACTTGGAGGGACCCTTCCTCTCGCATGCCCGCTGCGGCGCGCAGAACCCCGCCTATCTGCTCGAGCCGGACCTGGACCTCATGACCGAGCTGGTTGAAGCCGCTGCCGGCAAGCTCGCCACCATGACCTATGCCCCCGAGCTTCCCGGCGCCGCCGCACTCGTGGACCTGATGACGTTCCACGGGGTAACGCCGTCTTTGGGCCACACGGATTGCGACGACGCGACGGCGGCTGCTTCCCTCACTGCGGCGCGGGAGGGCTTGGAGTCCGCCGGTTTCGACGGCGTCAGCTCGCTGCCGACTGTCACGCACTTGTTCAACGGCATGCCTCCCATGCACCACCGCTCCCCTGGCCCCGTGGCCGCGTCCCTTCGCACGGCCCAGGAAGGCAAGGCCGTGGTTGAACTCATAGCGGACGGCACGCACCTTGACCCCAGCACCGTCGTGACCGTCTTTCAGCTGGTGGGCGCCTCAAACGTTGTCCTCGTCACTGATTCAATGGCGGCGGCGGGGCTCTCCGACGGAAACTACATGCTGGGCCCCTCGCCGGTGACCGTGACGGACGGCGTCGCTACCTTGGATGCCACAGGATCCATCGCCGGTGGCACCGCCACCATGCTCGACGTCGTCAGGCGCACCGTGGCGGCCGGCGTCGGGCTCGCCGACGCGGTTGCCTCGGCGACGGCGGTTCCCGCCGCGGTCCTCGGCCTCTCCGATGAACTTGGCGGCCTTCGCCGCGGCCTGCGGGCGGATCTCGTCGTCGTCGACAAGGAACTGCAGCTCGCGGGTGTATTGCGCAATGGTGATTGGCTGGCTTAGGGAGATTGGCTCGCATAGGCCGAATTCGCAGCCACCCAATGGCGGATCCTGTCGTGGCCGCGCTTTCTTCCGTTACCTTCTTTTTACTTAAAATTTGTCGGAATTCCCCAGCAGACCGTTGACCTCCAGTTTCGGCCATGAAAGTGTTGTAGCAGTCTTTGTGTAGGTGTGATTCATGCTCGCAAGACGTGTTGCGAGCGTGAAGCTCCTGCGAAGCCAACCAAGCCTTGCTTGGACGGAAAACCAGGTCTTCTCGCGGAGTAACCGAGGCCGGCACGCGGTGTGCCGGACTTAAAAGTTCCACAATGAGGAGAAACAAAAATGGCACTGGGCACCGTCAAGTGGTTCAACGCTGAAAAGGGCTTCGGCTTCATTACCCCGGACGACGCTGAAGGCGACGTCTTTGTCCACTACTCCGAGATCCAGACCGGCGGATTCCGCACCCTCGACGAGAACCAGCGTGTTCAGTTCGAGATCGGTCAGGGCGCCAAGGGCCCGCAGGCCACCGGCGTCACCGCCGTCTAGTTTTACCGCTTGAATTCTGCCTGGCAGATTCAGGGAAGGGGTTCCGCACAGGCTGCGGGACCCCTTTTCCCTTCCCAACTAACTCGCATTTGTTGTCGTTATGGCGTGTCAAAACGACAACAAATGCGAGTCAGTTTGGTGTTCAGGCGACGAGGGTGCGGAGAAGCCTCGCAGTTTGCCGGACGGACAGCCCAGGCAAATATGCCCGGCTTAGGGCAGCGCCGATCGCGGGAATCTCCAGGCTGTCCTGGTAGTACATATACAAAGTCCGGTACTCCGGCTGAAACCTCGATTTGAAGCGGGCCAGCGAGCGGAATCCGTAAACAGGCTCCAAGGTCCTGCCGACGAGGTCCAGAATGCCCGCCATGCCGGCTTCTCCGCTGGAGAATTCCTCGGCCTCCCCCGCCAAAGGCGAGCCCGACAGGGATATGACCTCCACACCCTGCCGCAACTGGTGGACTGCCGAGGCAATCATGAATTCCATGAGGCCGGGAAAGGCGTCGCTGCGCCGCCGCATGAAGTCCAATGTCCAACTGATCACCTGGCCATCCCGAAACACAGGGAGCCAGCTGGTGACCCCGTGGACAAACCCCTTGCCGTCGACGGCGACGCAGCACAGCACTTCATCGTCCATCAGCTCGTCGAGGGAACCCAGGGTAAAGCCCATTTCGGGTACCTTTTTCCGGGAGGCCCACTCTTCGGACACCTCGCCGAGTTGGGAGCGAATGTGTTGCGGGAACTCCGAATAGCGCCCCCACCTGGCCAGAACGCCGGCCTTGAGCGCACGGTTCTTGGCCGTGCGCACGTTCTGCCATGCTTTGCCCGTGAATTCGAGGTCGCGGATCGATAGCCGGGTTTCCTGCGCGACCGCAATTCTGCGGAATCCCGCGGATTGCAGCATCGGCCACAATTCCTCCGTGCAGGAGTAGAGGCACGGCACCAATGCATGGTGCGCGCAGTAGTCCAGAAAACCCTCGGTCGCGGCAGCGGCTTGTGCGGGATCACCGAACGGTCCGCTGAGGGTCAGCGCGACGTTTCCATGCTGCTGGTAGGCAATTCCGGCGTCCATTCCGGGAGTGAACCAGAACTTGTTCGGCTCCCATAGCGCCATCCAGGAAAGCGACTCCCCTCCCCGTTTGACCAGATCCTTGGCCGCCAGTCGAGCGGGATCATCGCCGTCGGGACCGTGCTGCCGTTTGAGAAGCAGCGTCCATACCGCTGCCAGTGCCACAAGCCAGAAGATGATTCCCGACCACGCGAACAGCAGTGACTCGGCGGCACTTCGGTCCGCGAACACACGGCCGAAGGCCGTGGGTATGGGCAAGGGAAGGTACTGCCGGGCGAGTTCCGCACCGAGACCCAGGATGCCGCCGTCGTGCGCCAGACCGCCCGAGCCGAGCCAGGCCCCGGTGTATCCACTCGCCAAAATGAGCCACGTACTGCCAACCAGCCACGCCATCTTCCGGCGGAGCGGAGCCCTCGAGCCGACCACAAAATTGCCCCTGAACAGGAAAAGCAGAACTGCCAGGATCAGGGGAACCAAGGCGAGGGTCAGGATGTGGAACACCGCGGAGCCCATGACGACGGTGCGGCCCCTGCCTGGAAAATGCGGAATGCTGGCAAACAACACCAGGTAGGCGAAGGACAGCGCCACCACGCCAAGTTGCACGCCGATGGCGATTTTCAGCGCCAAGCGCCTTCCTTGGCGCATGCCCACCGCACAGATCAGGAGAAGCAGCGCGGGTACCACTGCGAGGGCGACGCCGGCCGGCCCGGGATAGCCCTGGCGTCCGAGTTCCAGGCAGCTGATATCCACGGTTCCACCGCAGTTCGCCTGCAATTGGTTGAGCGTCGGTACAGGGTTCAGGACCATTTCGCGGAGCAGCGCCAGCGGCCCCGCCGGGCTCCTCACGGCGCCCGCCACCAGAGGCCCGACGCCGAAAATCGCCACCATGAGCGACAGCAGGTTTCGCGTTTCACGCCTGGTGGCACGGTGGCTTGGTTGAATGCCGTGGTCGAGTTGGAGCCACAGACCGGTCCCCAGTCCAAGCAGCGCTCCGGTCAGGGCCATGACAGCCGATGGGTCACCTACGTACAGGACCAAGAGGAGCGCCAACGATACGACGGTCGCCCTCAGGCGCCGACGCCACAGAGTCGGGAGGAGGCCACTTGCCGCCATCGAGACCAAGAGGGTTGCCGGAAGGGGTCCGGAGGTCCCGGCATCCATCATCCGCCCCAGCCAGCCGTCGCCGGCGTAGGCTGCCAACTGGACCACGAGCAAAAAGGCGGTGACCGTTGCAAACTGGCCGCCAACGAAAGCCACGGCCGTGCGGAACCACCCCAGCTTCCGCTCTGAAGCACCCAAAAGCACAACGAACAACAACGAGCTCATGACGTAGTCAAAGGGGTTTGCGGCGAAAAACATGGATGTCCAGATGGACCACCAGTCCCCCGCCTTCAATCCCCCACCGCTCACGCTCGAGAGATGCCGCAGCGCATCCGGACCGTAGCCGAGATCGGGGTCGAAGATCGCCGGAGTGAGCAGGTACAGCGCGAGCACAATCACGGTGAAGGGGATCGCGCCGATATGGGCAGCCACGTTGCCCAGCATGGCCCGGGCGAGGACTGCCACCATCTTCCGGGCGGGCCTGGCATCTTCGGAGTCAGGCGCCTGTTCTTTGGACAACTGGGCTTCCTGGGTGCTCATTGAACGAGTCCCCATCGAGGGGACAGGAATTCCATCGCCGAGGGAAGCTCTTGAACGGCCACGGCCCACGAGTGTCCGGCTCCGGGAACCGAGGCGTGCCTGACGTCGAACCCGGACGTGCGGGCGGCCGCCGCCAGTTCGCTGGCGAAACGGACGAATTCGCTGTCCGCGGCCCCGACGGCGAAGTAGCCAGCATGGCCGTCATAGCTACGTTGCTTCATCAAGGTCAACGGCGTCAGGGCGTCGAAGGCTGCAGCGTCGCCGCCGAATGCGGTCTGGATGGTCCGCCCGCGGTCAGGACCAAGCGAAGGCTCCCGCTCTCCCGAGAAGGCGATGAACGAAGGGTAGATCTCAGGATGCAGCGTGGTCATTTGCACTGCGCAGGTTGCACCGAAAGAAAACCCGCCGACGGCCCACTTTCTGGGATCGGCGGAAACCTCGAGCGTCGAGTTGATCCAGCGCGGAACATCGATCGCGAGGTAGGTGTCGGCACGTGCTATCCGGCTATCCATGCACATGGTGTTTGCGGTATCGGAACCGTTTGGATCGACAACCACGACGACGGGTGCCACGCCTCCGTGCCGTGCGGCGAAGGAATTCATGTTCTGCTCCAGCAGTCCGCCGGTCAGCCAATCGGCGGGTCTTCCCGGTTGGCCGGCAAAGAGAACCAGGACGGGTAGCTGGCTGCGGTCGGTAGCCAGGTAGGCCGGCGGCAGGTAGATGAAAGCGTCCTTGGCCGTGAATCCGGATTCAATTCCGGGGATCGACGCCCTGCGGACAATACCTCCCTCCAGCGCAGCCACCGGAGTGTTACCGGAAACACCCCTCTTGAATCCTGCCTCAAGCTCGGGGATCCGTCCCACGTTGTGGCCGAAGAGATCGGCAGCCGTGTGGTTGAGTCCGAAGTAGCTGTTGATCTGAAGCGCGGAGAGGAGCAGCACGGAGACGAACGAAATCCCTGCGGCGCTCCTGCCGCGCCACGAGGAACCACGGAGCCGGAAAAGGAAAAGGACCAACGCAGAGAAAGCAACCGTCGACCACACGAGGACATCGATGGGGAGGTCCTCGGGGAACACGGTCAGGACATTGACGAGCAGCCAGTGGATGACGGCGACAACTCCGCTCGCCGCGGCAAGCGAAAGGACGATGGAAAGCAACCAGCGCCGGTCCCGTCGCAGGAGGAGGAAGACACTCCCGGCAACTCCGGCACCAAGGACGGTCCAGTAGAACGGACCATCGACAAGCCTCACGTTGTAGAGGAAGTCCACTGGCCTCAGCGCCAGGTGCCGACGCCCACCACAGGGCCGGCCTCGAGCCAGGACGAGAGCCCCGCGTAGGCATCAAATCTCATTGCCAGCATGAACCGCTGGCCTTCATGTTGGAGTTCGACGACGACGACGTCGGGTTGGAGCCTCGTCAGCTCTTCCTCCGTTGGCTTCCGCCGGCCAAGGAGCTCCAAGGAACTGCGGCGGAAGCTGTGTTTGGGACGGAAGCTGAGGGACAGCAGGCGGAACCACTCAAGCTCCGAGTCCTGATAACGACAAACCCCCATCCGCCAGCTGTTTCCAGCCGTGCAAATGGAGGCGTCGACCGTGCCCAGGGCGCGCCGCAAATTGAAGCGGCGCACCCCGACGAGGCACAGTGTAAAGATCAGCAACGCAAACGCCGTTGCCAAGGCGATGAACGGAAGAGCAGAATCGTCCATCAAGGTCTTGCTATCGGATCCCCGCAGTAGCTGAATCGCCCAACTGGGCGTTGTCAGCGACGATCACCACGCGGTTGTTGTCGACGGAGAAGAATCCGCCGTCCACAACTACTGCAAGGCGGTCTCCGGTAACCGGCTCGATGGCCAGCTCGCCCGCGGCCAGAATGGCGAGGAGCGGCGAGTGGCCCGGCAGGATCCCGATTTCACCATCGCTGGTGCGGGCCTTGACCATTTTGGCCGCACCGGACCACACGAAGTGGTCCGCTGCGACAATCTCAACCTCGAGCTCAGCCATACTACTTGGTCTGTTCCTGGATCTTGGCCCACTGGCGCTCGACGTCATCCAGGCCACCGACGTTGAAGAACGCCTGCTCTGCGATGTGGTCAAGCTCGCCGTCGCAAATAGCCGTGAAGCCTTCCACAGTGTCCTTGATGGACACGGTGGAGCCCTCGACGCCGGTGAACTGCTTGGCGGTGTAGGTGTTCTGGGACAGGAACTGCTGGATGCGGCGTGCACGCGACACGACGATCTTGTCTTCTTCGGACAGTTCGTCAACGCCGAGGATGGCGATGATGTCCTGGAGTTCCTTGTTCTTCTGCAGGATCTGCTTCACGCGGACAGCCGTGTTGTAGTGGTCCTTGCCGATGTACTGCGGGTCCAGGATGCGGGACGTCGACGTCAGCGGGTCAACGGCCGGGTACAGACCACGGGAGGCGATTTCACGGGAAAGTTCCGTGGTCGCGTCGAGGTGTGCGAAGGTCGTTGCCGGAGCCGGGTCGGTGTAGTCATCAGCAGGCACGTAGATGGCCTGCATCGACGTGATCGAGTGGCCCTTGGTCGAGGTGATGCGCTCCTGGAGGAGGCCCATCTCGTCGGCGAGGTTCGGCTGGTAACCAACAGCGGACGGCATGCGGCCGAGCAGCGTGGAGACCTCGGAACCGGCCTGGGTGAAGCGGAAGATGTTGTCGATGAAGAGCAGCACGTCTTGGTTCTGCACATCGCGGAAGTATTCCGCCATGGTCAGTGCCGACAGTGCCACGCGCAGACGCGTTCCCGGCGGTTCGTCCATCTGGCCGAAAACAAGGGCGGTGTCCTTGAGGACGCCTGCCTCTTCCATTTCAACCCAGAGGTCGTTGCCTTCACGAGTACGCTCGCCAACACCGGCGAATACCGAAGTACCACCGAAGTTGCGGGCCACACGGGTGATCATTTCCTGGATCAGAACGGTCTTGCCGACACCGGCGCCACCGAACAGGCCGATCTTTCCACCCTTGATGTACGGGGTGAGGAGGTCGATGACCTTGATGCCGGTCTCGAGCATCTCCGTGGAGCCCTCAAGGGACGCGAAGGACGGAGCCTTGCGGTGGATCGGCCAGTAAGCGTCTGCGTTGATCTCGGACTCTTCGACGTCCAGCGGCTTGCCGAGAACGTTGAAGATGTGGCCCTTGACGCCGTCGCCGACAGGCACGGAGATCGGGGAGCCGGAGTCCTGCACGGAGGTACCGCGGACAAGTCCGTCGGTGGCCTGCAGGGAGATGGCACGGACGAGGTTGTCACCCAGGTGCTGGGAGGTCTCGAACGTGATGGTCTTGGTCTCACCGTTGAGGGTTACCTCGGTGGTGAGTGCGTTGTAGATCGACGGGATTGCGTCAGCCGGAAATTCGACGTCGACAACCGGGCCGATGACGCGGGCAATGCGGCCGGTGGCGCCGGCCGTTGCGGCTGCGTGCTCGGTAGCGGTGGCAGTCATCTCTCTCACTTCACTCAGTAGATGGCGTGGGGTTAAGTTTATCTATTTGGTGCAGGTGTGGCTTGTGCCGAACCATGCACCGGCAATTACGCGTTCAGGGCGTCGGCGCCGGCCACGATTTCGGAAAGCTCCTGCGTGATCTCAGCCTGGCGGGCCGTGTTGCGCAGACGCGTGTACTTCTTGATCAATTCGGTCGCGTTGTCGCCTGCCGACTTCATGGCGCGCTGGCGGGCGGCGAGCTCGGAAGCTGCTGCCTGCAGCATTGCTGCGAAGATGCGGGACTCGATGTAACGCGGAAGCAGTGCGTCGAGCACCTGCTCCGATTCCGGTTCGAACTCGTACAGCGGCAGAAGCTCGGACTCAGTGACCGCCTGCTCTTCAACTTCGAGCGGCAGCAAACGGACAACCGTGGGTTCCTGCGTCACCATCGACTTGAAGCGGGTGTAAACGACGTGGATCTCATCCACGCCACCCTCGGCGAAGTCGTTGGCGAACTCTTCGAGAAGAGCGGCGCCGACTTCCTTGGCAGTCTCGAATTCCGGTGCGTCGGTTCCGCCGGTCCACACGCGGGAGTACGAACGGCTGCGGAAGTCGAAATATGCCTGCGCCTTGCGGCCAACCAGGTAGGTCTTGACTTCCTTGCCCTCTGCCCGGAGAAGCTCGTTGAGACCTTCGGCCTTCTTGAGCACACTTGCGGAGTAAGAACCAGCCAAGCCACGGTCCGAGGTGATGACCAGGACTGCGGCGCGGCGGATCTGCTCCGGCTCGGTGACTAGCGGGTGATCGATTTCGCTCTGGCTTGCGACAGCAGAAACAGCACGGGTAATCGCGTTTGCGTAGGGCGTCGAAGCTGCAACGCGGGCGCGGGCCTTACCGATGCGCGAGGTAGCGATCAGTTCCATCGCCTTGAAGATCTTGCGCATCGACGTCGTCGAGCTGATCTTCTGGCGGTAGACCCGGATCTGGGCTCCCATACATTTCCTTTCCTAAGATCCCGATGGATCAGCGGCTAAGGCTTTGGCGAAGGCCCCGGGCCTGCGGATACCGCAGGCCCGGGAACCAATGCTCTAGCGCTTCTGCTTGACGATCTTTTCCTGGTCGACTTCGCCACCGGAAATCGCTTCGTGCTCTTCGTGGCCGGCGCCAACCAGACGGTTGTCGCCTTCTCCGAAGAAGCCCTTCTTGAAGTCGATGATCGAGGACTTCAGCGCTTCAGCGGTGTCGTCGTCCAGGACGTTGGTCTGCGCCAGCGTGGTCAGGATGGAGGACTTGTGCTTGAGGTGCTCCAGGAACTCGGACTCGAAACGGCTGACATCCTCAACCGGAACATCGTCCAAGTAGCCCTTCGTACCGGCCCAGATGGATACAACCTGGTCCTCGACCGGGAACGGCGAGTACTGGCCCTGCTTGAGCAGTTCCATCAGGCGGGCGCCACGGGTCAGCTGCTGGCGTGAAGCGGCATCCAGGTCGGACGCGAACATCGCGAACGCCTGCATGTCGCGGTACTGGGCCAGGTCCAGCTTCAAGGTACCGGAGACCTTCTTCATGGACTTCACCTGTGCCGCACCACCGACACGGGACACGGACACACCGACGTCAACAGCGGGGCGCTGGTTGGCGTTGAAGAGGTCCGACTGAAGGAAGATCTGGCCATCGGTGATGGAGATGACGTTGGTCGGAATGTAGGCCGAGACGTCGTTTGCCTTGGTTTCGACGATCGGAAGACCGGTCATCGAGCCTGCGCCCAGCTCGTCGGAGAGCTTGGCACAACGCTCCAGCAGGCGGGAGTGCAAGTAGAAAACGTCACCCGGGTACGCTTCGCGTCCCGGCGGGCGGCGGAGCAGCAGGGACACTGCACGGTAGGCCTCGGCTTGCTTCGACAGGTCGTCGAAGATCACCAGGACGTGCTTGCCGCCGTACATCCAGTGCTGGCCGATGGCCGAGCCGGCGTACGGAGCCAAGTACTTGAAGCCGGCCGGGTCGGATGCCGGAGAAGCCACGATGGTGGTGTATTCCAGCGCGCCGTGGTCCTCAAGGGTCTGGCGGACAGCAGCGATGGTGGAAGCCTTCTGGCCGACGCCGACGTAAACGCAGCGCACCTGCTTGGTGACATCCCCGGAAGCCCAGTTGGCCTTCTGGTTGATGATGGTGTCCACGGCGATTGCGGTCTTGCCGGTCTGGCGGTCACCGATGATCAGCTGGCGCTGGCCGCGGCCGATCGGAATCATGGCGTCGATAGCCTTGAGACCGGTCTGCATGGGCTCGTGGACCGACTTGCGCTGGGTCACGCCAGGAGCCTGGAGTTCCAGTGCACGGGTGGTCTCGGCCTTGATCTCGCCGAGGTCGTCGATCGGCTGGCCCAGCGGGTCAACTACGCGGCCCAGGAAGGCGTCGCCTACCGGGACGGACAGGATTTCACCGGTGCGGTGGACTTCCTGGCCTTCTTCGATGCCGGTGAAGTCACCGAGGATGATGACGCCGATTTCGCGGACGTCGAGGTTCTGGGCCAAGCCCAGGGTGCCGTCTTCGAAGCGAAGCAGCTCGTTCGCCATGACCGAGGGAAGGCCCTCAACACGGGCGATGCCGTCACTTGCGGCGGTCACGCGGCCGACCTCTACGCGCTCTGCGTTTCCGGGTTCGTAGGACGCCGCGAACTCGTTCAACGCATTACGGACGTCGTCGGCGTTGATGGTCAATTCGGCCATCTGCAGTCCCTGCTCTCCTGTTTTCGTGATCATCGTTGCTCACGATGACCGGGTTTTGTATCAGTTAAGTTGTGCTTTTCTGGCTAGCCAGCGAGTTGCCGGCGGAGCTCGGACAGGCGGGCTACAACGGAAGCATCAAGCACTTCGTCTCCCACCTGGACCCGGATTCCACCGATCAGAGTCGGATCAACGCTGACGTTGACCTTCAGCTCGCGGCCGTAGAGGGCATCAAGCCCGCCCTGCAGACGGCTGGCCTGCGCATCCGTCAACGGACGGGTAACGTGGACAGTTGCGATCCAGCGATGCTGGCGCTTTGCTGCAAGCTTGGCGAAGTTGTCGATGAGCTTGCTCGGCTTGACGCCGCGCGGCTGCGACACAGCCTGGCCGATGAGGAGCTGGGCTTCCGGGCTTGCACCAGGAACCAGCTTCTCCGCCAGACCGATCTTGGCCGCAGCACTTGCCTGCGACTCTCCCAGAGCACGTTGTACCTCGTGGCTGGAAGCAACCATCTGGTTGAAAGCAAACAGATCGTTTTCCAGCTCTTCCAGCCCCGTGATTCCGGAGGCAGAAACGGCCGACTTGTTTTCAGCCACGGCAATGACCACCGTGGCGGCAAGAGTCTCGAGTGCATCGCCGATATCGCGTGCCGATGCCCAGCGCAAGCTGGCCAGACCACTCGCGATTTCCGCAGCATCAGCGGAGACTTTCCCGCCAACCAGCTGCTTGACCAGCGCCGACTTTTCTTCTCCGCTGCGGGAGGGGTCAGTCAGGGCGCGGCGCAAGCCAGCCGAGCTGTCCACCGTTCCCAGGATTCCGAAGAGGTCCTTAGCCAACTGCAGCGAGGCGGTCGGAAGCGTGGCTTCCAACTGCTCCAGCGCCTTGGTCAGCGATTCGCTCGATACACCTGCCATTACTTAGCTGCACCTGCGCTTTGGGTCTCCAGATCTGCGAGGAAGCGGTCCACCACGCGGGCGGCACGCTCGTCATCGCTGAGCGATTCGCCAACGATGCGCTCTGCCAATGTCGTGGCCAGGGTGCCCACCTCGGAACGCAGGGAGACAACAGCTGCCTGACGCTCGGATTCGATCTGGGCGTATGCCTGCTCGGTGATGCGTGCCGACTCGGCTGCTGCCTTGGTCTTCAGCTCCGCGAGGATCTGGGCACCTTCGGCTCGAGCTTCTTCGCGGATGCGGTTGGCCTCGGCGCGGGCGTCGTGGAGCTGCTGCTTGTACTCTTCGAGAGCTGCAGAAGCTTCAGCCTGGGCCTTTTCAGCCTTGGCAATGCCACCCTCAATCGCCTCTGCACGCTCCGCAAAGGTCTTCTCGAACATCGGGACAACAAACTTGACCACGATGTACAAGAGGACCACGAAGCCGGCGAAGACGACGCCCATTTCCCACAGGTTGGGAACGAGCGGATTAGCCGACTCGGCGGCGCCTTGAGCGGCGGCTGAGATGATCTGCTGATTCATTTTTCACCCGTCCTTATCTACTCGGTTCTGAATGTTCGCTTGGTTCTTAGCTGTTTACTTGAGAACGAAAGCGAAGACCAGGCCGAGGATGGCGAGGGCTTCGGTAAGAGCCAGACCAAGGAACGCGATCGGCTGGAGCACGCGCTGGGCTTCCGGCTGACGTGCAACACCGTTGATGTAAGCAGCAAATACGAGACCCACACCGATACCACCGCCGATGGCGGAGAGACCGTAGCCAATGAGGTTGAGGGAGCCGTTGATGTCGCCGTTCATTGTATTCCTTTCAAGATGCCGCAGTCGCGGCAGGTTGTTTGGTTTGCTTCAACCCCCGAAGGGGAAGATTGAGGGTTGTGCCTAGTGGCTGTCGGCGTGGAGTGCGCCTTCGATGTAGATCGCAGTCAGAAGGGTGAAGACGTATGCCTGCAGCACCATGATCAGGGCTTCGAGCATGTACATGGCGACGGCGCCAACGAGCACGAGCACAGACGCGCCCTTGAGGAGGACGTTTTCCTGCATGACGAGGAACTCGATACCCGAGCCGGCGATCATGACAATGAGGTGCCCTGCCATCATGGTCGCGAAGAGACGGAGGCTGTGGGTGACCGGGCGGACCAGGAAGTTGGAAATGATTTCGATCGGTACGACGATCGGCAGGATGAACCACGGGACACCCGAAGGAACGGTGGCCAGCTTGAAGTACTTCAGGCCGTTCTTCTTGATGCCGATGCCGATCCAGGTGACGTATACGACCGCGGCCAGCACATAGGCCCCGCCGACGTGCGAGAAGCTCGGAAGCTGGATCACGGGAATGGCGCCGTAGATGTTGTTCACCAGGATGAAGAAGAACAACGTGAACAGGAGCGGTACGTACTTCATGAAGTCGCGGCCGCCGATGATGTCCTTGGCGATGCTGTTGCGGACGAAGCCGTAGGCCATCTCGCCTGCGAACTGCAACTTGCCGGGAACCAGCTGCTGCTTGCGTGCAGCGGCGATAAAGAATGAAGCGATAAGGACGACCGACAGGATCACCAGCAACATCTGCTTGGAGAAGCCATCGCTCGCACCCCACGGCAGGATAGCCGGCAGGTGCATTTGGTCGATTCCGGGAGGAGTGAAGGTCCCTGAATCCTGGGCCGGGAGCGCAAGCGCGATCAACGCGTTTCCTCTCTGCAGTGTCCATCATTGGGCGTTGTTGAGGATCCGGCCGCGTTTCCTGCAGCCATTTCCCGTGTGAAATTATTTGGCATTACTGTTCCCGTCCTGGGACGGACCACTGTCTGCTTTGCTCTCACCGGTAGAAGATCGATGACTGGTGAGGCCGTGCATATGGGAAAGATAGAACCCTCCTGCGGCTCCAAGCAGAGCGCCAAGGAGCACAATCCAGCGAGTCCCCCACAGATTATCCAGACCCCAGCCTATCAAACTCCAGACTATGATTCCGCCAACAATGTAGCTGAAGACGGCAATGCCGGCGTTGTATCCGCCGTCGTTTCCGTCGCTCGCTTGCTCAGCGGAATCGCCGGGTTTCGCGGCGTTGAGTGTGGTGGAGCGTCGCTTGTTCCTAGGAGTGAACATCGTCGCCCCCTTTGCCTGCTGCGGGGTCGTTGTAGATCTGGAGCCGGGCCTTGCTGAAGCCGTAGATTTCGGCGGCTTGCCACGAGACAACCGTGACGACGGCGCCAATCACGAACCAGCGTCCGTGCAGCCATGCAGGGGCGCCCAAGACGAACAGCACCACCGCGAAGCCGACGACCTTGACAAAGTAGCTGGCAACGAAGAGGCCGACCGCGCCGGAAGGGTTATCCCGCCCGACGAAGTGGCCGATCAGGAGGCTGATGGCAAAAAAGGCCATCACCAGCGCCCCGCCGAATACAGCGGAAAGCACGCCTACGCCACCGTTCATGACCACCGCGACGACGGACGTCGCCGCGAGGGCCGCTACCGCCGTCGTCGAGCTGAGGAAAAGAAGCCGCAGCCACAGCGAGGACGTGGAGCGGGGGGCAGCAACGCCGCTCGAGTCGGACTGCTGTCCGCCGGCGTTGGAGGTCATGGGGATGCCAATCGTCGTGGCAAAAATGCCGAATTCTCAAAAAGGGTGGGTGCGCGGGCGAGTGACTGTCCGCCCTAGAATTCTACATGAGATAGAACTGTGATGTTAACGCCATTGTCACACACCGTCTACCGGGCGGCGCGCCCTTTGCGGGCAAAGTACGGCCATGCCGTCACTGCGGCCATGATCAGCGCGGCGACGATGTCGACGGTGAGGACCATCTGCCACGGGAAGATGGCAAAGGCAAGGCCTCCAAACGCCAGAATGCAGGTCCACACGTACATCATGAGCACCGCTGTGCGGTGGGTGTGGCCGAGTTCGATGAGCTTGTGGTGCAAATGTCCCCGGTCCGCCGACCAAGGCGATTGGCCACGTGCCGTTCGCCGCAACACCGCAAGGCCAAGGTCCAGCAACGGTAGCGACAGGATCGCGAACGGCAACAGGATGGGCACGATGGTTGGAATACCGTTGGCGCGGTCGTAAAGCCCTGAGCTGATCTGGCCCGTGGAAACCACGCCGGCCGAAGCCATCACGAGGCCCAGGAGCATGGCGCCGGAGTCGCCCATGAAGATTTTGGCCGGGAACCAGTTATGCGGCAGGAACCCGATGCAACAACCCACCGTGATGGCCATCAGCAGCGCGGCCAGGTCCGAGCGGTCGGTAAGCGTGGCATTGCGGTGGACCCAGTACGCCGTCAGGAAGAAAGCAGCGCCGCCAATGGCTGCAACTCCGGCAGCCAGGCCGTCAAGTCCATCGATGAAGTTGACCGCGTTCATCGTGGTCACAATCGCGAGTGCGGTCAGGACGATCCGCAGCGGTTCCGCTTCGATCCGTATGGGCTCCGGAACAAAGGGAACCACGGACATCTGCACGCCCCAGACCGCAACGATCGTCGCCGCCGTGCATTGGCCGATCAGCTTGACCCACCAGCGGATGTCCATCACGTCGTCGGCAACACCGACCGCGACGATCACCAGGGCACCTGCCAGGATCCCCCACGGTGCACTGTTCCCGTGGAAGATGTCCTTCACGAAGAACGAATTGCTGGCCACCACGAGGGCGATGGCAAAGCCCGCGAAGAGTCCCAGGCCACCAAGCCTGGAAATCGGGACTGAATGCATATCCCGGCTACGGATGGGGGCAAAAAGCCGGAGTTTGTTACCCATCTGGCGGGCTACCCACGTAGCGAGATACGACACGACGGCAGCCGTGAGCATCATGAGCGAATACATGATCACGTGGCGGCTCCTGTTGGCGGTGGTGGTGGAATTTGTCCCTGGCGACTAGCTGCCGGCACAACACCCGCAACACCTCTGCGCACCGCCGAATATTGCTGTACTACAGTTGGACTCTGTCAAGATACTAGCGGCAACGGCGGCTTTGCTCCGTTTCACGCGCCCCTAGGGCGAGCCGGGAAGACCTCCCCGCAACTGCCCGGAAGGAACCCTACATGACTGTCTCCGTTGCCGTTGCGGCTGTGACTTTTGACCGCCCCGGAGAGCTAGCAGTCCTGCTCGACGCTATCAACAAACAGTCCATGCCCGTGGACACCATTTGCCTCGTGGACAGCGGAACCACCCCTTCGCGGGAGCTCGCGTCGAGCCATCCGAAGGTGGACTACGTCCGCTCGGAGGCGAACCTGGGCGGGGCGGGCGGCTTCGCCCTCGCGATCCTCAAGGCGGTGGCCAGCGGTGCCGAATGGGTCTGGATCATGGACGATGACGCCGAGCCCGGCGATCCCGCATGCCTCGAAACCCTCGTTCGCGAAGCGGAGGCCCGCGGACTGGATGCCGTTGTCCCGCTCGTCGTCGCTCCCGGGCATCCGGACAAGCTCTCGTTCTTCTTCCGGATTGACGGCAAGGTGACCCACGACCGAGCCGAAGTCGAAAAGGCGGGGTTCCTGCCCGACGTCGGGCACTTCTTCAACGGGGCGCTCATCCGTTCGAACGTCTTCTTCAAGGTGGGAGTGCCGGATATCCGGCTGTTCATCCGCGGCGACGAGGTGGACTTCATGATCCGCCTCAGGAAAGCCGGGATACGCTTCGGCACGGTCGCTACGGCATGGATCACCCACCCGCACGCGTTTTCCGAGACAAAGCACGTCTTCGGCGCCCGCTGGCATGTGATCGTGCCCGATTCAGCGTTCAAGCGGTACTTCTACTACCGCAACCGGGGTTACTTGATCCGCCGCTACCGTCGCGGGAAGTCGATGGTGGCCGACGTCGGGGGCTACTTGGGCTATTTCCTGCCCCGAGGTGACTTCCGCGGGCTCGCTGAGTGGTTCCGGGCGTTCTCCGCGGGTTTGCGGGACAAGGGCTTCGGTCCGCTGGAGGACCAGAAGTTCTAAGGGCGTGGTGTTCCGGCCTCGCGGTTCTTGGAGGAAAGCCGACGGCGTACCAGCAGGCCGAGGAGCACCCACGGCTCGCCGAAGACCCGGTAGGCGACGCGTCCCGGGTGCAGGGCAAGTCGCCAAGCCCATTCAAGCCCGAGGCGGCCCAGCCAGCGTGGAGCGAGCTTCTGGAGGCCGGCCAGCTGCTCGATAGCGCCGCCGACTGTGCAGTAGACGGCAGGTGGAAGCTCGTCCAGGCGCCGGTGGAGGACCGATTCCTGCAGCGGCATTCCCAGGCCAAGAAGGACGAGCTGGGGGCGGAATTCCGCCAACCAGGCGACGGCGGCCTCTTCGCCGGCATCGTTCCAATTCTCCCCGGGGCGCCCGGATACCACGGCGCCGGGCACGATGTCGCGGAGGCGTTCCACTGTCTTGCTGTTGGCTTCGGGACCAGCGCCGACGACGGCGATCCGGCGCAGTCCATCGACGCGGCCGAGCGCCGGCACCCAGTCAGTGGAACCCAAACGGTATTCCATCAACCCGGCAGCATCGTCACGTGAACCTCCGCGGTGCCCAAGTCCCCAAAGCATCGCGACCGGCGCGCCATCCATGAGCACCACATCGCTGCGTTCATAGAGACGACGGAAGTCCGGACTCGAATGAAACAACGTGACGCTGTGGAGATTGTGTCCGAGAACAACCTTGGTGGTGCCGTCCGAAACGTATCCGCTGATGGCCTCGATAAGTTCGTCGGCGCACAAGGCGGTGACGTCTACGTCCAGAAGGGGAACACGATCCCGGACCAGGCTCATTCGGCCCTGGTCTCCGTGCGGACAGTATTTTCGCCAGGAGCCGGGGTCTCTGCTTGAACAGGGGTCCCAGGCGCAGGGGTCTCAGGCGCAGGGGTCTCAGCTTGCGCATCCGGCGCCGTCTCAGGCGCCGTCTCCTGCTGCACGGCGGCCTCAGGCGCGGTTTCCGGCTCCGGTTCAGTTTCCGGCGCGGTTTCTCCGAGGGCCAGCACTCCGGGCACTACTTCGCGGAGGCGTTCCAGGGAAATGGCACCATCGCGCACTACGCGGAGCGGCAAGGCGGTGGCGTCAACGATCGTGGACGGTACGGACTCGGTTCCTTCGACCGGCCGGAAGCCGCCCTCAAGGTACACCTCGACCGATTCGGCAAGCTGGGTCCTTGCCTCGGCGGCTGTCTGCGCGGCCGCCTGGCCGGTGCGATTGGCCGAGGACACTGCCAGCGGCCCGGTGCGGTTGAGCAGTTCAAGCGCAATGGCGTCGTCCGGCATGCGAAGAGCGACGGTTCCGCGGGTCTCCCCCAGATCCCAGTCCAAGGACGGCTGGGCGTGGAAGATCAGCGTCAGGCCGCCGGGCCAAAAGGCTTCCGCCAGTTTCCGGGCTTCTTCCGATACATCGGTCGCCAGCCCGTCGAGCGCATTGATCCGCGGGATCAGCACCGGGGGCGGCATATGGCGGCCGCGGCCCTTTGAGACAAGCAGCATGGTCACGGCTTGCGGCGAGAACGCGTCGGCGGCAATGCCGTAGACGGTGTCCGTCGGCATGACGACACACTTTTTCTCGCTGATGGCGCGCTGCGCATGCTCCAGGCCTTCGGCGCGTTGTTCCTCTGACGTGCAGTTGTAGCTTGTGGTCACAGCGTTATTCTTTCATTTCCCGGAGGCAGCGATTGCCAACACTGCGCTCGTGGCACGTTCCTTGCCGTTGAGATCGAGGTGGGTGGTGACCTGGGTCCAGCAGCCGGCCGACTTCAGGTGTTCGGAAATCCACCCTGCCTGCACCTCTGCGTGCTCCATCACGAAGAAGCCGCCGCCCTTGAGGAGCCGGGCAGCCGAGGCCGCAGCCGCCGTCGGGAGCTCCATTCCGTTTGCTCCCCCGCCGTACAGCGCCTCGGGCGGATCGTGCAGCGCCACCTCGGGTTCGTTCGGAATGGCTTCAGCCGGGATGTAGGGCGGATTGGAAACAACGACGTCGAACGTTCCGTCGTGTTCGGGCAAGGCATTGCGGAGGTCGCCCTGCACGAGCTTCACCCCGAGCGGCTTCAGGTTCTTGGTGGCCCACGCGTGGGCGAAGGTGCTGAATTCGACGGCGTGGACCTCGGCTCCGGGCACTTCGTGGGCAATCGAACCGGCAATGGCACCCGAGCCGGTGCCAAGATCAACCACTTTGGGGTGCGGGAGACCCTGGAGGTGGTCGATGACCAGCTGGACCACGGATTCCGTTTCGGGCCGCGGAATGAACACGCCCGGACCCACGGCAAGCGTGAGGTAACGGAAATGCGCGACGCCGGTGATGTGCTGGAGCGGAACGCGCTGTGCCCGTTCGGCCACCAGGTCCGCGTACCCTTCCGGAACTGCGGTGTCACCGAGCAACATGGCGCGTAGCCGCCCGAGGCCGACGCCCAGGAGATGTTCCGCGAGGAGTTCCGCGTCCACGCGCGGAGTGGGGACTCCGGCGTCGGACAGGATGGTTGTTGCCTCGCGGACGGCGTCGGCGAGGCTTTGGCCCGGAAAGAGCGTCATCAGGATCCTTGCAGGCTGCTACTCGCCCAGGGCATCCAGGCGCGACTGTTCGTCCATTTCGATGGCCGACTGGATGACCGGTTCCAGGTCGCCGTTCATGACGGCGTCGAGGTTGTAGGCCTTGTAGCCGGTACGGTGGTCGGCAATCCGGTTCTCCGGGAAGTTGTACGTCCGGATGCGCTCGGAACGGTCCATGGTACGGATCTGGGATTTGCGCTGCGCCGAGTTCTCGGCGTCGATCTGCTCCTGCTGGTGGGCGAGGATGCGGGCACGGAGGACGCGCATGCCGGCTTCGCGGTTCTGCAGCTGGGATTTTTCGTTCTGCATGGCCACCACGATGCCCGTAGGGAGGTGGGTGATGCGGACTGCCGAGTCCGTGGTGTTGACGGACTGGCCACCGGGGCCCGAGGACCGGTAGACGTCGATCTTCAGGTCGTTCTGGTTGATTTCGAGCTCTTCGGGCTCATCCACTTCCGGGAGCACGAGTACACCGGCGGCGGAAGTGTGGATGCGGCCCTGCGATTCGGTGACGGGAACGCGCTGGACGCGGTGCACGCCGCCCTCGAACTTCAAGCGGGCATAGACGCCTTCTGCGGGATCGTTCGAGTTGCCCTTGACGGCCATCTGGACGTCCTTGTAGCCGCCCAGGTCTGATTCCGTGGCCGAGATGAGTTCGGTCTTCCAGCCGCGCGACTCCGCGTAGCGCATGTACATGCGCAGCAGGTCTCCGGCGAAGAGCGCAGCTTCGTCGCCGCCTTCGCCGCCCTTAACCTCAAGGATGACGTTGCGGGCGTCGTCGGGATCGCGCGGGATCAGCAGCCTGCGCAGTTTCTCCTGCGCTGCCGGAAGCTTCGCCTCGATTTCGTCTACCTCGGCAGCAAATTCGGCGTCCTCGGAAGCCATTTCCTTGGCTGCTTCGAGATCGTCCATGAGCCCGCGCCAACGGTTGTACGCCTCAACGATGCCCTGCAACTGGGCAGAGCGCCGCCCCAACTTGCGGGCCAAAGCCTGGTCGGCATAAACGGCAGGATCACTCAACTGCGCCTGGATGGCGGCATGTTCGTCAAGCAATCCCTGTACGGACTCAAACATTTTCAAACCTCTTTCGACTTCTACAAGTCTAATAACTGCGACGCGGGGTCACTTCCGGCCCATCTTGACCCCCGGCATGGGCCGTAAGTGGCCCCGCGTTGCAACGGGAAAGGGCGGGAGCGGAACATCCGCGCGGAATCAACCGCACGAACGAACCAGCGCCCGCCCCTGAAACAGCTACTTGTCGTTATCCGACTTGGCTCCAAGAGTCGTCTTCTGTACCTGCATGAGGAACTCGACGTTGCTCCCGGTCTCCCGGATCTTGTTGGTCAGGAGTTCAAGGCTCTGCTGGGTCTCGAGTCCGGACAGGACGCGGCGCAGCTTCCACATGATCTTGACTTCTTCGGCCGAAAGCAGGTTCTCTTCGCGACGCGTACCCGAAGCGTTGACGTCCACGGCCGGGAAGATGCGCTTGTCCGCCAGCTGGCGGGACAGGCGGAGCTCCATGTTGCCCGTGCCCTTGAACTCCTCGAAGATGACCTCGTCCATCTTGGAACCGGTCTCCACGAGCGCGGTTGCCAGGATGGTGAGCGAGCCACCGTTTTCGATGTTGCGCGCAGCACCGAAGAAACGCTTCGGCGGGTAGAGCGCAGCGGAGTCGACACCACCGGACAGGATACGGCCGGAGGCCGGCGCTGCCAGGTTGTAGGCGCGGCCCAGGCGGGTCATGGAATCCAGGAGGACCACCACGTCCATGCCCATTTCCACGAGTCGCTTGGCGCGCTCGATGGAAAGCTCGGCAACCGTGGTGTGGTCGTCGGCGGGACGGTCGAAGGTGGAGGCAATGACCTCGCCCTTGACGGTGCGCTGCATGTCCGTTACTTCTTCGGGACGTTCGTCAACCAGCACCATCATGAGGTGGACCTCAGGGTTGTTGGTGGTGATCGCGTTCGCGATCGACTGCAGGATGAGCGTCTTACCGGCCTTCGGCGGGGAGACGATCAGGCCGCGCTGGCCCTTGCCGATCGGGGCCACGAGGTCGATGACGCGCGGGCCGATCTTCTTGGGGTCCGTTTCGAGGCGCAGGCGCTCGGACGGGTACAGCGGGACGAGCTTCGCGAATTCGACACGGTCCTTGAGCTCTTCGGGCGTCTTGCCGTTGACCGACGTGACGCGGACGAGCGCGTTGAACTTCTGGCGCGCGGACTGCTGGTTGCGGTCCTCGCCATCACGCGGGGCGCGGATGGCACCGACGACGGCGTCACCCTTGCGCAGGTTGTATTTCTTGACCTGGGCGAGGGACACATACACGTCGTTGGCACCGGGCAGGTAGCCAGAGGTGCGGATGAACGCGTAGTTCTCCAGTACGTCCAGGATGCCGGCAACCGGCAGCAGGACGTCGTCTTCGGTGACCTCGACGTCGTCGACGTCCGGGCCCTGGCCGCGGCCCCGGCGGCGCTCGTTGCGGTCGCGGAAGCGGTCGCTGCGGGTGTTTCCATCGCGGTTGTCACGGTTGTCGCGGTTGTCCTGCGGACCCGGACGGTCGTTGCGGTCGCGACGATTGCGACGATTTCGGCGGTTGCCGCTGTCATCGCCGTCGTTCGTGTCTTCGCGACGCGTGCGGGTGTTGTCGCGGCGTTCGCGCTGGCCGGATTCGCTGGCGTCGGCCGAGGCCTGTTCGCCCTGGCGCGGCTGTGCCTGACGCTGCTCGGGCTGGCGCTGTTCTGCCTGGCGCTGCTCTGTGCGGGGCTGTTCGGTACGGGGCTGTTCGGCCTGCGGCTGCTCGGCAGCGCCGGTCTCGCCGGCTTCACCGGCCTCCACAGGAGCAACGGCCTCGCCACGACGACGGTTCCGCGTGCGCGGCTGGCGGCGTTCGCCGGCGGCCTCGCTTGCTTCGGCGGCAGGAGCTGCAGGCGCCTCGACGACGACGGCGGGAGCCTCCGCGGCTTCCGCGGCGGCGGGAGCGGCAACAACGCCGTCGCTCGTGGCGCGGCGGCTACGGCCACGGCCACGTGCCCGGGTGCCATCCTGCGCGGCGGCTTCGGTGGATGCTGCGGCAGGTGCGGCAGGGGTCTCAGCTTCCGGGGATGCAGGCGCGGCCTTTGCTGCCACGGCTTTGGCCGCGGTAGGAGCCTTGCTGGTGGTTGCACCGGCGCGGTGGGCCGAGATAGCCGAAACCAAGTCCCCCTTGCGCATCCGGGATCCGCCCGAAATGCCCAGCTGACTGGCGAGAGCCTGGAGCTGCGCGAGCTTGAGGCCTGCAAGGCCGCTGCTCTTAGCGGTTGCGGCCGTTGATTCAGCTGCAGAAGATGTTGTGTCCACAGCTGAAGCCAGCTCAGTGGTTTCTGTCACGAAGGATCCTTCCCCCTCGACGGCGTCCAGACCTAGAGCTGGACGCGATGATTTGTTCTGGACTGCAGTTCAGATCTGCAGCCGTGATTTCGGTCTTGCCGGTTTAGTTTCAGCAGGGCCGGATACTAATACGTCTTCGATGCTCCGGCGGGCGGGGCGCGGGCTGACGGTCCGGGTAACAGAAAGGGTTCTGTGGCACCTGCGACAGGCCGATAAGGAGACGACACCGGCAGACTTCGACACAGTAGGAGACGGGAACGGCATCTAGCCGGGATCCAATGTCAGGGAACTGCCCGCGGTTCTACCGCCGGTGCAAGTCCACTCTAGCACCTTCAACGTCCACTGCCAGTGTCATCACGCGCCACGCAACGTCCGGTGTGTTGTCCGCGGTGAACGTTTTAATCAATTCGGCAACCGCCCCGGCTTCGTCCGCGCCGTTGGCCAGCGCCAGAACGGTGGGACCCGCTCCCGAAACGACAGCCGCGTGTCCTGCGGACCGCAAGGCCTTGATCAGCGCCGCACTTGGCCGCATTGCCTCTGCGCGGTAGCTCTGGTGCAGGTAGTCCTCGGTCCCGGGAAGCAGGAAACGGGGATCGGACGTCAAGGCGTGGACCAGGAGGGCGGCACGCCCTGCGTTCATCGCTGCCGCGTGGTGGCCGATGGAAGCGGGCAGCAGCCCGCGGGCGGTTTCGGTGGACAGTTCGTAGTCGGGGACGGCCACGATCGGGATGACCGACGGGACCACCTCCGCACGGGTGCTGCTGTACTGCTCGCTGTCCTGCCACGACAAGGCCAGTCCGCCGAAAATCGCGGGTGCGACGTTGTCCGGGTGCCCTTCCATCTCGCTCGTGAGCTGCAGGATCCATTCGCGGTCGCGCTGGGCGGATTCGGGGACCAAGGCGTTGGCAGCGGTAACGGCCGCAACCACGGCCGAGGCCGAGGAGCCAAGTCCACGGCCGTGCGGATTGACGTTGTCAGCGGTGATCTTGAGGCCGCCGTGCCTGAAACCGAGGCGTTCCAGGGCCATGGTGAGCGCACGCACTACGAGGTGGCTGCCATCGCGAGGGAGGGACTCGGATCCCTCGCCGGAGAGCTCGAACTCGAGCTCTCCGGTAGAGAGTGTCTCGACGGTCAGGGTGTCGTAGATCGACAATGCCAGGCCGAGGCTGTCATAGCCCGGGCCCAGGTTGGCGCTGGTGCCCGGGACCCTGACGGTCAGCTGCTGGCCTGCCGCGACAAGCTTGAGACCCGTCGCGGTGGGCTGCGTGGTGTCCACTCTTAGTTTTCTTCCAGTCCCAGTTCGGATGCCACGGTCACGACGTCGTTCGGTACCTTGACCGGCTGGACGTCGCTTCCGTCTTCGGTGCGGAGGGCCCACTGCGGGTCTTTGAGTCCGTGACCGGTGACCGTGATGACGATCGTCTTTCCGGTGGGAACCTCGCCGGCCGCGTGCTTCTTGATGAGGCCGGCGACGCCTGCGGCGGAACCGGGTTCCACGAAGACGCCTTCCTTGGCGGAGAGCCAGCGGTGGGCATCGAGGATTTCCTCGTCGGTCACGGCGTCGATGAAGCCGCCGGATTCATCGCGTGCCGCGATGGCCGTGTCCCAGGATGCCGGATTGCCGATGCGGATGGCCGTGGCGATCGTGTCCGGTTCGGTGATGGGGTGGCCTGCCACGAACGGTGCCGCGCCTGCCGCCTGGAATCCCCACATGGCCGGAGTCTTGGTGGAGACGGCGGGAAGGGTGCCGGCCGTTGCGGACTCGAAGGGCGCGGAGTACTCCTTGTAGCCCTTCCAATACGCGCTGATGTTGCCCGCGTTGCCGACCGGCAGGACGTGGATGTCCGGAGCGTCTCCGAGGGCGTCGACGATTTCGAAGGCACCGGTCTTCTGGCCCTGGATACGCGCCGGATTGACGGAGTTCACGAGGAACACCGGGTAGGACTCGCCGAGCTTCCGGGCGATGTCCAGGCAATTGTCGAAGTTCCCGTCCACCTGCAGGAGCGTGGCACCGTGCGCGATGGCCTGGCTGAGCTTGCCCATGGAGATCTTGCCTTCGGGGACGAGCACGGCACACTTCAGCCCGGCGGCCGTCGCGTAGGCCGCGGCGGAGGCCGAGGTGTTGCCCGTGGAGGCGCAGACAACGGCCTTGGCGCCGGCTTCGACAGCCGCCGTCATGGCCATCGTCATGCCGCGGTCCTTGAAGGATCCGGTGGGGTTCATGCCCTCCACCTTCAGGTAGACCGTGGAACCGGTGAGTTCGGAGAGCTTCTGCGCGTGGACCAGCGGGGTTCCGCCCTCGCCGAGGGTAATGACCTTCGTGGCTTCCGTTACAGGCAAACGATCAGCGTATTCGCGGATTACTCCGCGCCATTGGTGAGCCACTTAGACCCCTTCTACCCGCAGGACGGATGTCACAGAATTGATGACGTCCAGGCCCTTGACGGCCTCGACGGTTGCCGCGAGTGCGGCTTCGGATGCGCGGTGGGTGACGATCTTCAGCTCGGCCGACTCAACCTTAGAGCCGGCGTCGCGGTGGATTGTCTGGCGCATGATCTCAATCGACACGCCGTTCTCCGCGAAGATGTGGGTGATCCGGGCCAGCACTCCGGCCTGGTCGGCGACATCGAGGCCGATGTAGTAGCTCGTCGTGGAGGCGTCGATCGGCAGCGCGGGCACGTAGCCGGTGGTGGTCTCGGTGCGGCCGGGACCGCCAAGCACCAGCCGGCGGGCTGCCGAAACGAGGTCGCCCAGGACGGCGGACGCCGTGGGGGTTCCGCCGGCGCCCTGGCCGTAGAACATCAGCTCGCCGGCATTCTCGGCTTCGATGAAGACTGCGTTGAACGCACCACGGACTGCTGCGAGCGGGTGTTCGCGGGGCAGGAGGGTGGGGTGGACGCGGACCGAAATGCCATCGTCGCCGTTTGCGCTGGTGATCTTCTCGGCGATGGCGAGAAGCTTGATGACGAATCCCGCTTCCTTCGCGGCGGCAATGTCGGCCGCGCTGACCTTGGTGATGCCTTCGCAGTAGACGTCTTCGAGCGCGAAGCGCGTGTGGAAGGACAACGACGCAAGGATGGCGGCCTTGGCCGCGGCGTCATGGCCTTCGACGTCGGCAGTCGGGTCGGCTTCGGCGTATCCGAGGCGTTGGGCCTCGGCCAGCGCGTCGGCGAACTGCGCACCGGTGCTGTCCATCTGGTCGAGGATGAAGTTGGTGGTGCCGTTGACGATGCCCAGGACCCGGGTGATGCGGTCGCCCGAGAGGCTGTCGCGGATGGGGCGCAGGATCGGAATGGCTCCGGCGACGGCGGCCTCATACGAGAGCTGGACGCCGGCCTTGTCGGCTTCTTCGTAGAGCGTCGGGCCATCCTGTGCCAGGAGCGCCTTGTTGCCGGTCACGACGCAGGCGCCATTCTGCATTGCGGTCAGGATGAGCGAACGGGCCGGCTCGATGCCGCCCATGAGCTCGATCACCAGGTCGGCGTCCTTGGCCAGGGTATCGGCGTCGGTAGTGAACAGTTCGCGCGGCAGTTCGACGTCGCGCTCTGAATCGATGTTTCGCACGGCGATGCCGGACAACTGCAGGCGCGCGCCGGTGCGGGCCGCAAGGGCGTCGGCGTCGTCAAGGAGAATCCGCGCTACCTGGGCCCCGACATTGCCACAGCCCAGCAGGGCCACCTTCAGGGTTCGCACTTCAGACATTCGCCACTCCCATGTCGCGGTTCAAGAGATCTTCTTCGGTTTCCCCGCGGACGATCAGCCGGGCGGATCCATTGCGCACAGCGACAACGCCAGGCCTGGCCAGATAGTTGTAGTTGCTTGAGAGGGCCCAGCAGTAAGCGCCGGTTCCCGGTACAGCGAGCAGATCACCGGCTGCCACGTCTTCGGGCAGATATACATCTCTAACAACTATGTCGCCGCTCTCGCAATGTTTGCCCACTACTCGGGACAACTCCGGGGCGGCACCCGAGGCCCGCGAGGCGAGAATGGCCGAATAATCCGCGTCGTACAGCACCGGACGGGCGTTGTCGCTCATGCCGCCGTCCACCGACACATAGCGGCGCGGGAACGTAACGTTTTCTTTGGCCCCGGCACCCGCGGGCGCGTCCACGCGAACTGTTTTCAGCGTTCCCACCTCGTACAAGGTGAACGTGCTGGTTCCCACGATCGCGCGGCCCGGTTCGATCGAAATGCGCGGCGGGGTGATCCCCAGCCCAGCGCACGTGGAGCGTACGACGGCGGCCATCGCCTGCGCGATCTCGGCAGGCGGGCGGGGGGTGTCCACCGGGGTGTAGGCGATGCCGTAGCCGCCGCCCAGGTCCAGTTCCGGCAGGACGATGGAGTACTTCGCCTGCATCGCTGCGAGGAATCTCAGCAGCTTCTCGGCTGCCAGGGCGAAGCCGTCGGGCTCGAAGATCTGGGAACCGATGTGGCAGTGCAGGCCCAGGAGTTCCACGTTGGAGTACAAGGTGGCCGCCGCGACGGCTTCTTCGGCGGCCGAAAGGCCGGCCGACTCGGTAGTATCCCCGGCCATGGAGAGACCGAATTTCTGGTCCTCGTGGGCCGTGGCGATGAATTCGTGGGTGTGGGCGTGGACGCCGGGAGTCAGCCGCAGCATGACCTTCGCCGTCTCGCCGCGGCCGGAGGCTATCTTGGCAACCCGCTCAAGCTCATCGAGGCTGTCCACCACGATGCGGCCGAGCTTCATGTCCAGTGCGCGGTTGATTTCGGCGTCGGACTTGTTGTTGCCGTGCAGCCCCAGATGGGCACCGTCGATGCCGGCGCGCGCCGCGACGGCGAGTTCTCCCCCGGAGCACGTGTCCAGGCGCAGGCCTTCTTCCGCCACCCAGGCGGCCACGGCAGTGCACAAGAAGGACTTTCCGGCGTAATAGACATCCACTCCCCCGCAGATGTCCTCGAAAGCTTCGTCGAAGGCATGCTTGAAGGAGCGGGCACGGGCCCGGAAATCGCCTTCGCTCATGACGAACAGCGGGGTGCCGAACTGAGCCTTGAGCTCGCTGACGGGAACGCCATCAATGGCGAGTTCGCCGTCGTCGTTCCTCCGGACACCTTCGGCCCACATCGGCGCGTGCAGCGCGTTCAGGTCTTCCGGCACGGCGAGCCATTCGGGCGCAAGGGGTGAGGCGGGGGCGTTATTCTGCACGCTGATCACATCCGTTCCGGAGCTGAAACGCCGAGGAGTTCAAGTCCGTTCGCCAGCACCTGGCTCGTGGCGTCGTTGAGCCACAGCCGCGTGCGGTTGACGTCCTGGACGGCTTCATCGCCCAGCGGCGAAACGCGGCAGGCGTCGTACCAGCGGTGGTAGGCACCGGCGATGACCTCGAGGTGGCGGGCCACACGGTGCGGCTCGCGGAGCTCCGCGGCCTTGGCCACGATGGACGGGTAGCTGCCGAGGTAGGACAGCAGCTCGTTTTCGGTCGCGTGGTCCAGCAGGGACGCGTCGAACGCGCTGTGGTCCACGCCGGCGTCGATCGCGTTGCGTGCCGTTCCCCGGGAACGGGCGTGCGCGTACTGCACGTAGAACACAGGATTTTCGTTGCTGTTCTTCTTCAGCAGCTCCGGGTCCAGTGTCAGCGGCGAATCCGCGGGGAAGCGCGCCAGCGAGTAACGCACAGCGTCCTTCCCGAGCCACTCGATAAGGTCCTTGAGCTCGATGATGTTGCCGGCGCGCTTGGACAGCTTGGCGCCGTTGACCGACACCAGCTGTCCGATCAGGACCTCGATGTTGACCTCGGGATCGTCGCCCGCACAGGCGGCGATGGCCTTGAGCCGGTTGATGTAGCCGTGATGGTCGGCCCCGAGCAGGTAGATCTTCTCCGTGAAGCCGCGGTCCTTCTTCGACAGGTAATACGCGGCGTCGGCGGCGAAATACGTGGGTTCCCCGTTGGCACGGATCATCACGCGGTCCTTGTCATCGCCGAAGTCCGTGGTGCGCAGCCAGACTGCCCCGCCGTCGTCGAACACGTGGCCCTGTTCCCGGAGGCGGGCGACGGCGGATTCGATCGCGCCGCCGTCGTGCAGTTCCTGCTCGGAGAAGAAGACGTCGAAAGCCACGCCGAATCCGGCCAGGGTGTCCTTGATGTCCTTCATCTGGGCCTCGTAGGCGGCGGCGCGGATGACCGGCAGCGCTGCCTCGTCGGTCAGCTCGCGGATTGCCGGGTGGGCCTTGAGGACCTCGTCGCCGAGTTCCCGGATGTACTCGCCCGGGTAGCCGCCCTCCGGAACGCCCCGTCCGTGCAGGCGGGAGAGCACCGAGTTCGCAAAAACGTTCATCTGCGAGCCGGCGTCGTTGATGTAGTACTCCGCGGTGACGTCCGCACCGGAGGCGCGGAGGACGCGGGCGATGGAATCGCCCAGCGCGGCCCATCGCGTGTGGCCGATGTGCAGCGGCCCCGTGGGGTTGGCCGAGACGAATTCCATGTTGACCACATGGCCTGCGAGCGCCTGGTTGGTTCCGTAGGAGCTTCCCGCCTCGACGATGACCTTGGCCAGCGCGCCGGCGGCGGCCGCGTCCACGGTGATGTTAAGGAAGCCGGGGCCAGCGATGTCCACGGCGGTGACGCCGTCGATCGCTTCGAGCCGCTTGCCCAGGATCGTGGCGAATTCCCGCGGGTTGGTCCCGGCTTGCTTGGCAAGCTGCAAGGCGATGTTGGTGGCCCAGTCGCCGTGCTCCCGGTTCTTGGGTCGCTCCACGCGCACGTCCTCGGGGAGGGCAGATTCGGAAAGCGCAAGCTCGCCAGCGGCGACAGCGTCTTTCAGGCAGGCGGATATGGCGGCTGAGAGTTCTTCGGGAGTCACCCGTCTAGCCTACCGGTGGGGCTTGCAACTGGTGGAATTCTTATGCTTAGCAATGCGCACATGCGGGCACCAGCGCGCACCCAGCCGACGCCCAGCTTCGCTCGGTAGAGCTCCCAGACTGAACCGATAGGCTGAAATCAACGTCAAGCGTGTGATCGGCCCACGGCCCGGAGCACTATGCATTGACCCTTTTCGAGTCCAGTTGAAACGAGCAGAAACATGACTACGCCACTCCGCAAGGGCCTCCTGGTAGGCGCCGCCGGCCTCACCCTGGCCAGTTCGGTGGCAGCTTGCGCCCCTTCGGCCCAAGGCAGCACCCCGCAGAAGACCTCCTCGATTTCCGGCCCGTACAAGGACGGAACCTACAGTGCGGACGGTGACTACATTTCACCCAACGGCGGCGAAACCGTGGGCGTCCAACTGACCTTGGCCGGCAACACTATTTCCGCTGTGGACATCACCGTCCATGCCAACAACCCGAACACCCAGGAGTTCCAGGGACAGTTCAAGAACGGCATCGCCGCGCAGGTTGTCGGCAAGAAACTGGACGAGATCAACGTCTCGAAAGTAGCGGGCTCCTCCCTGACGAGCGAAGGATTCAACAAGGCCGTGGAAACCATCAAGTCCGAGGCCAAATAGCGGCATGACGCTCACGGGCTGGAGCGTTTTCAGCTTCGACGGCATCGGGACCACGTGGGAAATCTCGACGCCGGAGTACCTCCCGGAGGGGGTGCGCGCCGGCTTGCTCGGCGTCGTGGAGGACTACGACCGAAGCTACTCGCGTTTCCGGGACGACTCCCTGATTGCAGTGCTCGCCCGTGAACCCGGCACCGTCACCCTTCCGGCCGGGGCCGGCGAACTGGAACAGCTTTTCAAAAAGCTATACCACCTCAGCAACGGTGCCATGACTCCGCTCATTGGCAGGAGCCTCGAGCGCCTGGGCTATGGCGCAGACTACGCTTTGCGGCCCCTCGGCCATCCGGTGCCGGCACCGCGCTGGGAAGACGTCCTCGTATGGAGCGGCACGTCGATCTCCGCTTCCGCTCCCGTGGTCCTGGACATCGGCGCTGCGGGAAAGGGCCAATTGGTGGACCTTCTGGCCTCGGTCCTGCGCGGAGCGGGAACCGCGGAGTTCCTGGTCGATGCGAGCGGCGACATGCTCCATTCCGGGGCGGAACCATTGCGCGTGGCCCTCGAACACCCCTACGACCCCACCCAGGCGATCGGCGTCGTCGAACTGCGCGACGGCGCGTTGTGCGCTTCCGCCGCCAACCGCCGGACGTGGGGCGACGGCCTGCACCATGTCCTCGACGGCGCCACCGGGCGCCCCATCGAGACGGTCGTGGCCACGTGGACCATGGCTGCGACGGCAATGGAAGCCGATGCCCTGGCCACAGCACTTTTCATGGTTGATCCGCCGGTGCTGGAGACAGAATTCGAATTCTCCTGGCTCAAGGTGTATTCGGACGGACATGCCGCCTATTCGGCCGGCTTCGAAGGGACTCTGTTCACATGATTGCCATCAAAGCGCGCGTGGATGCCTGGCTCGGCCATTTCACGATGTACCGGCTGATTCTTTGGGTCCTTGGCGTGCTCGCGGTGTACAGCCTGGTGCTGAACGCGCTGGGCTGGCTCACCTTCGGGCTGCCTGAAATGCTGGTCCACCTTGTGCTGTGCCTGGGCCTGACGTATGCGTCCAACCGGCTCGTGGCCATGCTCTTCAAGGTACGGCCGCATTCGGAGTCCTCGCTGATCACGGGCCTTTTGTTGTACTTCCTGTTCTGGCCCACTGAGCTGGTTCCCTCGGTCCAGGTCCTCGATCTCGCCGGAGTCGCCGTGGCGTGCGTCCTGGCCTCGGCATCGAAGTATGTATTGGCCTTCCGCGGGCGGCACATCTTCAATCCCGCCGCCGCGGGCGCCTTCATCGCCGGGCTCACCGGCTTGAACATCGCCACGTGGTGGGCAGCGACCCCGGCCATGCTGTGGCTCCTGGTGCCCGGCGTGCTGCTGGTGCTGTACCGGACGCTGAAGGTGCTCATGGCCTGCACTTTCCTGGTGGTGGCGGTGTCGGTGGTGTGCGCCTTGCTCCTGCGGGGCGGCATGACCTTCGGACCCGCCGTGTGGCAACCGATCGCGCAGCAGCCGCTTCTGTTTTTCGTCGGCTTCATGCTCACCGAACCACTTACCTTGCCTCCCCGCCGTTGGCAGCAGGTGGCGCTGGCCGCCGTCGTGGCCTTGTTGTTCGCGGTGCCTTACAACGTGGCGGGCGTCGCCAACTCGCCGGAACTCGCTCTGCTCATTGGAAACCTCCTCGCGTTCCTTGTGGGGCAGCGGGGCGGAATCGTGCTGACGTTCAAGGGCTCGCGTCCCTTGACCCCCTTCACCACCGAGTTCCGTTTTGAGCCACGACGGCCAGTCCGCTTCCTTCCGGGGCAGTTCATGGAACTCAACCTTCCGCACTCGCGCTCGGACGGCAAAGGGCGGCGACGGGTCTTCAGCATCACCAGCGCGCCTGACTCGCCCGAGATGACATTCGGCGTCGGCACGGCGGAACCCGTCTCGGCAGCCAAGCGCGCGTTGCTCGCGCTTGAGCCTGGACAGTGCGTCCATGGAACCGCCGTAGGCGGCGACTTCGTCCTCCCGCCCCACGCCGGCAAACCCGTGCTGCTCATCGCGGCGGGAATCGGGATTGCACCTTTCCTTTCCCAGCTGGCTGCCGGCGACTCAGCACGAAGGGACATCATCGTGCTGTATCTCGCCCCCAGCGCCGCCGAACTCGCCGGGTGCGATGTCCTCGAGGCCTCGGGGGCACGGGTCATCGCCCGCCTCTCGGACGGTTCCCTCCCGCCGTCGTTCATGCACGACGCCGGGCGGAGCCGCATCGATGGCGACTCCCTGCGGGCGCTCATCCCCGATGTGGCCGAACGGGACGTGTACGTCTCCGGGTCCCCGGCAAACGTGGACGCCCTTCGCTCGGCCGCCCGCCACGCCGGAGCCCGACGAATCCATGTGGACGCTTTCGCGGGCTACTGACGGCTCGCCCGCACCCGTTTTCCATTGCGGCGCGGTGACCTGCTAAGCTCATGGACGTCCCTCCGGCAACGGACGGGAGCCCCGGATGCCCTCGTAGCTCAGGGGATAGAGCGTCTGCCTCCGGAGCAGAAGGCCGTAGGTTCGAATCCTATCGAGGGCACAACAGAAAACCCCGCCAGTTCAAGGAACCGGCGGGGTTTTTTCTTTGCCCGGCCGCGTTGCCGGTTTTGGGTTACAGACCAGTCGGCGTGCCCTCACGGGGCCCACCCGTCGTCGCCATCCGGGACATGCCGCAGCGGGCCGGCTAAAAAGTCGGTGGCCGCTCCTAAGCTGTTCGTACCCGTCCACGAGGTACGAAAGGGTTCGCCGTGATCTGTTCCATCGTTCCGCCGTACATGCTGCGAAGGCTGGCGGCCCAACATGAGCCCCGCCTGCGCGTTATTGCGCGGGCGGCCAAGGAATCCCTGCTCCACATCAAGAACCTCCAAGCGGTCCGCTCGCTTCCGGTGCCGGCCCCGGTGCCCACTGCGCGCCAGGCGAAGCCCGGGCCGCCCAAGCGCACCATCTACGACGCCGGCTCCACCGAAGCCTTGCCGGGCAAGGCCGTCCGCAAGGAGAAAGGCCCGGCGACGGGCGACGCCGCCGCCGATGAAGCCTACGACGGACTCGGCGGAACCCACGCCCTTTATGCGGAGGCGTTCAGCCGGAATTCGATCGACGGCGCCGGCCTGAAACTCGATGCCACCGTCCATTACGGCGAGCTGTACGACAATGCCTTCTGGAACGGCGGCCAAATGGTCTTCGGTGACGGCGACGGCGAGATCTTCCAGAGGTTCACCAAGTCGCTCAGCGTGATCGGACACGAGCTCGCCCACGGCGTCACCCAATACACGGCAGCACTCGCCTACCGGAACCAGGCCGGAGCGCTCAACGAATCCATGTCGGATGTTTTCGGGGCACTCGTGGAGCAGTATGCCAAAAAGCAGACTGCTGCCGAGGCCAGCTGGTTGATCGGCGAGGGCTTGTTTACGGATGCCGTCCAAGGCGCGGCCCTCCGATCCATGAAAGCACCCGGTACTGCGTATGACGACGACGTTCTCGGCAAGGATCCGCAACCGGACTCCATGGACAAATATGTCCGCACCACCGCGGACAACGGCGGTGTCCACATCAATTCGGGCATCCCCAACCGGGCGTTCTCCCTTCTTGCCCTGGAGCTGGGTGGCAATGCCTGGGAAGCTCCGGGACAGATCTGGTACAGCACGCTGACCAGCGGCTCACTGCCCGCCACCTGCACGTTCGGGCGCTTTGCGAAAGCCACGGTCGCGTCGGCCGAAGAACTCTTCGGCGCCGGTTCACGCGAGCATGACGCAGTCCGTAAGGCATGGGAAACTGTGAAGGTAAAGCTCTAGCAACACCCTCCAGAGCAGTGGAAGCCGCAGAACATGAAAATCACTGTCCAGCGCAGCGGTGGCGTCGCCGCGATCACCCGCGTCTGGACCGTGGATGCCGCCACCTCGGAAGATAAGCAGCGCTGGATGCCAATCGTGGAGGCCTGTCCTTGGGACCAGGTGCCATCCCGGGGTCGCGCCAGCGAACAAGCGCTTGCGCGGACAACCGGGAAAGCAGCCGGGCAAGCCGACAGGTTCATGTATTCAATCCGCGCCGGACAACACCGGGCCACGCTTCCCGAGACCGAGGTCACAGGGCCGTGGCACACCCTCGTGGAGAACGCCAAGGTAGAAGGCCACGAGACCCTCCGCCGCTAGCCAACCTCCGCCAACTGGCCGCGGAAAGCCCTCCGGTACGACTGCGGACTCGTGGCCAGGACCTTGGCGAAGTGGTGACGCAGCAGCACGGAATGTCCGAATCCGGCTTCGCGCGCAATTTCGTCAATGTTCAGCTCGGTGGTTTCCAGAAGCTCCTGCGCCCGGAGCACTCGTTGCGAATTGAGCCACGCCGCCGGTGTGGCCCCGGTTTCGGCCCGGAACCGGCGTGCGAAGGTCCGGGCGGACATGTGCAGCCGGGAAGCCAGCTCGTTGACGCTGTGGTCGTGCTCGAGGTTTTCCACCATCCAGCGCAGCAATGCTTCCATGGGCGCGGAGCCACACGTGGGCATGGGCCGGTCGATGAACTGGGCCTGGCCGCCGTCGCGGTGCGGCGGAACCACCATGTCGCGGGCAATGGCAGCAGCAACGTTTGCGCCAAGCTCGACGCGAACAAGATGCAGGCAGGCGTCAATACCGGCGGCGGTCCCGGCACTTGAGATGATCCTTCCGTCCTGGACGTAGAGCACATTTTCGTCGACGTGAATCTGCGGATACCTGAGGGCGAGGTCCTGTGAATAGTGCCAGTGCGTGGTGCAGCGGCGCCCGTCCAGAAGCCCTGCACGGGCAAGCGCGTACGCCCCGGAACATATCGACATGACCCAAGCCCCGCGCGCGTGCGCCGCCCGCAGCGCATCCAATACAGATTCCGGGACGTCCTCATCCCGTCCGTACGGGGCCATGATGACAAGGTCGGCATCGGCCGTGGCTTCAAGGCCCAGGCCAACGTGCATCGACAGTCCGGACTTCATCTTCACGTCTCCAGGGACGGGAGTGCAGACCCTGAAGTCAAAGGCGGGAACGCCACTCCCCCGGTCCGCGCGGTCAATGCCGAAGACCTCGCAGGCAGTCCCGAATTCGAAGATCGAGAAGTTGGGAACAACAATGATGGCCACCGTTTTCAACATAGATCCAGTGTGGCAGAAAATTGCCTAAATGGGTCGTTTCTGCCACTGTTTCTCGGGGTGCACCAGGATCACGATGGAGTCATGGAATTCATCGGAGTCTTGCTCTTCATCGTCTTCATCATCACTGCCGCCGCTTCCATCTCAGCGGTCCTTCGGGACGGCCGTGGCCGACTCCCCGACCGTTCCGAGCCTTGGACCGCGCGGGACCTGCCTGACAACTCATGCTGGACACTGCGCGCGTACTAACCACAGCCTGTCCCTCAACACGGACGACTTTTGTCCGCATCCTGGGCTAGATTCAATGGCATGATCCAGACGTCCGCGAGGCTGCTGCAATTGTTGTCCTTGCTGCAGGTCCGGCGTGAATGGACCGGCCCGGCATTGGCCACACGGATGGGTGTCACGGAGCGCACCGTCCGCCGCGATATCGACAAGCTCCGGAACCTGGGCTACCCCATCCACGCCTCGCCAGGGATAGCCGGCGGTTACCAACTGGGCGCCGGGGCGCAGCTCCCGCCGCTGCTGCTGGACGACAATGAAGCTCTCGCCGTCGCCCTGGGGCTGAACTCGGTGGCGGCGGGTCCCGTGGCCGGTATCGGCGAAGCATCGGTTCGCGCCCTTGCCAAGCTCGAACAGGTGCTTCCCTCACGTCTCCGCCCGAAGTTCGCGATGCTCAAGGCCGCGGTCACCACACTGCCCAGCAACGCGGCGTCGGTAGACCCCCAGCAGCTCACGGTGGTCTCCGCCGCGATCGCGGACAAGCGGCAACTCAGTTTCGACTATGTCAAGGCTGACGGCGACGCCGGACGGCGACTCGTGGAGCCATACCGGCTGGTGGACACCGGGCGGCGCTGGTACCTCGTCGCGTGGGATGTGGACCGGGAAGACTGGCGCACGTTCCGCGCCGACCGTATCGCCACGCTTCCGGCGGAACGGAAGAAGTACGTGCCGCGCCCCCTGCCTGCCGAGGACCTCGCGGACTACGTCCAGCGCTCCGTGACCCGGTCACCTTACCGTTACGACGTCGTCGTGCGCCTCCATGCCCCGATCGGCGAGGTGGCCGCCGTCGTCGGCCCGCAGCTCGCGAGCCTGAGCGACGACGGCGGGAAGGCCACCCTGCTCCGCGCCGGTTGGGACAGCCTGGCGCAACCGGCGGCACACCTCGCAGCGCTGGACATGGACTTTGAGATCATTTCTCCCGAGGAATTCAAGGAGTACGCCCGCACCCTGGCCGGGCGATTGGAAAAAGCCGCAGGGAACCGTGCACTGCAAGGCGGCGCGCCGCCACAGTAGACTGTCAGCAGCCATGACATTTCATATTTCCTACCCCGCAGAGCTGCCCGTCTCCGAGCGCCGCGAGGACTTGATGGCGGCGATCGCCGCAAACCAGGTGACCATCATCGCCGGCGAAACAGGTTCCGGCAAGACCACGCAGATCCCCAAGATGTGCCTGGAACTCGGCCTCGGAGACAAGGGCCTGATCGGCCACACCCAGCCGCGTCGCCTTGCCGCGGGCACCGTCGCGGAACGCATCGCCTTCGAGATGGGCGTGGAGATCGGGCAGGAAGTGGGCTTCCAGGTCCGTTTCACCGGAGAGGTCAGCAAGGCTACCAAGATCAAGCTGATGACCGATGGCATCCTGCTGGCCGAGATCCAGCGGGACAAGCTGCTGCGGAAGTACAGCGCCATCATCATCGACGAGGCACACGAGCGCAGCCTCAACATCGACTTCATCCTGGGCTACCTCAAGCGGATCCTTCCGCAAAGGCCGGACCTGAAAGTCATCATCACTTCGGCCACCATCGACCCCGAGCGTTTCGCGAAGCATTTCGGCAGCGAGGAAGAACCTGCTCCGATCATCGAAGTATCGGGCCGGACCTACCCGGTGGAAATCCGCTACCGGCCGCTTTCCCAGCCGGCCGGCGGTGCTTCCGGTGCATCCGGCGAGGATGAGGACGCGTCCGACGACGAGCTCGAGGAAGACCGCGACCCCCTCGACGCGGTGTGCGACGCCGTCGACGAACTCGCGCTGGAGGCTCCGGGAGACATCCTGGTGTTCTTCTCCGGCGAGCGCGAGATCCGTGACGCCGCGGAAGCCCTGAACGGCCGGATCCAAGCCAACCGCAGGCTGGCGGGCACGGAGGTCCTGCCATTGTTTGCCCGTTTGAGCCTGCAGGAGCAGCACAGGGTCTTCAACCCGGGCGGCAAGCGGCGGATCATCCTCGCCACCAACGTGGCCGAAACGTCCCTGACGGTGCCCGGCATCAAGTACGTCATCGACACCGGCACGGCCCGCATCTCGCGATACTCGCACCGCACCAAAGTGCAACGGCTGCCGATTGAACGCGTCTCGCAGGCATCGGCAAGCCAGCGTTCCGGCCGTTGCGGGCGCGTGTCAGAGGGTATCGCCATACGGCTCTATTCCGAGGAGGACTTCGAGTCCCGCCCCCCGTTCACTGATCCCGAAATCCTGAGGACCAACCTTGCCGCGGTCATCCTGCAGATGACTGCCATGGGCGTTGCCCGCGGCCCCAAGGACGTCGAGAACTTCCCCTTCGTTGAGCCGCCGGACTCCCGTGCCATCAACGACGGCGTCACGCTGCTGCGCGAACTCGGCGCCTTGAGCGCTGCCCGCACGGGCGACGGCAGCACTCCCCCAGCGGCCGACGGCCGAAACACGCGCGGGGGCGGCGCGGACAACCGCGGCGGCCTGACCGCCGTCGGGCAGAAGTTGGCGCAACTCCCAGTGGACCCCCGGCTCGGCAGGATGATTGTCGAGGCTGGCAAGCGCGGCTGCGTCAAGGAAGTCATGATCCTCGCGGCGGCCTTGACGATCCAGGATCCGCGCGAGCGCCCGACGGACAAGCAGCAGCTTGCGGCGGAGAAGCACGCACGCTTCCGGGACGAGAACTCGGACTTCACCGGATTCCTGAACTTGTGGAACTACATCCAGGAAAAACAGCAGGAGCTTTCCTCCACGCAATTCCGCCGGCTGTGCAGGAACGAGTTCATCAACTACCTGCGCGTCCGCGAATGGCAGGACCTCTTCCAGCAATTGCGCCAGCTCGCCAAGCCGCTGGGCATCACGATAGACAACAAGCGCGAGGCCGACCCTGTTGGCAACAACGAGGGAATCCACATCAGCCTGCTCTCGGGACTGCTGAGCCACATCGGCATGCTGGATGAACGCAAGCGCGAATACGCCGGAGCACGAGGCACCCGTTTCGCCATCTTCCCGGGCTCGGCGTTGTTCAAGAAGTCGCCGGCCTTCGTCATGGCGGCGGAACTGGTTGAAACGAGCCGGCTCTGGGCCCGCGTGGCCGCGAAGTTCGATCCTGTGTGGGCAGAGCAGGTTGCACCGGACCTCGTGAAGCGCTCCTACAGCGAGCCCCACTGGTCCACCCGGACGGGCTCGGTCATGGCCCATGAAAAGGTGATGCTCTACGGAGTTCCCATCATCCCGAACCGCCGCATCAACTACGGCAGGATCGATCCCGAACTCTCCCGCGAACTCTTCATCCGGCATGCGCTCGTAGAGGGCGACTGGAAAACCCACCACAAGTTCTTCCACCGCAACCGCGCCTTGCTCCACGAGATCGAGGAACTCGAGACACGGATGCGCCGCCGCGACATCCTCGTGGACGACCACGCGCTGTTCGAGTTCTACGATGCCAGGGTCGGCAAGGACGTGGTCTCCGAACGCCACTTCGACAAATGGTGGAAGGAAGCCCGCCAGCAGGATCCCACCTTGCTCGACTTCGACCAGTCTCTGCTCATCAGCGAGGACGCCGAAGCCCTGGATGATTCCGCCTACCCGAGGACCTGGCTTCACAAGGGCTTTGAGCTGCCCCTGAGCTACGAGTTCCATCCCGTGGCGCCCGGCTCGCCGCCCAATCCCTCGGACGGCGTCACGGCCGAGGTACCCGTGCTGTTCCTGAACCAGCTCGACGACGCACCCTTCCGTTGGCAGATACCAGGCCAGCGGGTGGAGCTCGTCACGGCCTTGATCAAGTCGCTGCCCAAACATCTCCGCAAGAACTTCGTGCCGGCCCCTGATGTGGCCCGGCAGGCTGCTGCTGCCTTGGAAACCGACTTCGACCCCGCCTCGGACGATCTCGAGGCCTCGCTCGAGCTGGTGCTGCGCCGTATCCGCGGACACATCATTCCTCCGGGATCCTGGAATTGGGACGCAGTTCCGGCCCATCTACGCGTCAGCTTCAAGGTAGTGGACAGCCGCGGCAAGGTGCTCGACGAAGGCAAGGACCTCGCCGCCCTCCAGGAGCAGCTGGCCCCCGCCACCCGCCGGGCCATCGCCGAATCCCTGGGCGCAACACCCGCGACGACCGCACGGGCCCAAGGTCCGAAGGACGGCCCACGTGCCGGAGGTGCCGGAGCCTCCGGCGGAAACGGCGGCGGCTCGACCCCTCAGGGAGCCGGTTTCCTCTCAGAGCAAACCGGGCTGACCGCATGGACTTTCGGGGCTATCGAGCGCCACGTGACGCGGACGGTTAAAGGACACGATGTCACCGGTTATCCAGCTCTCGTGGATGAGGGCAAAACCGTTGCGTTGCGCGTGTTCCAGACCCGGGCGGAGCAGGAGTCAGCAATGCGCGGCGGTGTTATCCGGCTGCTCGCCCTGCGGGTTCCCGCGCCGGACCGCTACGTGCTGGAACATTTGAACAACACCGAGAAGTTGACGTTCAGCCAGAATCCCCATGGTTCGGTGAGCGCCTTGATCGCGGACTGCGTCCTGGCAGCCATCGACAAGCTGACTCCCGCCGAACTTCCCTGGGACAAGACGGCATTCGATGCCCTGTACGAGCTGGTCCGCGCGGAACTGATCGACACCGTCTTCACGGTGACCGCCGTCGTCGAACGCATTTTGGGGAGCACCCGGCGGATCGAGAAGCAACTCAAGGGCAGCACGAGCCTTGCCCTGATCAGTGCGCTCAATGACATGAAGAGCCAACTGGAGCAGCTCGTCTTCCCCGGTTTTGTGGCACGGACGGGCTACGCCCAATTGAGCCAGTTGCCGCGCTATCTGGCCGGAATCGAAAAGCGCCTCGAAAAGCTCCCGAACAATGTCCAGCGCGACGGGCTGAACATGTCGGTCGTGCAGGCACTGGAGGACGACTACGACGACGCCGTCTCCGCGCTTTTGCCCGGCCGACGGGCAGGAGCCGAGTTAACACGGGTGCGCTGGATGATCGAGGAACTGCGCGTCAGCCTCTTCGCCGTCGAGCTCGGCACGGCCTACTCGGTCTCGGAAAAGCGCATCCGGACGGTTCTCAACCAGGCGCTGGCCCCCGCGTAGCTGCCGCGGTTCCAACGCCCGCTCACCTATCTGCCCCCAAACCCAAACGCTCGCTCACTTATCTGCCCCCAAACCCAAACGCCCGCTCACTTATCTGCCCCCCCAACCCCAAACGCCCGCTCACTTATAGCGGTCATTCTGTCGACCCTCATGCACTCATGAAGGGATCTAAACCGAAACCTTCCTGCACATCTAGTGCGGGATGGGCTCAGGCTTTCCCACAAAGGTGAGCGAGCGTTTGGGAGTAGAGCGACAAAGGTGAGCGAGCGTCGCGCCTCAATCCGCGGGAACGAACTCCCCGTGTCCGGCGGCGGCGAGGCCTGCCCGGAGTTTCGCCGCATTCGCGTCGAGCCGGGCAGGGTCGGGGTTGTGCTCTACGGTCCCGAAGTCGAAATCGGCCAGCGACGTTGCCGGGAAGACGTGCACGTGGAAGTGCTCCACTTCGAAGCCCACCACGGACAGTCCTGCCCGTGGCGCGCCAAACGCCTCCACTTGCGCCTTGCCGATTGTCTGCGCGACGGACATGACCTTGTTGAGGAGCCCAGGGGGGACGTCGGTCCAGCGGTCCACCTCTTCGCGGGGCACCACGAGCGTGTGGCCATCAGTCAGCGGGGCGATGGTCAGGAAGGCAACTACGTCGTCGTCCTTCCAGACAAAGCGTCCCGGAATCTCGCCGTTGATGATCTTGGTGAACAGGGTGCTCATATGTCTGCCTTTTCCGACGCGGGTTGAAGGGTCTTGGTATCGAGGACGAAACGGTATTTGACGTCGCCGGCAACCATGCGGTCGTAGGCTTCATTGAGTTGCCGGGCGGTGATGACCTCGACGTCGCTTGCTACGCCGTGCTCGGCACAAAAGTCGAGCATTTCCTGGGTTTCGGCGATGCCGCCGATCAACGAACCCGCGTAGGAGAGCCGGCGCCGGATCAGCGCGCCGGGACTGACCGGAGGCATGTCGGTGGGAGGAAGCCCCAATTGGAAGAGGGCACCGTTCAGCCGCAAGGTGCGGAAGTACGGGTTCAGGTCGTGCGGCGCAGCCACGGTGTCGATGATGACGTCGATCGTACGGTTGGCGCCTTCCATGGCTTCGGGGTCCTTCGAGAGGATCACCTCGTCGGCACCGAGCTCGATTGCCGCCTCAAACTTGGCGTCCGACGTCGTGAATACCACCACGCGCGCCCCCATGGCCTTCGCAATCTTGACCGCCATGTGGCCCAGTCCGCCGAGTCCGACGACGCCCACCACGTCGCCTTCCTCGACGTCGAAGTAACGCAGCGGCGAGTAGGTGGTGATTCCCGCGCACAGCAGTGGCGCCGCGGCGGCCGGGTCGAGGCCCTCGGGCACGCGCAGCACGAAGCGGCGATCGACCACTACCGAGGTGGAGTAACCGCCCTGCGTGATGGAGTCGCCGTTCCGGGCGTCCTTCACCCCGTAAGTTCCGACGTTTCCGCGTTCGCAGTACTGCTCCAGGCCTTCGAGGCAGCTGCCGCATTCGCGGCAGGAATCCACCAAGCAGCCGACGCCCACGAGGTCTCCGGGTGCGAAGTCGTCGACGGCGGAGCCCACCCGGCGGACCCGGCCCACGATCTCGTGGCCCGGGACCAGCGGATAGTTCTGGGCGCCCCATTCGCCCCGTGTCGCGTGGACGTCGGAGTGGCAGAGGCCGCAGAAATCGATCTCGATCTCGACGTCGTCTTCCTTGGGAACGCGGCGGGACACGGTCAGCGGGACAAGGCCGCTGTGGGCCGACGTGGCGCCGTACGCGGCGGCGAGGGTCGGCGTTCCCTTCGCAGCTGCGGGCGTCGACGGCGAGGTATCCGCCGTCGCGTCTTCCGCGACGAGCGGCTTGCCAAGGGGCGGAGGAACGGGGCGTCCGGGAGTCATGCCTCGACGCTACCCCTGCGGGCTGATTTTTTGCCACTCTGCGCCGCCACGCCCGCTGGCTTCACGGCAAGCCAAGACTCATTGGTCCGGAGTGCCCAGGGGCGCTGGTCCGGTGACGACGGGATTGGACTCGAGCGAGGACCACTGCGAAAAGGAGCCCGGGAAGAGGGCTGCCCTGAATCCTGCGATCTCCAGGGCGGCGATCTCATGGGCTGCGGTGACCCCGGAGCCGCAATAGACCGCCACCTTGCTGCCCTCGTCGATGCCCAGGGCAGCGAATCTGTCGCGGAGCTGCGCTGCGCGGAGGAACGTGCCGTCCGGTCCGAGGTTTCCGGCAGTGGGAGCGCTCAGCGCCCCGGGAATGTGTCCCGCGCGGGGATCAATGGGTTCGAATTCGCCACGGTAGCGCTCCCCCGCCCGGGCATCGAGAAGGATTCCACGGCTGTGCCAGTCCGCCGCCTCGTCCATGCTGATGGCATCCATGTGGCCGTGTCCAAGCACGACGTCGCCCGGAACCGGCGGTTGTTCGTCCTGCGCCAGCGGATAGCCGGCCGCGCGCCAGGCGCCCAATCCGCCGTCGAGCAGGAAGACGGAATGGAAACCGGCGTCACGGAGCAGCCACCACAACCGCGCCGCTGCGGTGCTGCCGCTGTCGTCGTACGCAACCACGGTGTCGCCGTCGTTGATGCCCCACGCTCGGGCGCTCCGTTGCAGCGCCGCGGTGGGCGGCAACGGGTGCCGGCCTTGGCCCTCGGCCGTGGGATCGGCGAGTTCGTGATGCAGGTCCAGATAGACTGCGCCGGGAATGTGGGCCTGGCGGAAGTGCGAATGGCCGTGCGGATCGCCCAACACCCAACGGACGTCCAGCAAGACTGTCCGCTTGCCCGCATCCGTGCGGTCCTTGAGCGCGGCTACGTCAATGAGGGTGGCCATCAAATCTCCTTCGCTTTGCTGCTCCTACCAAACGACGTCGAAGCTGCTGCCGTGCAGCTGCCAACCGGCTACCAGCCTATCCCTGGGCGGCAGCCGCCGCCGGTAGGCTGGATCGGTGAGCACTCTACGCAACCAGGACCGGGCATGGGCCAGCGGGGCAATCCGACGCATCGAGGCCGAGAACAACCGCTCGGCGGACACGCACCTCTACGCGGTGCCGCTCCCCGAACACTGGGGTGTCCAGCTCTACCTCAAGGACGAGTCCACGCACCGCTCCGGCAGCCTCAAGCATCGACTGGCACGCTCGCTCTTCCTCTACGGCCTGGTCAACGGCTGGATCACGGAAGGGACCACCATCGTGGAGGCCTCCAGCGGGAGCACCGCAGTGTCCGAGGCGTACTTCGCCAGGCTGATCGGTCTCCCGTTCATCGCCGTGATGACCCGGACCACCAGCCCTGAGAAGATCGCCCTCATCGAAGAGTTCGGCGGCGCCTGCCTTCTCGTGGACCACGCCTCGGAGGTCTACGCCATGGCGGAGGAGGTTGCCCGGACGTCCGGCGGCTACTACATGGACCAATTCACCTTTGCCGAGCGCGCCACCGACTGGCGGGGCAACAACAACATCGCGGAATCGATCTTCGAGCAGCTCGCCCTCGAGGAGCATCCGGTGCCCGAGTGGATCGTGGTGGGCGCCGGCACCGGCGGAACCAGCGCCACCATCGGCCGGTACCTGCGGTACCACTGCCACTCCACCCGCTTGGCCGTGGTCGATCCCGAAAACTCGGCGTTCTATCCCGGCTGGCGCGACGGCGTGCCGGACTACTCCACGGGAATGCCGTCCAGGATTGAAGGCATTGGCCGGCCCCGCATGGAGCCCAGCTTCGTCCCGGCCGTCATCGACACCATGATCCAGGTTCCCGATGCCGCCTCCGTCGCCGCGATGCGGCACTTGCGCCGGCTGGCCGGGCTGCATGCCGGGCCTTCCACGGGAACCAACCTTTGGGGTGTTTGCCAGCTGGTTGCCGAGATGGTGGCCAGGGGACAGCGCGGCAGCATCGTGTCGCTCATGTGCGACGCCGGCGATCGCTACGCGGGGAGCTACTACAACCCGGACTGGATCGCCGAGCGAGGCCTGGACCCCGCCCCGTACGAGTCCGTCCTGGCCGACTTCTTCGAGACAGGCACGTGGCCGGGCAGCATATAGGCGGCGCGGCGGACTGAGCTAGACCTCCACCGATTCCCGCGGCGACAACCTCGCATAGCTGGTACCGTACTTCGCGCCGATGCGGGTCACGTGGCCTTCCACCAAACCGCGCCCGAGTTCGTTCAACAGCCCATCGTGGACCGGGTAGGCCTTGGGTGCGCGGACCGCGATCACGAAGTCAACCACCTCGCCGATCTTCGACCAGGGCGCATGGATGGGCACCAGCAGGGTTTGCACCTCGATGCCGTCCGGGACGACGAACGAGTCGCCAGGGTGGAAGACGTTTGCGTCCACGAGGTAGCCGATGTTGGCCACGACCGGAATCTGCGGGTGGATGAGGGCATGCTGCCCTCCGAAGGAACGAATCGCGAAGCCCCCTGCGTCAAAGGACGAGCCGGGTTCGACGGCGTGTACCCGCCCGCCGTCGTCGCCCGCCTTCGCGGCCAGATCGGAAGCGAGCCCCGCGGGCGCATGCACCTGCAGTCCCGGGTTTCCCTTGAGTGCCGCGACGACGGCGTCGGCGTCCACATGGTCCGCGTGCTCGTGGGTGATGAGCACGGCGTGGGCGCCTGTGAGGGCTTCCTCGGACTCGGAAAAAGTCCCGGGATCAATCACGAGGACCTGGCTGTCCTTTTGCAGGCGGACACAAGCATGGGTGAACTTGGTGAGCTTCATGCAGCCAGCCTAGGGCGGGCCTCCCATGGTGTCCACGAACCGACATCCGGGGACCGCCGGCTGGTAACGTTGGTGTTTGCGAACATCCATATCGAAATGAGTCCACGAATGTCACAGGGCGCCAATGCCGCCACGTCCGGGCCCGCAGCCGAGCCGCTTCCGGCCGCGAAGGATCCCGCCGTCAAGGAGCAGCGCGTCACCAAGCAACGGCTGGCCGTCAGTGCCGCGCTGGACGAACTGGACGACTTCGTGAGCACGCAGGAACTGTACCGGCTCCTCCAGAACCAAGGTGTCTCGGTGTCCCTGGCCACGGCCTACCGCATCCTGCAGTCGCTTGCCGACGACGGTCTCATCGATGTCCTGCGAAACGCCGACGGCGAAGCCGTCTACCGCCGCTGCGCGGTCACGGGCCACCACCACCATTTGCTATGCCGCCATTGCGGGAAGGCCGTCGAGGTGGAAGCTCCGGCCGTGGAGACGTGGGCAGCACGGGTGGCCGCCGAAAACGGCTACACCGAGGTGGCGCACACCGTGGAGATCTTCGGGCTCTGCCCGGAGTGCACTGCAAAGAAAGCAGCGGGCCTGCCCTAGCCGGCTACCGCCTGGTCTTCCACTGCCTGGCCCATGGCCGCGCCGGGGCGGACAATCCTGCCGTTGATTCCCCGGTTGGCGCGTACGTTGCCGATGATCCGGCACACCACATAGATCAGGAACGACAACGTGGTGACATACGGGCTGATGGGAATCCTGCTGCCCAGGGCCAGGAGGATCCCGCCCACCGTGGCAGTGATCGCGAAGACCACGCTCAACATGACCACGAGCCGCGGCGAAGTGGTCACCCGCAGCGCAGCGGCCGCGGGCGTGATCAGCAGTGCCAGCACCAGAAGCGCGCCGACAATCTGGATGGACAAGGCAACGCTGACGCCGAGCAACACCATGAAGGCAATCGCCAGTCCGCGGACAGGAACTCCCCGGGCTTCCGCCATCTCGGGGTCCACGCTGGCGAAGCTGAGCGGGCGCCATATCGCGGCCAGCGCGAGCATGACCACCACGGCCGTGCCGGCCAGGACCTGGAGCTGGACCGTGTCCACCGAAACGATCTGGCCCGTCAGCAACCCGAACTTATTGGCCGCGCGGCCCTGGTAGAGGGCCAGGAACAAGATGCCCAGGCCCAGGCCGAACGGCATGATGACGCCAATGATCGAGTTCTTGTCCCGGGCCCGGACACCCATGAGTCCCAGAAGCAGCGCAGCCGCGACGGACCCCGCGAGCGAACCGAAAATGATGTCCGCCCCGATGAGCAGGGCAAAAGAGGCACCGGCGAAGGACAACTCCGAAATGCCGTGCACCGCGAAAGCGAGGTCCCGCTTCATGACAAAGGTTCCTATGAGGCCGCCGAGCAGGCCGAGGACCGCACCGGCCAAGATGGAATTCTGGACCAGCGCCAGCAGCTCGCCGTAGTTTTCAAAGTTGAAGATGGTGTGCAGGATGCTGCCGAGATCCATTTAGTGGCCTTCTTCCACACCGGCGTGGGCGTCATCGTGATAGTGGGTGGTGGCGTCCGGAAGCCCGACGACGACGATCCGGCCGTTCGCGCGAATGACCTCAACGCGGCTGTTGTAGAGCTCGGAGAGGACTTCGGTGGTCATGACCTCCTCCGGTGTTCCCACGCGGAACCTGCCGCCGGCGAGGTAGAGCACACGGTCGACGTAGTCGATGACCGGGTTGATCTCGTGGGTCACGAAGACCACGGCGCTGTCGCGCTCGTGGCATTGCCGGTTGATGAGGGAGCTTACGGCCTGCTGGTGGTGCAGGTCCAAGGACAGCAGCGGTTCGTCACAGAGCAGGAGTTCAGGTTCCGCGGCGAGGGCTTGCGCAACACGCAGCCGTTGTTGCTCTCCGCCGGACAATTGACCAACCGGCACGCGGGCATAGTCACTCGCCCCCACTAAGTCCAGGAGCGCGTCGACGCGCTCATTGACGGCTTTCGCCTTGATACGCAGACCCCAGCGGTGACCGTCGACGCCGAGGGAAACCAGGTCCCTGGCACGCAGGGGCGTATCCGGGGCAAAAGACTTCTGTTGCGGTATGTAACCGATCTTCCGGCTGCCGCGTTCCACGGGATGTCCGGCCACGGTCACCGTCCCCGAGTGAAGCTGCTGCAGTCCAAGGAGGACTTTGAGGAAGCTGGTCTTGCCGCTGCCATTCGGACCGAGCACGGCGAAGAACTCACCCGCCTGGATGTCCACGTCGAGGTCCTTCCAGAGGGCCCGTTGGCCGAACTGGAGGCCCGCGCCGCGAAGGCTCACTACCGGTGTCAAAAAGATTCCTCGATCCATGGGGTTCGCGAAGCTATGAAGCTGGCGGCCGGCGCTTGGATGAACAGAGAGGGCCCCGCAGCCGCCCTGTACATCTTAGGACGATTGCGGGGCCCGCCTGTTCTTCGCCGTTTGGGTCCGCTTACTTGTTCAGGGCAGCAGAAACGTTGCCTACGTTGTCCGTCATCCAGGCGACGTAGTCCTTGCCCTCGGGAAGTGTCTCGGTGAACCCGATCACCGGGACACCGGCTGCGGTTGCCTCGGACTTCAGCTTTTCGGTCTCGGCGCTCGCGGTCTGCTCGTTGTAGGCGAGGAAGCGGACGGACTTCGAGGTAATCAGATCGCTCGTTTCCTTGACGGCTGCGGGCGGAACGTCCGAGCCGACCTCAATGGCATGGCTGAATTCCTCGGGGGTCTTGTTCTCCAGGCCGGCGGCTTCAAGCAGGTAGCCAGGGACGGGCTCCGTGATGGCTACGGGAGCGGAAGCCTTGGAGGCCTTGATTTCGGCCACTTTGGCGCTGAGCCCGGTCAGCGAGGACTTGAACTTGTCCGCGTTGGCCGTAAAGGTCTTGGCATCGGCAGGGTTCAGGTTTCCAAGCTTCGCAGCCACGGCATCGGCCACTTTCGCCATCGCACCGAAGTTGTACCAAACATGCTCGTTGAACCCTTCCGGCACCGCGGACGGAGATGCACCGGTGGTCGCCGCAGGAAGGAGCCCGGACACATTGACGGCCGTGATGGTCTTAGCTGCGGCAACCTTGCTGTCATCGGCCAGCTTGTTGAAGAAGTCGTCGTAGCCCGCACCATTGTCGATCACCAGCTGGGCCTTGGAGACTGCCAGCTTGTCCTGGGTGCTTGCCTCGTAGGAGTGCGGATCCTGGTTCGTCTTGCTGATGATGGAGGTGACGGACACCTTGTCACCGCCGACGCTCTTGGCGATATCGCCATACACGCTGGTGGAGGCGACCACGTCGATCACCCCGGAGGACGACGACGGCGCCGTCGCTGCGGGTGCCGCGCACCCGGCAAGCAGGACGGCGAACGCCGCGCACGCGGCCGGCAAAGCGGTCAGGGAAGGACGGGCGGCACTACGACGCACGGGAAACCTCGGATCTACCGAATCAAGCACAACAGGGGACTCAATGAGTGTATCCATAAATGGGAATGATTCCTATTTAGAATTCCCGGCGTCTCTTGCCGGCCCCGCGGGACCGGCAAGAGGTCACACCGATTCGGCTCCGCCCAGCCGCCGGATTCCCCGCGCCTGGGTGGCGTCACGGATCTCGCCCACAAGCTGCTCGATAACATCCTCCAGGAACAACACACCCAGGGTCGCGCCGTCCGTCCCCACAACCCGGCCGAGATGCGAGCCGGTCCGCTGCATCACGGCCATGGCATCCTCGATCTCGTCCTCGGGTGCGAGGTTCACGAGGGACCGGATCCGGCTTTCCGCGATCGGATAGCGTCGTCCTTCCTCCGGGATGGAAAGCACGTCCTTGATGTGCAGGTAACCGGTCAACTCGCCGTCGTCGTCCAACACAGGGAACCGGGAGTATCCGGTGCGACTGACCGCTTTCTCCAGTTCGCGAGGTGTGGAACCGGGCTTGAGCATCACGAGCTTGCCGAGCGGCACCATGATGTGCGCCGCGGTGTGCTCGGAAAACTCCAACGCGCCGCTCAGCAGGCCGGCGTCGTCGTCCACCAGCCCGTGGCGGGTCGATTCCTGGACGATGGACTGCACCTCTTCAAGCGTGAAGGAAGAGGTGACCTCATCCTTGGGCTCGATCTTCATCAAGCGCAGGATGCGGTTGGCCAGCCAGTTCAACGTCCAGATGACGGGCTTCACGAAACGGGCGACGTGGACCAACGGCGGCGCCAGCAGCAAGGCCGCCTTGTCCGCCACGGAAACAGAGATGTTCTTGGGCACCATCTCGCCGAAGGTCACATGCAGGAACGTGACCGCCAGCAAGGCAACCGCAAACGCGATGACGTCCGACAATTCGACCGGGATGCCCACGGACTCCAGCGGCGCCCCCAGCAAATGGTGGATGGCGGGCTCGGCCACGAGGAGAATCAGCAAGGAACACACGGTAATGCCGAGCTGGGCACACGCCAGCATCAGCGAGACGTGCTCCATCGCATACAGGGTGGTCTGCGCGCGCTTGGACCCGCGTTGGGCCAAAGGCTCTATCTGGCTGCGGCGCGCAGACATGACAGCGAACTCGGCGCCGACAAAGAAGGCGTTGCCGATCAGCAGCACCACGAGCCACAGGATTCCTGCCCAGTCGCTCATGCCGCACGTCCTTTACGGCTGGTTTTGGCAACGGGGTTGCCGACTGCATCGCCTGCCGAACCGCCCGAGCCCTTGCTCAGCCGCTTGTCGGCCTGCTTCCTGCTTTGCCATCCGCTTGAGTCGCTTTCGGCAGTGCCTTTATCGTCGTCATCATCATCATGTGTGTCGGGCGCCGCGGGGTGGAAGCAAATCCGGTCGATCCGGCGGCCGTCCATGCGGGTGACGGCCAGGGTGCCGCCGCCGGCCTCGACGACGTCGCCCACAATTGCGATCCGCCCAAGTTGGCTCATGACGTAACCGCCCACGGTTTCGTAGGCGGGGTCGTCGGGAACCGTGAGGCCCGGGATCTGTTCGCTGACCTCGTCCGGACGCAATAGTCCAGGGAAGTACCAGTCCCCCGAGGCGCTCTGCAGCAATCCGGGCCGGACTTTGTCGTGCTCGTCCGCAACCTCGCCGACGATCTCCTCCACGAGGTCCTCAAGGGTCGCGATCCCCGCGGTTCCGCCGTACTCATCAAGCACGACGGCGAGTTGCAGGTTGCCCTCGCGGAGTTCCAGAAGCAGTGCGTCAAGGTGGATGGTCTCGGGAACGCTCAGGACCTCGGACATGATGGCTCCGGCCTCAAGACGGCTCCTGCGTTCCGACGGGACGGACACGGCTTTCTTGATGTGCACCACGCCCCGGATGTCGTCCGCCGATTCACCGATGACCGGGAAGCGCGAATAGCCGGTCCGCCGGGCTGCTTCGATGATGTCCGACACCGGCTGATCGGCATCTATGGTCTCCATGCGGATGCGCGGGGTCATGACGTCGGCCGCCGTGCGCGCGGAGAAGTTCAGCGTCCGGGCGACAAAGTTGGCCGTCCCGGCGTCGAGGGTTCCCAGCTCCGCGGAACGGCGCACCAGGGACGCCAGTTCAGAAGGCGAGCGGGCACCGGAGATCTCCTCTTTGGCCTCCAGCCCCACGAGGTTGAGCATTTTGTTGGAGAAGCCGTTGAGCACCACGATTGCGGGCTTGAACACGGCAGTGAACACCAGTTGCGGACGCGCCAGCGCGCGGCCGAGCGGAAACGCCAAGGCCAGGGCCATGTTCTTGGGGACGAGTTCGCCGATGAGCATCGACAGGGCGGTGGCGAACGTCATGGCCAGGACGAGCGACACGGACTGCGCGGCAGCCTCAGGCAGTCCTGCCCAGAGCAGCGGTCCGTGCAAGAGGGCACCGACGGACGGCTCCATGACGAAGCCGGTCAGCAAGGTCGTGAGGGTGATTCCCAATTGGCAGCTCGAGAGCTGGGTGGAAAGGGATTTCAGGCATTTGAGCAACGCCGCGGCGGCGTGGTCGCCGCCGTCGACCGCTCTTTGGACCGTTGACTGGTCGAGCGCCACGAGCGAGAACTCGACGGCGACAAAGAAGCCGGTGCCCAGAATCAGGAGCACGCCGGCGAGAAGGAAAAGCCACTCCATCAGAGGCCGCCGGATGGCGCGAACGGCTGGCGCAAGGCACCGGAAGGGCTATGGGCTGGTTGACCCGGCGGGGGTTGGTCGGACGCTGCGGATGAGCGATCCGCCGACCGGCCGGCCTGGAGCTCCGGTGTGCGATGGGCATGTGTACGGGCATTGCCGGCTCGGCGGGTGCGCTGCGCGGAGATTGCCGAACGGCGTCCCCTGCAGCTCCCAGGCCGGCACCTAGAATTACTGTCCATAAGAATTCAAGTCTACAGTCCGGCCGCGGCGCGACTTCACGCGGCTTCACCCCGCAGAGGCAAGGTTCCCGAGGCGTCAAACGGCTGGAAGAACCCGGGGAAGAAGAGCCCTCTCAGGGAGTGGAGGCCGAGCCATATCGGGATCAACATGATTTAGGTCACCACTATTGGCAGATAGCCGCCGCTCGTCACTAGACTGGCTAGGGTCTGAGTTCGCGGGACCCAGACCCTGGCTCGCCTTTGCACCCCCTGCAGTTCCCCGGGCCAGCTGGAAATCAACACTCACGGAAGAGGCGTATTTCAAGTGCCAGAGCAGCCAAGCCACCGTCTACCCGAGGAATTTGGCGGAAACGAGTGGCTCGTTGACGAACTGTACGAGCGGTACCAGCAGGACAAGAATTCGGTCGACGCCAAGTGGTGGCCGCTTTTCGAGTCCTTCGATACCGCTGACGGCACTTCCTCCAACGGAACATCCGCAGCCCCTGCAAACCCTCCCACTCGCGAACTTCCTGTCGTGGCACAGGCCGCCGCATCGGCAATGACGCCGGTTGCTCCCGTGGTTGCCCCGGCAGCTGCCCCTGCTCCCGCCGCTCCTGCGGTGCCGGTCAAGAAGGCTCCGGCCACTGTCGCCAAGGACGGCGCGCAGAAACCATCGGACGGCAGCCAGTCCCGGCCGATCCCGGCACAGCTTCCCAAGAGCACCAAGGCTCCCACTCCCCCGGAAGAGGACGTCGTCTCCGTCCTCCGCGGTCCGGCCAAGGCCATCGCTTCCAACATGGTCATGAGCCTTGAGGTTCCCACCGCCACGAGCGTCCGGGCGGTTCCTGCCAAACTCCTGATCGACAACCGCGTCGTCATCAATTCCAACCTTGCCCGCGCCCGTGGCGGCAAGGTCTCCTTCACCCACCTCATTGGCTACGCAGTGGTCCGCGCCCTGTCCCAGTTCCCGTCGATGAACGTGTACTACGACGAAGTAGACGGCAAGCCGGTTGCCGTGCAGCCCGCACACGTCAACTTCGGCATCGCCATTGACATGCCCAAGCCCGACGGCACGCGCCTCCTGATGGTTCCCAACATCAAGAAGGCCGAGACCATGAACTTCGCGGAGTTCTGGCACACCTACGAAGACCTCATCAAGCGTGCGCGCAACGGCAAGCTCACGGCGGACGACCACGCGGGCACTACCGTTTCCCTGACAAACCCGGGTGGCATCGGAACCGTGCACTCCGTGCCCCGGCTCTCCAAGGGCCAGGCCGCCATCATCGGCGTCGGAGCCCTCGACTACCCGGCTGAATGGCAAGGCGCCAGCGAGAAGATCATCGCCCAGAACGCCATCAGCAAGATCCTCACGCTGACTTCCACCTACGATCACCGCGTCATCCAGGGCGCCGGAAGCGGCGAGTTCCTCAAGCTCGTCCACCAGCTCCTCCTGGGCGCCCAGAACTTCTACGACGAGATCTTCGAAGCGCTGCGCATTCCTTACGAGCCCGTCCGCTGGAGCCCCGACCTCCAGGTCGACCCGGCTGACGAGATCAACAAGGTTGCCCGCATCCAGCAGCTGATCCACTCCTACCGGGTCCGTGGCCACCTCATGGCAGACACGAACCCGCTTGAGTACGTGCAGCGCAAGCACCCGGACCTCGACGTTCTGACGTATGGCCTCACCCTGTGGGACCTGGACCGCGAGTGGCCCACCGGCGGCTTCGGCGGCAGGCCGATGCTCAAGTTCCGCGACATCCTGGGCGTTCTCCGCGACGCTTACTGCCGCACCACGGGCATTGAGTACATGCACATCCAGGAGCCTGAAGAACGCAAGTGGTTCCAGGACCAGGTGGAGCACCCGTACTCCAAGCCGAGCCGCGAAGAGCAGCTGCGCATCGTCTCCAAGCTCAACGCTGCAGAGGCCTTCGAGACCTTCCTGCAGACCAAGTTCGTGGGCCAGAAGCGCTTCTCCCTCGAAGGCGGGGAATCCCTGATTCCGTTGTTGGACACCATCATCTCCGACGCCGCCGACGACGGACTCGACGAGGTCGCGATCGGCATGGCCCACCGCGGCCGCCTCAACGTGCTCACCAATATCGCGGGCAAGACGTACGCCCAGGTGTTCCGCGAATTCGAAGGCACCCAGGACCCCCGCTCCGTGCAGGGTTCGGGCGACGTCAAGTACCACCTCGGCACCGAGGGCACCTTCACTTCGGACAACGGCAATGAGACCAAGGTCTACCTCGCCGCCAACCCGTCCCACCTCGAAGCGGTGGACTCCGTGCTCGAGGGCATCGTCCGGGCCAAGCAGGACCGCCTGGACCAGGGCGAGGACTTCCCCGTGCTGCCCATCATGGTCCACGGCGACGCTGCCTTTGCCGGGCAGGGCGTTGTGGCGGAGACGCTCAACCTGTCCCAGCTGCGTGGTTACCGCACCGGTGGAACCATCCACATCATCGTGAACAACCAGGTCGGTTTCACCACCGCGCCGTCGTCGTCGCGTTCCTCGACGTATTCCACCGACGTGGCCAAGATGATCCAGGCCCCGATCTTCCATGTGAACGGCGACGACCCCGAGGCCGTCGTGCGCATCGCGCAGCTGGCCTACGAGTTCCGGCAGCGCTTCCACAAGGACGTCATCGTGGACATGGTGTGCTACCGCCGCCGTGGACACAACGAGGGCGACGACCCCTCGATGACGCAGCCGCTCATGTACAACCTCATCGAAGCCAAGCGCTCCGTCCGCAAGCTCTACACGGAATCCCTCATCGGCCGTGGTGACATCACCGAGGACGAAGCCGAACAGTTGCTGCGCGACTACCAGGAACGCCTCGAGCGCGTCTTCGCGGAGACCCATGCCGCACAGACTTCGCCTATCCCGATCATCACGGCGGACTCCGCTGCGGTCTCGGACATCGAGCGTCCCATCGCCCAGCAGGCGGACTTCGGCACCAACGCGCCTGCCACCACCGCCATCTCAGCCGAAATGCTGCAGCGGATCGGCCAGGCACACCTCGATATTCCGGAAGGCTTCACGGTCCACTCCAAGCTCAAGCAGCTCCTTGAGAAGCGTGAGCAGATGTCCCGCGAAGGCGGCATCGACTGGGGCTTCGGCGAGATCGCAGCCTTTGGTTCGCTCGTCATGGAGGGCGTCCCCGTCCGCCTCGCCGGCCAGGACTCCCGTCGCGGCACCTTCGTGCAGCGTCACGCCGTCTTCCACGACCGCGCGAACGGCAGCGAATGGATGCCGCTGGGCAACCTGAGCAACGATCAGGCCAAGCTGTGGATCTACGACTCCTTGTTGTCCGAATACGCAGCAATGGGCTTCGAATATGGATACTCCGTGGAACGCCCGGACGCCTTGGTGTTGTGGGAGGCCCAGTTCGGTGACTTCGTCAATGGTGCGCAGACCATTATCGACGAATTCATCTCCTCGGCCGAGCAAAAGTGGGGCCAGCGTTCCTCGCTCGTGCTCATGCTGCCCCACGGCTACGAAGGCCAGGGACCGGACCACTCGTCCGCACGCATCGAGCGGTTCCTGCAGCTTTGTGCCGAAGACAACATGATCGTGGCGAACCCGACCACCGCCGCCTCGCACTTCCACTTGCTGCGCCGGCAGGCCTACAGCCGTCCCCGCAAGCCGCTCATCATCTTCACCCCGAAACAGCTTTTGCGCCTCAAGGGTGCCGCTTCTGCGGTGGAGGACTTCACCACGGGCGGCTTCAAGCCGGTCATCGGCGAGCACGAGCCCCTTCAAGCCCAGAGCGTCGATCGCGTGATCCTGGTTTCCGGCCGTCTCTACTACGATCTTCTGGCCAACCGCCAGAAGACCGGCGACACCTCGACGGCGATCATCCGCCTGGAGCAGCTGTACCCGCTGCCCCAGGCCCAGCTCGAGGCGGAACTGGCCAAGTACCCGAACGCCGATATCGTCTGGGCGCAGGACGAACCCGCCAACCAGGGTCCGTGGCCGTTCATCGGCCTGAACCTGCCGCAGGCACTGGACCGCAGGGTCCGGCTCGTCTCGCGTCCGGCATCGGCCTCCACGGCGGCCGGTTCCATGAAGCGCCACAGCGCCGAGCAGGCCACCTTGCTCAAGCAGGCATTCGAACGCAAGTAAGACGGCGGCTGCCCGGCTGGAGGTTCAATACCCGCTTCCAGCCGGGCAGTTCTGTTTAATGGAACAAGTGTCCGGTGATCAAGCCGCCCGGCCGGACACAGTGCAAGGACCGCAACGTTTGGTGAAGAGGTAACTGTGGAAGACAGGAAGCTGCGCATCGCAGCTGTTGGTGATGAACTACTCGCCGGGCTCGGTGACCCCAGGGCCTTGGGCTGGCTCGGAAGGGTTCTCGCGCGGACTCCCCAGGACTCCGTCCTCGTGGAGAGCTACTCTCTTCCCTGCCCCATGGAGGGAACGGAAGGCCTTGCGGCGCGCTGGCTCGACGAAGCCGGAAAGCGATTCAGCAACGTCCACGAAAACCGCCTCGTGATCGGCCTGTCCGGCCGCGACATCGAATTCGGCCTTTCCACCGCGCGCAGCCGCCTCAATCTGGCCAACATCCTGGATGGGGCGTCCCAAAGCAACATCGAAGTATTCGTGGTCGGCCCGCCGCCTACGCTGGACCCGGCCAAGAACCGCCGGATCGCGGAACTCAATGCCGCCTTCGCCGACGTCACCACCCGCCGCAACCACCAGTATGTCGACACGTTCTCGCCGTTGATCAACCACGAACAATGGCGCACCGACCTCGCCGCGAATGGCGGCACACCCGGCCAAGCCGGCTACGGGCTCATGGCGTGGCTTGTGTTGCACCGCGGCTGGTTCCAATGGCTGAGGATCGCCCAGCCGGAATAACCGGGAAGAAGAAACACCCCTCCACCGGCAGAACCCATTGCCACGATGGGATTCGCGATATATCTTGATTTCCATACGCGATATATCGCAACTAATGGCGCACCATTGGAGGGGTCATGACCGAAGAGAATTGGACCGTTACCGGTCCGCAGACCATCGACGTCGACGGCGTCCGCTCACTCAAGCTGGGGATCGTCAAGGGCCGTTTCGACGTCGTCACGCACGACGAAGCAATCACCCGGATCGAAGTTTCGGAAATCGCCGGCGACCCATTGAGCGTCAGCCTCATTGACGGCCGGCTCGAAGTCCGCCACCAATTGCACGGCCCGCAGGGCTGGTTCCGCAACCTCATGGGGACCGTCAACAACACCAGCACCAACACGATCTCCATCAGCATCGCGCTGCCCGCAGGCGTCGATGTCGAAGCGGGAACCGTGGGCGGTGACGGCATGGTCTCCGGCGTCAGCGGCCATATCCGCCTCAACACGGTGTCCGGGTCCGTCCTCGCGGACGGCACGCGGGGCGAGCTTCACGTCAACACTGTCAGCGGCGAAGTCATCGCCCGCAACCACGACGGCGTCATGACAGCCAAGAGCGTCTCGGGCGAAGTCACGGCGTCGGGCCGCTTCAAGAACATCCGGGCCAATACTGTCAGCGGAGACCTCAGCTTCGACCTTCACGGCTATACCCAGGATTTCGGAGCCAATTCCGTTTCAGGCGACCTCACCATCCGCCTCCCGCATGACGTCGGCGTGGACATCGTCGCCAAAACGGCGAGCGGCACCGTGATGATCGACGACCAGCTGTACGCCCAGTCCGGCGGAAAGGTCCAGACCATCGCCGGCCCCGACCAGCGGCTCATGGTGGCGCGCACCAATTCGGTATCCGGAAAGACCTCCATCATCCATGGCGGTGCGCCAACACCCGGAACAACGCACTCAGTCCCCGGAGAAGAGGAAGTCTGATGCCGCCCGTCTTTGCCCACGGAGCCCTGCGGCTCTATCTGCTGGCGCTCCTGGAATCGGGCCCCAAGCACGGCTACGAGCTCATCAAGGCCCTCGGCGAACGCTTCGGGGGGACCTACTCCCCCAGCGCCGGAACCATCTACCCGCGACTCGGCAAACTCGAGGAAGAAGGACTGGTGGCGACGAGCAACGACGGGCGCCGCACCAACTACTCCATCACCGCGGCGGGACTGGCGGAACTCAACAGCCGGCGGCAGGAACTCGCCGACGTCGAGGACAACATCTCCGCCTCCGTGCGACGGTTGGCCGATAATCTCCGCGACGACATCCGCAGCAACATGCGCGGCCTGCGCGCAGACCTCGCCGCGACCGCCGAAGCCGCCAGAGCCAACGCGAAGTCCGCGGAGTTCCAGTCGTGGGCCGGAAGCTACTCTCCGGAGGGACACCGCATCCTGAAGGAAGCCGAAATGATGGTCCAGTCCTTCCGCGACGACATCCGCGTGGAGTTGCGACAGCACGCCGGCTCCAAGGCCTTGACTCCGATCGCCCTTGAGACCGTGCGGACGGTCCTGGACCAGGCCAGGATCTCCATCCGGAATTCCCTGCGGGGCTAGGCCCGGACTTCCTGCTGGGGCAGCCCTCCTTCCCTTGGGTCCCAGCCCGCGGTTCGCGGGGCGGCCCCCGGATGTGGGAGACTGGAGGGCAGCTTTATTGAGTATCAAGAATCTAAGGAGGCCAGCTATGAGCAAGCGTGCACGTAAGCGTCGTGACCGTAAGCGCGGCGGCGCAAACCACGGCAAGCGTCCCAACACCTAAGCCAGCGGCTTAGCGTAAGACTTAATGCGGAGGGCCCCGGAAACCATCAGGTTTCCGGGGCCCTTGCCGTTCCAGGCTCTTAGACGTCCACGGACTTCATAGCGTGGATCCTGTCCAGGATCGAGTTCTTGAGATTCTCAGGAGCCGCTTCCGTACAGGAGCGCTTCACCACAGTACGGATGACGCACTCAAGGTCGTATTGCTCGGTGCACTCCGGGCAGTCTTCCAGATGCACTTTGATCTCCGCGATGTCCTCGCGGGTCAACGCACCATCGAGGTACTCGTAGATACGCTGCATCCGAGCATCGTCGCAGTCGCCCAATCCTTGGCAGCTCATTTCCTTTTCTCCTGTTTTTTGCTTGTGGCCGCGCCCACGGCCAAGGCCTTTTCTTCCGCGCCGGCGCTGATTCCCCGTTCTGCGGCGTAATCCGCCAGCAGATCGCGCAACATCTTCCTGCCGCGATGAAGCCGGGACATGACCGTGCCGATCGGGGTATTCATGATGTCTGATATTTCTTTGTATGCGAAGCCCTCGACATCAGCGAAGTACACCGCGAGCCGGAATTCCTCCGGAATGGACTGCAGCGCGCTCTTCACGTCCGAGTCGGGCAAATGATCCAGAGCTTCCGCCTCCGCAGAGCGCAGCCCGGCGGATGTATGGGACTCCGCCCGCGCCAGCTGCCAGTCTTCGATGGAGTCCGAATTCGACTGCAACGGTTCGCGCTGCCGCTTCCGGTACAGGTTGATGTACGTGTTGGTCAGGATGCGGTACAGCCACGCCTTGAGGTTGGTACCCGGCTTGTACTGGTGGAAGGCCGAGAATGCCTTGGTGTAGGCCTCCTGGACCAGGTCCTCGGCGTCTGACGGATTCCTGGCCATGCGCATGGCAGCCGAATAGAGCTGGTCGACATATTGCATGGCGTCCCGTTCGAAGCGCGCCCTCCGCTGCTCCGGCGTCTCGCTTGCGAAGTCCACTGCAATCTCGACGTCGGCCTCAACAGTTGCGTCGCCGTCGGACGTTGCGTCCGTGACTTCCGTCGCTGCTTTGTACATGGCCGCTGCGGCCGGATCCATGGTGCTCATTGCATCCAAGTCTACTGTCACCCGCCGGGAGTCCAGTGGCAGCTCCCGCGCACGCGCCAAGCGTCCTTCGCGGTCCTTAACCAAGGCCAAAAAACCATCTCCACTCAAACGACACGACCAAGCGCGGCACAACGCACACGCCACAATCCAAGGTCCAGCCCAAACCGCACCTTCTTCTGACAACGGCAAGCTCCGGGCAAATATTCCGCAAAGATGCAAGACTAGATCCGACTGCACCCCGTGAACACCGCACCACTTCAACGCAGCACCACCTGAACACCGTGGCAAGCCATCCAGGAGGCAAAGACATGTCCCTCGTCCGTTTTCTCGCCAGGCCAATGTTGGCTTCCAGTTTTGTCGTCGCAGGGCTGGACAAGCTCAAGAATGCGGATGACACAGCCAAGCAGCTCTCTCCGCTGCTCCGCCGCGCATCCGAGTCGCTACCTTTCCCGGCGGACGAGAAGATGCTGGCGCGGCTCATTGGCGGCACCCAGGTGGGGGCAGGCGCCCTGCTCGCCCTCGGCAAGTGCTCCCGGTTCTCGGCAACGCTGCTTGCGGGGATCTCGGTCCTGAACACCTTTGTCGAGTGGCGTTCTGCCGACATCAGCACGAAGGAAGGCCGGCTCGCCCGTCGCGCCCAGTTGCTCAAGAACATTTCCCTGACCGGCGGGGTTCTCCTTGCCGCCGTCGACACTGCCGGCAAACCGAGCCTCGCATGGCGCGCCGAACACCTCGCCATCGACGCCAAGAAGGCCACAGGCAAGCAGTTCAAGAAGACAGACCGGGCCGTCCGCAAGGCCGTAGACAACGCAGTTGGAGCATAAGGAAGCATGCCAGGAACCCCCGCCACGCAGACAGACGATTCAGGGACGAGCACAGCTTCCGCGCTTCCCCTGTGGCCCGCACCCTTCGCCAGCCACCCCGTGGATGCCACGGTCACGGTTCCTGGTTCGAAGTCGCTGACCAACCGCTATCTGGTCTTGGCGGCATTGGCCAACGGCCCCAGCAGGTTGCGTGCACCCTTGCATTCGCGCGATTCGGCGCTGATGGTCGAGGCCCTGCGCCGGCTTGGAGCCACCATTACAGAGGTTCCCGGCGATGGACAGTACGGCCCGGACCTTGAAGTCACCCCGATCGACCCTGCGGCGGCGGCATCGGAGACCGCCATCGACTGCGGCCTGGCCGGCACCGTCATGCGCTTCGTGCCGCCGCTTGCGGCACTTCGCAACGGCGCTTCGGTGTTCGACGGCGATCCGCACGCACGCCAGCGTCCCATGGGCACCATCATCGAAGCCCTCCGGACCCTCGGAGTGGACGTCAGCGCCATGGACGGGAACGCGCCGAGCTCCTTGCCGTTCAAGGTCTCCGGCACGGGCTCCGTGCGCGGTGGCCACTTGGTGATCGACGCGAGCGCTTCCTCGCAGTTCGTCTCCGCCCTGCTGCTCGTCGGTGCCCGTTTCGAAGAGGGCCTGCACCTCGAGCATGTCGGCAAGCCCGTGCCGAGCCTCGACCACATCAACATGACTGTGGCGGTCCTGCGCGGGGTTGGAGTCCAGGTAGATGACTCCGTGCCGAACCATTGGCGAGTCTCCCCCGGCGCCATCCAGGCGTTCGACGAGCGAATCGAACAGGACCTCTCCAACGCGGGTCCCTTCCTCGCCGCGGCGCTCGCCACGAAGGGAACCGTGCGGATCCCCAACTGGCCTGCCAACACCACGCAAGTCGGAGATCTCTGGCGGAACATTCTTGCCACCATGGGCGCTACCGTCACGCTGGACAACGGGACCCTGACAGTCACCGGCGGTTCCGAGATCCTGGGCGCGGACTTCGACGAAACCAGCGAACTCGCCCCCACGGTAGCGGCATTGTGCGCCTTGGCAACCAGCCCTTCCCGGCTCACCGGCATCGCGCACCTGCGCGGACACGAGACGGACAGGCTGGCCGCGCTCGTCGCCGAAATCAACCGGCTTGGCGGCGACGCCGAGGAAACCAGCGACGGCCTGGTAATCCGGCCCGCAGCGCTGCACGCCGGCGTCGTGCATAGCTACGCCGACCACCGCATGGCTACGGCGGGCGCCATCCTTGGGCTCGCCGTCGAGGGTGTCCAGGTCGAAGACATCGCGACGACGTCCAAGACCATGCCCGAATTCCCGCACATCTGGACGTCGATGCTCAGTGCAGGGCCAGCGGCCGCGGACACCGGTTCAACGGAGACAAGCAACTGACGATGGCCCGCGACGCACGCTCCTGGGATGAGTCCGACGTCCGGATCCGCCCCAACAAGAAGGGCACACGCCCCCGCACGAAGGACCGCCCCAGCCACGACGACGCCGTGATCGGGCGCATCGTCACCGTCGACCGCGGCCGCTACACCGCGATCGTGGATGAAAGCTCGGACAACGAGCGCATTGTCATTGCCGCCCGCGCACGGGAACTGAGGCGCTCCCCCGTGGTTCCGGGGGACTTCGTCGCGCTCGTCGGCGATGTTTCAGGAGCCCCGGACACCCTCGCCCGCCTCGTGCGGGTCGAGGAGCGGAAGACCCTCCTGCGGCGAAGTGCCGACGACACCGATCCGATCGAACGCGCCGTCGTCGCCAACGCCGACCAGCTCGTGGTGGTGGTGGCGGCCGCCAACCCGGAACCGCGTACCGGATTCATCGACCGCGCCCTCGTGGCAGCGTACGACGCCGGGATCGAGCCGCTGCTGCTCGTCACCAAAGCGGATGTCAAGGATCCGACGGAACTGCTCGCCAACTACGTGAGCCTGGGTTTCCCCATCATCATCAGCCGGACGGCCGACGCAGGCGCCTCCGGCATCGACGCCCGTTCGGACGACGGTCTGTCCGCACGCCTCGACAGTGACGCCGTCGGCCAGCTGCGGGACTACCTCGACGGCAAGGTCACCGTGCTCCTGGGCCATTCCGGCGTCGGGAAATCCACCATGGTGAATGCCCTGACCGGTGCCGAGCGCGCCACCGGCGGGGTCAACGCGGTGACGGGGCGCGGACGGCACACCTCGTCGTCTGCCCTTGCCCTGAAGCTCAGCGACGCCCCCGGCGGAAGCTGGATCATCGATACGCCCGGCATCCGTTCCTTCGGCCTCGCCCACGTGAACCCGGACCGCATCCTGCATGCCTTCCCGGATCTCGAACCCGGGACCGAAATGTGCGAGCGGGGCTGCAAGCACGATGCCAACGCTGTTCGATGCGGCCTGGATTCGTGGGTAGCCGATGGCCACGCCGGAGAGTCGGGCCCGGCCCGCTTGGCATCGTTGCGCCGGCTCCTCGGCGCGGACCCACGCATGGAAGCACAGGAAACCAAGGAACTGGGTACGGTCAACTAACTGCGCCGCTGCCGTCCTACCTCCCCGGCTCACCGGCGAAGAGACGGTAGTTTGGAAGCATGACCCAACCCGATTCGAGCTACAACGACGACCTGCGGCTGGCACACGTCCTGGCCGACTCCGTCGATTCCCTGACAATGGAACGGTTCAAGGCCCTGGACCTGCAGGTGGAGACCAAACCCGATCTGAGCCCCGTCACCGATGCCGACAAAGCCGCCGAGGAAGCAATCCGCGGGCAGCTCTCCCGTTCCCGCCCCCGTGACGCCGTCCTCGGGGAGGAATTCGGCAGCACGGGCCACGGCTCGAGGCGTTGGATCATCGATCCCATCGACGGGACCAAGAACTTCGTGCGTGGCGTACCCGTCTGGGCAACGCTGATCGCCCTCGTGGACGAGGGCGAGGTAGTGGTGGGGCTCGTGAGCGCTCCGGCGCTCGGCAAGCGGTGGTGGGCGGCCAAGGGCTCGGGCGCCTACATGGGCCGGTCGCTGGCCGCGGCCACCCGGTTGAAAGTTTCCAACGTGTCCCGGCTCGAAGACGCCTCGCTCTCCTACTCCGAGCTTTCCGAGTGGAAGCAGCACGGGAAGCTGGACAACTTCCTGGGCCTCGAGAACGATGTCTGGCGCAGCCGTGCGTACGGGGACTTCTGGTCCTACTGCCTCGTGGCCGAGGGCGCCGTGGACATCGCCGCCGAACCGGAACTCCAGGTCTACGACATGGCCGCCTTGGTGCCGATCGTGACCGAGGCCGGCGGACGCTTCACGTCCCTGGATGGCGCGGACGGCCCCTTCGGCGGAAACGCCGTCGCCACTAACTCGATCCTGCACTCCGAGGTCCTCAAGAGGCTCAACCCCGAACTCGACGACCTCCTCTAATCCGCCCATTCACTGAACAAACGACGGCGGACGCCCCCTTTCCGGGGCGTCCGCTGCTTTTTCTTCGGCGGAAGGCACATTTTTCGGGCGGTGTAACAATCCGCTTAACAATCGCGGTCACATTGGAACCGGCCTTGCCGGTGTCCTACTCTCTTTACAGGTCACGAGTGCCAGCGCGAAACCCCGGTTTGCTGGCCGGCAACCCTCCATCGCGGCGGGGTGCCCCGGGTGACGACCGGGCCGGTCCGGAACGGATGCGGCAAGCGCGGACCCCCTGCACGCAGGGGTCCCTCTTGAGTGAGGTCCCATGAGCACAGCCACAATTTCTTCCACGGCTCTTTCGCAGCACCATGATTCTGCGCAGCGGCACGGTGATTCCCGGACTCCGGCATCGCGCCCTTTGGCTGCCGTCACCGGAGCGGAGCTGCAGGCACCCTTGATCCAGGGCGGCCAGATCCGCTACGCAAACCTCGACTACGGCGCTTCCGCACCTGCACTGACCGTGGTCTCCGCATACCTCAACGAAATCCTGCCGTACTATGCGAGCGTCCACCGCGGCGCCGGCTATGCCTCGCAAATCAGCACCTCGGTTTACGAGAACGCCCGCAACATCGTTCGTGACTTCGTTGGCGGCAGGCCGGACGATTCCGTCATTTTCACGCGCAACACCACCGATTCCCTCAATCTGCTGGCGGGTTGCTTGCCGGTTGAGAACGGAAGGCATACCGGCGAAGTCCTGTACCTGGACATCGAGCACCACGCCAATCTGCTCCCATGGCAAGGTGTCCCCCATCGCAGCATCGTTGCCGCCGGAACATTGTCCGAGACTGTTGCCGCTGTCCGCACGGCACTCTCCCAGGGTGGCGTCAGCCTCCTGGCAGTCACCGGCGCGTCGAACGTGACCGGCGAGATCCTGCCCATCAACGACCTCGCAGCCTTGGCCCACGAATTCGGGGCGCGGATCGTGGTGGACGCGGCGCAACTCGCCCCTCATCGCCGGATCGATATCGCCGCCGCGGAGGTGGACTACCTGGTCTTCTCGGGGCACAAGCTCTATGCACCGTTCGGTGCCGGCGTCCTGGTGGGCCGCCCCGACTGGCTCGACGCCGGCACACCGCACCTGGCAGGAGGCGGCGCCGTCCGCGAGGCACGCCTTGATTCCGTCAGCTGGGCCACGGGGCCGGCAAGGCACGAAGGGGGCTCTCCGAACGTGCTCGGCGCGGCCACCCTGGCCCGGGCCACACAGGTCATTGCCAGCCTCGACCACGAAGAATGGCACGCCCACGAGGCCGCCATCCGCTCGCACCTGGTCGAGGGCCTCAAGCAAATCGACGGCGTGACCGTGCACCAGATCTTCAGCGACACGGATCCCCAGGACACGATCGGCGTCGTGAACTTCTCGCTCCAGGGCTACGACGCCGGACTCGTCGCGGCCTATCTCGCGGCCGAGCACGGCATCGGCCTGCGGGACGGACGCTTTTGCGCCCACCCCCTGCTCAAGCGCCTTGGCCTTCCCTCCGGATCGCTGCGAGCCAGCTTCGGCGTGGGGTCGCGTTTGGAAGACGCCACCCGGCTCATCGCGGGCATCCAGGCCCTCAAAAGCAACGGCCTCGGCTGGGACTACGTGGTGGATGCCGGCCGTTGGGTGCCCGCGAACGATCACCGCAGCTACCCGGAGTGGGCTCCCAATACTCCCGGGACCGCAGGCGCCGCACCCTGCAGCACCGACTGATTGCGATAGATTCGTAGGGTATTTTTCCTGTCCTACGAAGGAGTCCCCGCGTGGCCCCGCGACCCAAAGGCACCTCAGCCGGCCCCAAGCTTTATGAGGAACGCCGACTCGAACTCGGTCGGAGTTTCCAGGACGGCGGAGAACACTATGAGCGGGTCCGGCCGGGCTACCCGGCGGATTCAGCTGACTGGCTGCTGCCGGAGGGGGCTCGGGACGCGGCAGACATCGGCGCCGGCACCGGAAAGTTCACCTCGCTGCTCGTCGAGCGGGGGCTGGCGGTGTCGGCAGTGGACCCCTCCACGGACATGCTCACCCAACTGCGCAAAGCGTATCCACAGGTGATCGCCCTGGAGGGCACGGCAGAGGCAACCGGGCTGGCGGACTCAGCATTCGACGTCGTCAGCGTTGCCCAAGCCTGGCACTGGTGCGATCCGCTCGCCGCGAGCACTGAGATCGCCCGGATCCTTCGACCCCACGGCGTCATCGGCTTGATCTGGAACCAATTGGACACTTCCGTGCCCTGGGTCCATCGCCTGTCCCGCATCATGCATGCCGGCGATGTCCACAAACCGGGCTTCCGGCCAGTGGTGGGCCCCGAGTTCACCGGCCTCGAAACCCACGTCACGCGCTGGGAGGATCCCTTGGCTCCGGCAGACATCCTCGAACTCGTGAAGTCGCGCAGCTATTATCTCAGGGCGAACGATGCCACCCGTGCGAAGGTCATGGGCAATCTCCGGTGGTATCTCTTCGAACATCTGGACCATGCCGAGGACGAGGTCATCCCCCTGCCCTATCTCACGCAGAGCTGGCGGGCGCGCAAAGCCTGATTCCGCCGGTTCACGATAGGCTTGGAACCGTGAAGACCAGTGCGCCCTCCTCCTCCATCGAGGACTACGTCAAGGTCATCTACTCCTTTACGGAGTGGCAGGACAAACCCATCACGTCCTCACAGCTCGCGCAGCGGCTCGGCGTCGCCAATTCCTCCGTCTCGGAGATGGTCCGCAAGCTCAAGGACCAAGGCCTGGTGGACCACCAGCCGTACAGCGCCATCACTTTGACCCCCCAAGGAATGCATCTTGCCCTGGGCATGGTCCGCCGGCACCGCCTGATCGAAACCTACCTGGTGAGGGAGTTGGGCTACAGCTGGGATGAAGTCCATGACGAGGCCGAGATGCTCGAGCACGCTGTCTCGGACACCTTCATCGATCGCATGGCCGCCAAATTGGGCAACCCGGGACGCGATCCCCATGGTGACCCCATCCCCGCCGCGGACGGTTCGGTGAGCCTGCCGCACGCGCACCGAATGATCGAGCTCGACGACGGCCATTCCGGCAAGATCACCCGGATCAGCGACGAAAACCCTGAGCTGCTGCGCTACCTTTCAGCCGAGGAAATCGACCTCGACGCCAGCATCGAGGTCATTGGCCGCAAGCCGTTCGGCGGTGCGCTGGTGGTCCGGATCGGGAAGGGCCCGGGAAGCCGCGATTACGATCTCGCGGACGAGGTCGCTTCCGCGCTCTGGGTGGCCACCGACGTCGAACACGAAGGCTGCGTCCTCGCGGAAAGCTGACGAAACCGTCACAGCGTCTTGGAGCGCACTGTTCAGGCGCGCTGGGCAGCCGTCCCGCCGTCGTCGGGGGCTGGACCTTGCGACGAGTCCACTATCGCCGCGCCCACCACCGGATTCCGGATCCCGACGGCGGATGCCACCGCGCCGAGGAAGAACAGCAAGGCGGTGACCACCACGGCATTCATGAGGCCTTGGCGGCTGAAGACAGGACCGATGATGAGCCCGGCAAACGCGATGCAAATCAAGCCTGCGATCCGGGCAACGGCATTGTTCACAGCGGAACCGATCCCCGCCTCTTCAGTCGGTACCGCGCCGAGGATGGCCGCGGTGAGGGGCGCCACCAAGGTGCTGAGGCCGATCCCGAAGACGATCTGCCCGGGCAACACCTGAGTCCAGTAGTTCAAGGGCTCCTGGACGGCCAAGGTCATGAGGAACCCTACCCCGCAGATGAACGGACCGGCAGTCATGAACCACCGCGGACCGTACTTGCCCGCCAGTCCCCCGAAGAATGAAGCCGTGAGCATCAGGAGGACAGTCGCGGGAAGCAACGCGATGCCCGCGGTGGTGGCTTTCATCCCTCCCACTTGCTGCAAGTAGATGCCTACGGCGAAGAAGCCCAATGACAGGGCGCCGTAAATGGCGAGCGTGGCGATGTTTCCCCAGCCGAAATTGCGGATGCCGAAGAGCCGCAGGGGAAGCATCGGTTCCGGAGTCCTGGCTTCGTGGACCAGGAAGAGGGCCAACCCCACGGCCCCGAGGGCGAGCGGCATCCAGACGACCATGTTGCTCCAGCCCATGCGCCCCTGTTCGATGAAGGCGTAGACCGGACCGCCCAGGCCCACCATGGCCAGGAACGCGCCGAGGTAGTCGATCTTCTTGCTCCTGTCCACGGCGGCATCGGACTTCCGCAGCCCGGCGAGGATCGGCCAGACTGCGACGGCAGGAATCACATTGATGAAGAAGATCACGCGCCAGGACAGCAGATCGACCGACGCGCCGCCGATCAGCGGAGCGACGATGGCGGCCGCGCTGGTCCAACCGGACCATTGGCCGATTGCCTTGGACTGCGCGGGCCCGGAGAAGAACGTGACGATCATGGCAAGCGAACTCGGGACGAGCAAGGCCCCGGCAATCCCCTGGAGAGCCCGCGAAACCACCAGCACCTCGCCGTTCCAGGCGAGGCCGCACGTGACGGAGGTAAGCGTGAAGCCGGCGAGTCCCCATTCCAGGATGCGGGCGCGGCCGAAGTGGTCGGACAGGGATCCGGCCACCAGGATCAGCGCGCCCAGGGTCAACAGGTAGGCATCCACCACCCATTGCTGGATGACGAGGCCGCCACCCAGTTCGCGGCCGATCGCGGGGAGCGCGAGGTTCACCACGAAGCCATCCAAAATGGCGATGAAGGAAGCCACAATAGCCACAACAAGGACCCGCCTTTGGAGCGGAGTGCTTGGCAGCAGGGCCGCTGCGTCGGTCATGAGCACAGCCTACGCCTGCTTGTCCATCGCCGTCCGGATTCCTGCCCGGTCCTGCGGCGGTTCTGCCGCAGTTCTGCAACGGCGAAAGTCCCGTATCGTTGAATGGTGATTAGCAGACGTGACGCCGCACTGGCCCTTGATATCCCGATGGAAATGGCCCAACGCCACGGCATCCCCTCCAGGCTTTCACAAGCCGAGCTGAGGGAACTGCAAGACAATCCACCGCCATGGCTCGTCCAATCCCGCGCCAACCGCACCGGCAAGCGTCCCGTGTGGGTGCACCTCAGCTGCGTGGTGTGCGGCTACACCGAGGCCGCGCGTCCCAAGAAGTGGTGGCCCGAGTTCACCTACGTCTTCTGTGGCCACCACCGGAACAGCGAGGTTCCCGGAATCCTGCCCGGAGAGGTCCGGAGCGAGTACGAGGGAATCGGCTCCCGGTTCGTGGGTATCGTTGACGTTCCGGCGTCCGAAGCCTAAATACCTGGGCGTTTGGGGGCCGGTTGATTTCGCCTGAAACAGGCGTAGCTTACAAAGAGAGGGCCCTTCAGGACCCTCTTTGCAGGATCTTCACGGAAGATCCGTAGTTAGGGAGCATGACATGCCTGACAAAGCGCCGCACCAGCACGAGGCGAAGAAGAGTATGAAGTCCATCAAGGAGAAACGGGCAGTGAAGCGTGCCAAGCACGAATCCGACGCCGCTGCCGATCCCGTGGCCCACTTGAGGATGAGGAAGAAGTAGCAAAAAAGCCGGAGCCATTGTGGCCCCGGCTTTTTAGCGGACTGGTTCCACCGTGGGGGTGCTTCCTCATGAATCCGCGTCGGTCATTTCGCTGGGCACTGCGACAATCGCGTGGATCTTTCCGTCGCGCAGGACCGTCAGGAGGAACGGCTCACCGATGGCCTGCGAAAACAAGAGCTTTTGCAGGCTCTCGGCACTGGATACTGCCCGCGACTGCGCACTCAGGACCAGGTCGCCCGCGAGCATTCCTGCCCGCTCCGCGGGAGATCCCGCGATGACCTCCACGACGCGGAGCGCTTCCTTCTGGCCCGTCCGGATTACCGCACTCGCGTCCAACGGAATAGGTGTGCTCACCAAGCCAAGGTATGCCCGCCGGACCCGGCCGTCCTTCAGCAGGGCGGCGATGATCCGTTGAGTGGTGGTGTTGATCGGCACTGCGAGTCCGAGGCCCAAGCCGGCCACTGCAGTGTTGATTCCCACGATCCGTCCCTTGGTGTCGGCCAGGGCTCCCCCGGAATTGCCCGGGTTCAGCGCGGCGTCGGTCTGGATGACATCCTCGATCACCCTGCTGTGCCGGCCGGACCTGACCGGGATGGAGCGTCCGAGTCCGCTGACGACGCCTGCCGTCACTGATCCGGCCAGCCCCAGCGGATTACCGACGGCGATCACCAATTGCCCTACGTGGAGCGACTCTGCGTTGCCCAGGATGGCAGGCGGCGGCGTGTGGTGCCCGCGGACAATGGCGAGATCGGACAAGGGATCCGCTCCGACGAGTTCGACGTCGGTATGGGTTCCGTCGGCGAAGATTGCCCGCCCGGAGCGCAGGCCCGAAACCACATGGGCGTTGGTCAGCAAATAGCCGTCGCCCGTGAACACGACGGCGGACCCGCTTCCGATGCTGACTTGGCCGTTCCTGCGTGCGCTTCTCATCTCCAATGCTGCAACATGCGGCGTGACCGTCTCTGCTACGTGCATCACTGTCCGCGAGTAGGCGTCCAAGGCTTCGTCATCCGACGGGGCGTCAGGAATGTCCTCGGGAAAAACTTGTTCCGGCAACGTACTCATCGTGCACCTCCTGTAACCGGTGGTGTCTATATCAACGAATACACTGCTTCGGTTAGTCCGTTCGGCCCTACGCCGTGGGTGAACTCTGCCACGCCACTGATGATTGGGAAACCAACTCCACGACGCTTAACCCCACAACGCTTTTCGCAGCAGCGCCTTGAGTTGGGCGGCTTCCCCGTCGTCCAACGCCGCCAGCACTTCGGCCTCTGCGCGGCGGGCCGCGATGGCTGCTTGGCCTAGCAGCTGGCTCCCCTTCGACGTTGCAGTCACCGTCTTGGCCCGGCGGTCCTGCTTGCCTGGTGCCCTGGTCACGAGCTTCCGCTTTTCAAGCTCGTCCACCAAGGCGACGATCTGGCTGGGGTCGAGGCTGAGGAAGTCCGCCAATTCCCGCTGGGTGGGCTCCAGGCCGCTGTTGGCAAGGATCAGGACCGAGTAAGACCTCTCCTTGAGGTCGAACTCGGCAAGCGCCCGGTTGTTCAGGACCGAGCCGCCGGCATGGAGCTTTGCCAGCAGGAAACCCACGTCCTGGCTGATCGGAGCGGCGACCAGCCGGTCCTTCGGGGCAGCCTGTTGCTCGTCCTGCGCCTCGATCGTCATAACAAACTCCAATAATCTTCAAAATCAATCGTTGACATTTTCAACTATACGTATTTTCATGGATACAGAACAGCATCCCACGCCGAGGGCTTGGATGCACGGGGATCGAGCAAAGGAGCAGCGATGAGCCTGTCAGGGAAAGTAGCGATTGTCACCGGAAGCGGCCGGGGACTGGGGCTTGCTTACGCGCGGGAACTCGCCCGTCAGGGCGCGGCGGTGGTCATCAACGACGTCGACGCCGAGGTCGCCGGCGAAGCGGTCCGGACCATCGAAGCCGACGGCGGCCGGGCCGTCGCCGTCGTCGCTCCCGTCGGCAGCACCGAAGTAGCGAAGCAGTTGGTGGAAGCGGCTGTCAGGGAATTTGGCCGCCTGGATATCCTGGTCACCAATGCCGGGATCCTGCGGGACAAGAGCCTGCTGAAGATGACGGACGAGGACTTCGACCTGGTCATCAACGTCCACCTCCGCGGCACCTTCACGTGCGCCCGCGAGGCATTCGGCTACTTCAAGGAAAACGGCGTCGCCGGCCGCATCATCGCCATCGGCTCCCCGACCGGGCAGCGCGGCAACTTCGGGCAAACAAACTACGCCGCAGCCAAGGCCGGAATCGTGGGCATGGTCCGGACGTGGGCGCTGGAAATGAAGAAGGCGGGCGTCACTGCCAACGCCGTCATCCCGGTAGCCGCTACGGCGATGACCAAGACCATCCCGTACTTCCGGAAAGCTGTGGAGGCGGACGAGCGCGGCGAGGCCATGCCGTACTTCTTCCGCCACGATCTCGGCTTTGGAACGGCCGACGACGTCTCCGGGCTCATTGCCTTCCTCGCCTCCGACGAAGCGGCCGGCATTACCGGACAGGCCATCGGCGCCGGCGGAGACCGCCTGCAGCTCTGGACCCACCCCGAAGCAGCCGTCACCGAGTACCGCGAGGGCGGCTGGGGCTACCAGGACCTTCTGGAAAACTTCGGCCCCTTGTTCGGCGACAAGCTGCAAAGCCTCGGCGAGGAATTCCTGCCGTTGCCCGAGGAACTGCAGCCCGAAGCCGCCGAGGTCCGCTGACATGGCCGCACGGCGTTACGAGCTGGGCATCGACGCCTCAAAGCTTGGCGCGATCGACATGCACGTCCACCTCGAAGTGGACGGCCGCGGCCACGAATCCCTGCCACCGGCCCTGACGGAGGCTTCAGCAAAGTACTTCAAGGCCGAGGACCGCACGCCCTCACTGGACCGGATCGCCGAGGCCTACCGCGAACTGAACATGGCCGCCGTCGTGTTCACTGTGGACGCCCGCACGCAACTCAAGCACGAGCCCAACAGCATCCCCGAGCTGATCGCGGGAGCCGCCAGGAACAACGACGTGCTGATCCCGTTCGGCAGCGTGGATCCGCGCACCGGCACCGAAGCGATCCAGGGCGCCAAACACCAAGCCATCGACCTAGGCGCCCGCGGCTTCAAATTCCACCCGAGCCTGCAGGGCTTCGACCCCTCGAACGAACAGTTCTACCCGCTCTGGGAGACCCTGCAGGAACTGGGGCTCCCGGCCATCTTCCACACCGGGCAAAACGGCATGGGCGCCGGCCTTCCCGGCGGCTACGGCATCAAGCTGGCCTACTCCAACCCGCTCCTGCTCGACGCCGTGGCCGCTGACTTCCCCGGCCTGCAGATCATCATGGCCCACCCCTCGGTGCCCTGGCAGGACGAGGCCAACTCCATCGCCACCCACAAATCCAACGTGTTCATCGACCTCTCCGGATGGTCCCCCAAGTACTTCCCGGAATCATTGGTTCGCATGTCCAATTCGGTGCTGCAGGACAAGGTCCTCTTCGGCACGGACTTCCCGCTCATCACCCCGCAGAAATGGCTAAGCGCCTTCGCCGACCTCCCGCTCAAGGACGAAGTCCGGCCCAAGATCCTCAAGGACAACGCGGTGCGCCTGCTCGGATTGGACGGCTGAGATGAGCCTGGAGATCGGCGTGGAGACAACGGCGGAGGAGCGCCTCTACGGCGTCTGCGACTATTACGACGCCGAGTCCCTCCTCACCGAGGACGAGCGCCGGGTCCTGGGCCGCTTGCGCGACTTCCTGGACGGTGAAGCGAAACCATTGTTGGCCGACTACTGGGAGCGCGGCGAGTTCCCTGCACAGTTGGCCCGGCCACTCATCGACCTGGACCTGATGGAACCGGCGGAACTGACTGTTCACGGTCCCGCCCGGGGCATCTACCAAGGCTTCAGGATCTTCGAACTCGCCCGCACGGACGCTTCGCTGGCCACCTGGTACACGGCGCAAGCCGGCCTCTTCCGCACCGCGATCCGCGTCGGTGCTTCCGAGGAACAGCAGCGCGAGTGGATGCCGCGTGTGATCGATTTCTCGCTGAAAGGCGTGTTCTCCCTGACCGAACCCGAGCACGGCTCGGACATCGCCGGCGGTCTCTCTACTACGGCACGCTTTGAAGCAGACCACGACGGTGGAACCTGGGTCCTGGACGGCGCCAAGCGGTGGATCGGGGGCGCCTCAACCGCGGACGTGCTGTGCGTTTTCGCCCGCGACATCGCGGACGGACAGGTCAAGGCCTTCCTCGTGGACCGCCAGGCGGCCGGGGTGACCTTGGAGAAGATCCACCGGAAGACTTCCTTGCGGATGATGCAGAACGCCCACATCACGCTCGACGGCGTGCGGGTCCCTGAATCCATGCGCCTGCACAAGGTGGACTCCTTCAAGGACGTGGCGGCGATGCTCCGGGCCATGCGCTCCGACGTCGCCTGGATCGCCACCGGCATCCAGGCAGGCGCCTTCGACGCAGCCCTCCGCTACGTCCGCGAGCGCCAACAGTTCGGCCGCCCGCTGGGTTCCTTTCAATTGGTGCAGGAGAAGCTGGCCCGCATGCTTGGCAACCTCACCGCAAGCTTGTCCCTCGTGGTCAGGCTGACCGAACAGCAGGCCCGCGGGATCTACCGCGACCAGGATTCCGCGCTCGCCAAGATGCAAAGCTGCCTGGCAATGCGGGAAACAGTCGCCCTGGCCCGTGAGTTGGCGGGCGGCAATGGAATCACTCTCGAGAGTGATGTTGCCCGGTTCCACGCCGACGCCGAAGCCGTCTATTCCTACGAAGGAACGCACGAAATCAACGCCCTGATCGTCGGGCGCGCACTTACGGGCGCGAGCGCATTCGCACGCTAGCCCGCCACAGTCCAAAACCATCACAGGAGGCAACAATGCCCAATCTCGTCGTCGACTTCGACAAACTGCTCACCCTCGCCGGAACCGATCTCGGCGCCACCGAATACCGCGAGATCACCCAGGAACAGATCAACAAGTTCGCAGACGCCACCGGGGATGACCAATGGATCCACGTCGATCCGGAACGCGCCAAGGACGGCCCGTTCGGCGCCCCGATCGCCCACGGGTTCCTCACGCTCTCGCTCATCATCCCGTTCTGGGGCGAGCTGTTCGACGTCGAAGGCGTCACCACGAAAGTGAACTACGGCCTGGACAAAGTCCGCTTCACTTCCCCGGTCAAGGTTGGCGCGCGTATCCGCATGCAAGCCACCATCGCCGAAGTCACCGAGGTCAAGGGCGGCGCCCAGATCAAGGTCGCCAACACCATCGAAATCGAAGGCCAGGAACGCCCCGCGGTCGTGGCCGAATTCCTCGCCCGCTTCTACAAATAGCCGCTACACCCCGCCCTCCCCCACCCCTGCTTTAAGGAACAACGATGTCCCAAATATCGCAGCTTCAATCCATGGACGTGGCCACCAAGCGCAAGGAAGCCCGCACTGTCATTGCTTCCAGCTACCTCGGCAGCACCATCGAGTACTACGACTTCCTGCTGTATGCCACAGCCGCGGCCGTGGTCTTCCCCAAAGTCTTCTTCTCGGGAATGGATGATTGGGTGGGCGTCGTGGCCGCCTACGGAACCTTCGCCGCAGGATACGTGGCGCGCCCGCTGGGTGGCGTCATCTTCGGGCACTTCGGCGACAAGCTGGGCCGCAAGGGGATGCTCATCGTCTCCATGTTGGTCATGGGCTTGGCGTCCGCGCTGATCGGCCTGGTCCCGGGCGCCTCCGTGGCCGGTCCGTGGGGCGCCGTGATGCTTGTTGTGCTCCGGGTCTTCCAGGGCATCGCGGTGGGTGGCGAGTGGGGCGGAGCCGCCTTGATGGCGTTGGAGCATTCCGAATCGGGGAAACGCGGCTTCGCTGCCTCGTTCGTGAATGCGGGCGCGCCGTCGGGCGCCGTGCTGGGCACACTGATCATGGGCGCCTTCTCGGCCCTGCCAAACTCCCAGTTCCTTGCCTGGGGCTGGCGCGTTCCCTTCCTGCTCTCGTTTGTCTTGCTTGCAGTGGGCATGTTCGTCCGGCTCAAGGTTTCGGAGAGCCCCATTTTCAAAGCTGCCATCGAACAGGAAAGGGCGGCCCGGAACGCGGACTCCGGCCCCGCCGGGAACAACAGTGCCGGGAAGGCCGTTATCCCGCTCCTCCAGGTGCTGCGCCGGCCCAAGACCTTGATCTTCACCATGCTCGCCGGGGCTGCCGGCTTCGCCCTCCAAGTGGTGCTGGCAACGTTCGCGGTCACCTTCGCCGTCTCCAAGGGCGCCGACCGCCAGGGCGTGCTGTACGCCTTCGCCGCTGCTTCCTTCATCTCCATCGCCTTCGTGATCCTAGGCGGCAGGCTGTCCGACAAGTTGGGCCGGAGGCCCGTCATGATCGGCGGGCTCGTGCTCTTCATCGCCTATCTGATTCCGATGTTCCAGTTGCTGTCCTCGAACAACATCCTCTTGGTCTTCGTCGCCTTCACCATCGGCTTGATGATCCACTCAACCCTCTTCGGGCCGCTGGCGGCATTCGTGTCCGAGCAGTTCGGCACCACGTCCCGCTACACCGGAGCCTCACTGGGTTACCAGCTCGCGACGCTCCTCGGTGCGGGCTTCACTCCTGGGATCGTGGCCCAGATCTTCAAGGACTCCGGCCAGGACACCGGCTCGGTGGTCTTCTACCTTGCCGCGATGTCCGTCGTCTCCATCATCTTCATCCTGTTGACCAGGGAACCGAAGAACAACGATTTGCAGACCGTCCGGCCTTGAGCCCGGGAAGGGTCTAGCTTGGAAAGAAGAAAGGACCGACATGGAGAATTTTGGCATCGGTTCGTGGCTGCAGCGTCGCCGCCCGAAGTCCGGAAGCAAGATCGCGTTGATCTCCGGAGACCGCCAACTCAGCTACGCGGAATTTGCGGAACGGTCCGACAGGCTGGCCAACGCCCTCAAGGCCGGAGGCGTTGCCAAGGGCGACAGGGTGGCGTATCTCGGTGACAACCATCCGGCTTTCCTGGAAACGCTTTTTGCCTGTGGGCAGCTCGGGGCGATCTTCGTACCCCTCAACACACGGTTGGCCCCGCCGGAGATCAACTTCCAGCTTGCGGACTGCGGTGCCGTTGCGCTGATCCACTCGGCGGGCCTCAACGGCCTTGCGGCCGGCGGCGCGGAAGGCACCCGCGTGAGCCGGCGGATCGTCGTCGGCGATTCCCTCCCGGGCGAGAGTAGCGCGGCTTCCGGTAGCGAAACCCCGACGGCGGCGGAAGACTATGAGGACGTCGTCGCCTCCGGAGCGGCCCGGCATCTGGACGAGGAAGTCGGACTCGATGACGGGGCCATGATCCTCTACACGTCCGGAACGACGGGACGCCCCAAAGGAGCGCTCCTGACCCACGGCAACATCACTTGGAATTGCATCAACGTGATTGTCGACTTTGATTTCTCCTCCACCGACGTAGCCCTCATGATCTCGCCGATGTTCCACGTCGCCTCGCTCGACATGGGGGTGTTGCCTACGCTGCTCAAGGGCGGGACCGTGGTTCTCGAGTCCAGGTTCGACCCCCGACGCACCCTGGAGCTCATCGAGCAGCACAGGGCCACCACCATCAGCGGGGTGCCCACCACCTACCAGATGCTCTGCGAGCACCCGGCCTGGCCGACGTCGGACCTAGGATCCCTCAACAAGCTGACCTGCGGCGGATCGGCAGTTCCGATGCGCGTCCTGGAGGCGTACGAGGCGCGCGGACTGCACTTCTCCAACGGCTACGGAATGACCGAGACGGCGCCGGGCGCCACCACGCTGCCCGCCGCCAGGTCCCGCGACAAAGCGGGATCTTCCGGGCTCCCGCACTTTTTCAGCGACGTCCGGATCGCCGACGTCGCCGGAGGCCTTGCTGAGCAGGGCACGGTGGGCGAAATCCAGATCAAAGGCCCCAACGTCATCCACCAATACTGGAATCGGCCCGACGCCACTGCCGAATCTTATGCAGACGGCGGCTGGTTCAAGTCCGGAGACATGGGTTACAAGGACGCAGACGGATTCGTCTTCGTCTCGGACAGGCTCAAGGACATGATCATTTCGGGCGGCGAGAACATCTACCCTGCCGAGGTGGAACAAGCGATCAGTGAACTCGACGCCGTAGGGAGCGTGGCAGTCATCGGCGTGCCGGATGAGAAGTGGGGAGAGGTACCACGCGCCGTGGTGGTGCTCCGCGAAGGCGCCACTTTGACCGAGGACGAACTCAGGGCACACTTGGCCGGCAGGCTGGCCCGCTACAAAATCCCGAAGACTGTGGTGTTCGTGGACGACATGCCGCGGACGGCCAGTGGAAAGATCCGCAAGAGCGAGCTTCGCCGAAGCACCGTTTCCTGAGGGGACGGTTGGCACGCTGCGTGCCGTATCCGCGGTGCTTGGTCAGCGTCCGGTCTCGATAGGGAGGCATGACGCAGACCCACCGAGGGACGGTGCGGCGTCGGCAACGATCGCGTCCGCGTGGGCCAGTGCCGAAGCAGCCAGGCCGTCGTATACCTGCACGAAGACCTTGCGGGCTTCGGCCAACGGCCATTTCTCGGGGAGGAGCTCTGCGGGCAGATCGGGGTCGTTCCAGGGAAAGGCGCGCCAGGCGTCCATGGCCATCGTGCGGACGCGGAAGGCCTCTGCGGCGGTGACAAGGCCGGAATTCGCCTTCTCCACCCACGGACTGTAGCTCTCGATGAACGGCGCATACTGCTCAGCCAGCTCCTCAGGCGACCACGCCGCGATCAGGCTTTTTCCGCGCAGGCTCCGATCCGCCGTCCGGAAGATGACGTAGTCCTCGACGCCAAAAGACGCGCAGTTTTCTTCCAGCTCCTCGGCATGGTCGCGCGGCGATACCCACAGTGCGCCGTAAAGAGGGGCGAATCCCCGCCATCGAAGCCGGGAGCGGAACATGTCCCGGATTTCCCTGGAGGACTCGGGGACAGAAAAAGCGATCACGGTCCAGGACCCGTCCCAAGCGTTGCTTTGGCTGCCGAACAAGCGCACTTGCTCGAATCCGATCCGCAGCCGCACCCGGGCGCGGTGGGTGAACCGGTACCGCGAGGTCCTTCCAGCGCTGGACTGCTCCAAAACACCCCTGCTCGCCAAGCGGCTGAGGCCCGTCGCGCAGGCCGACGGCGACACGCCAAGCGGTGCTGCCAGGGCAGCGATCAGCTTTGCGGGAATCCACTCGTCCGTGTTTTGCCAGAAATCGCCCAGCATCGTGGTGATCAGGTGCTGGGTGGAGGAACCCTTCAAGGGGCGCGGAAAGTCCACAGGGGCATCTGGGACCAACCCCGGAGCGGAGGAAGCAGCTGGTGTCACCCACCCATTCTGTCAGTCCTCCCGCCGCAATTAATTTATTATGCACTTGTGTTGACGGACGTGGAAGAAGTCGCATACCATTTTTCTACGAGTGATGCAGACCACAATTCTCAGCGGAACTCAGTCCCTGCCGCACTGCGAGCCCCAAGCCCCATTCACACTGAGGAGATCCGCAATGACCGCTGGTCCCACCGTTCCGCCGACGGCACTGACGCCGTCCGCTGACATCGCCCCTTCACCCAGCCACGCCGGCACCGGACATGCCCGCCGCGCTGCCGCCGCCAGCTTCATCGGCAGCACGCTCGAGTACTACGATTTCTTCATCTACGGCTCGGCGTCGGCCCTGATCTTCAACAAGCTCTTCTTCCCCGGAATCGACCCGGCACTGGGCACCCTTCTTTCCATGGCGACCATTGGAGTCGGATATTTCGTCCGCCCGCTGGCCGCGAGTGTCATCGGACATTTCGGTGACCGCATTGGCCGGCGCCAGATGCTGGTTCTCACCTTGGTCATGATGGGGGTTGCCACCTTCCTCATCGGGTGCCTGCCGCCCACTGCAGCGATCGGCGCCGCAGCCCCTGTTCTCCTGGTCCTGCTTCGCGCCCTGCAGGGCGCTTCCGCCGCCGGAGAATCGGTGGGCGCGGTCACCATGACGTTGGAGCACGCCCCCAGCAACAAGAGGGCGTTCTATGGGAGCTGGGTCAACACCGGAGCCGTCGCCGGAATCATGCTCGCCTCCCTGGCGTTCCTCGCGGTGTCCCTCCTTCCACAGGCCGAACTGCTGAGCTGGGGCTGGCGCTTGCCGTTCCTCGCGAGCATCATTGTCGTGGCGGTGGGCCTGTACATCCGGCTTCGCCTTCCCGAGTCCGAGGTGTTCGAATCGGCAAAGGAATCCGATGGCTCCACGGAACTGCCGCTGAAAGTCGTCCTGCGGGACCACTGGACCACCATCATCAAGGTCATCTTCTTTGGACTGTGGAGCGTCGTGTCCTCGGTCTTCGCCGCCTTCGCCCTTGCCTACTCCGGAAAGTTCGGGATCCCCGCCGCCGTCATGCTCACCGTCACCATCGTGACCGCGGCCCTCGCGATTGTCGTCCAGCCATACGCGGGCGTCCTGGCCGACAGAATCGGTCGCAAGCCCGTATTCATTGCCGGCAACATCATCTGTGCCGCTTCGGCCTTCGCATTCTTCTGGTCCATCAGCGCCGGCTCGATCCTGCTGATCTTCGTCACGGCCATCATGTTCATGACGGTCGGCTATGGCCTGGTCAATCCACTCGGCCCCTCCATGACAGCGGAGATGTTCGAAACCCGTATCCGCTACACGGGGGCCGCCACAGCCTCGCAGCTCGGGTTGATTGTCACCGGGTTCGCGCCGACCATCGCAGCGGCAATCGTACAGCCGGGCCCCACCGGGTGGGTGCCCGTCGCGGCCTTCACCGCGGGTTGCTGCCTTGTTTCCGCCGCAGTGACAGCCATCTGGGTCAAAGAGACCTACAAAGTACCGACTGAAGCCCTGGGCACGAAGACCTCCAGCCCGTCTTAGGCTTCCGCGGAGGAGGCGCGGCTTCGTGCCTTCTCCGCGGACCGAACTCCCCCAAGCTAAAGGACCGCCCACGTGAGCCCGCTCCCCGTACTCATTGAGACCGACGTCGAAACCCATATGACCGATGGCACCGTCCTGCGGTCAACCGTCTATCGCCCTGCGGACGACGGCGGCGGACGGTTTCCGGTCCTGCTCACCAGGACTCCCTATGGCAGGGACCTCTCGGTAAATTCCGCCTATTTCAACCCCGCAACCGTAGCGGCCGCAGGCTATGGAGTGATTCTCCAGGACTGCCGCGGCCGGTTCGGCTCGGACGGCGTGTTCACCCCGTCCGTCCACGAAGCCTCCGACGGCGCCGACACCGTTGCCTGGGCCGCCGGGCTGCCCTGGTCCGACGGCAGCGTCGCGATGTGGGGTCGATCCTATTTCGCCGAGACACAATGGCGGGCCGCATCTTTGTCGCCGCCCGCCCTTTGTGCCCTCGCCCTCGGCATTTCAGCAGGCGGGAATGCCAACAACGGCGCGCTCTACCGGGGTGGAGCCCACGAACTCGGCAGCCGGCTCGGCTGGGGCCACGCCTCAATCTCCGTGAACGAACTGATGCGCGAGTTCCACGACGACCCCGAGCGCAGGGAAAAGGAGCTCGGGTCCTGGCTCGACCTTGACCGCGGCTTCGCCGACGGATCGCTCTTCGATACCCTTCCGTTGCGCAGGCTCTCCCCGAAACTCGGAATTTTCATGAATTCCCATGTGCTGCCCTCCGCGGGTGAAGATCCGGGCAGCCGCTTCACCAAACTGTGGGATGCTGCATCAGCACAAGCGGTCCCGCTGCCGACCCTGCACATCGGGGGCTGGTTCGACATCTTCGCGCCCAACACCTTCGAACAGTACGAAAAGCAGCTCGACTTGAGCAGGGCCCAGGGCTCCCCCGTGCCTCGCCTGATCGTCGGCCCCTGGACCCACACGAACTTCACTGGCGCCTATCCGGACATCAACTTCGGGATCGCTGCGGCGTCAGGGATGATGAACGGCCTGGGGGATTTGTCGCGGATCCACACCGACTGGTTCGACGCCGTCCTCAAGAACCACCCGGAACGCCTGCGCCGCGTTCCCCCGGTGTTGCTCTACTTCATGGGTGAGAACCAGTGGCGCGGCTTCGAAGAACTCCCGGTTCCAACCGGCGAACGGTCCTGGTATTTCGGACGGGACGGATCCCTCTCCCACGAACCCGAAGCGGACGGCATTGCCGAATTCGACTACGATCCCCTGGACCCAGTGCCCACGGTGGGAGGAGCCACGATGATCCACGGCACCTTCCCCGCAGGACCGGCCCGGCAGGAAGCCGTTGAGGAGCGGGAAGACGTGCTCGTGTTCACCAGCGAAGCCTTCACCGAGTCCCTGACACTGTTCGGGGAAGTGCGCGCAAGCTTCTTCGCCTCGACTTCCGCCGTGGACACGGATTTCGTCATTCGTCTTTGCCGCGTAGCGCCCGACGGAACATCCTTGTCGTTGGCAGACGGGATCGTCCGCGCCTCCTGGCGGGATAGCTACGCGGGCACCGGACGGTACTCTCCCGGCCACCAGCCTTCACTGGTCGAACCCGGCAGCGTCCATGAATACACCGTGAGCCTCTGGCAGACGGCATATACCTTCGCGCCCGGCGAACGGCTCCGTGTGCAAGTGACTTCCAGTTGCCACCCGCGCTGGGACAGGAACCTTAACACCGGCAAGCGCGCCTACGACTCCGACCACTCAGTCGTTGCCCGGCAAAGCATCCGCTTCGGCGAGCTGCACCCGAGCCGCCTGACCGCTGGCGTCCTATGAACACCGGCCGGACGGCGGCGCCGGGACTGTCCTTCTTCGCCGAAGTGGCCGTCGACGTCGGGCTGCCGGTCGACGTCGGGACGACACCGGAGGGGCACCGCCGGATAGTGCCAATCACCGGAGGCACTTTCGACGGCCCCCATGTCACAGGCAAGGTCCTCCCCGGCGGCGCCGACTACCAGATACTGCGCAGCCAGGAGCTGACGGAACTGGATGCCCGATATGCCCTCGAAACAGATGCGGGACAACGCATCTACGTCCACAACACGGCGCTACGCCACGGTACGGCAGAGGACATCGAACGGCTGAACCGCGGCGAAGATGTCGCGGCGGACCGCATCTACTTTCGCTGCTGGCCGCGTCTGACCAGTTCTGCGCCCGGACTCGCCTACCTCAACAACCGGCTGGCTGTCGGAACCGGCGAACGCCATCCGGATCAGGTGGTCGTGCGGATCTTTTTGATCGACTAGCGCCGCCCACTGGTTAACAATCACGGTCGAGGGACAGGCGCAATCCTTGCGTAGGGGTCCCCGAAAACAAGTAGGGGGTACTCAAGAAAGCAACCGCCCGCAGTCCTATCGTGTCGGACAGCGTTCATGCCAAAACGGATGGGCGGATGGCCACGACTGGGCCCAGACCGGCGAGGGGCCGCAGCGAAAAAATATGCAGGGAGCCTTGCTCAATGGACAACCCACCTTCCGAAAACCGGGATCGGTGCATCGCCTACGCAAACCACCAGGAGAAAGACTGACTCCTTACCGGTCCTGTCCTCCGAGCCTAGGCCGACGGAACGAGGGCCTTTCGTAGCACAACGCAGGACCCAGCCGACGGGCTGAGATTGGGGCGAACGTGGACGGGCAACAATGGATATGGGTCGTGATGGTCCTTGTCGGAGCCGCACTGGTAGCCGTTGTGATGGTCTTTGGACACCAGCGAAGAAGGCTGGTTGACCGCAAACCCGTGGCCAAACACCGCGAGGGGGAACCTGGGAACCCTCCTGACGGCGTCGACAGTGCGGACGGCGAGCCGGCAGCACGGAGTCCGAACCACTGACCCCGCCCGCGGTTGCCCACCCGGACAAAGAAAAACACCCCGGTCCGAAGACCGGGGTGTTCCCGATGAGCCGAGCCATCCGTTAAGGATGTCTCGACTCATCACAAAAGTGGAGATGGGGGGAATTGAACCCCCGTCCGATGTCGTGTTGTCAGGGCTTCTCCGGGCGCAGTTCGCGTCGGACTTTCTCGGCCCCAGCTATCGTACGAACAAGTAGCTGATCCGGGCCCAGTCATCTAAGAGTCCCGCTCGCCTCGATGACGAAGGCAAGCAGCAGTGGCTATCTAAATGACGCCAGGATCCGGGGCAATAGCAACCTCGGGCTGACGGACTGTCTTACTGCTTAGGCAGCAAGAGCGAAGTCAGTGCGCTTAGAATTGGCACTTATTGGTTTGCAGACAGCGTTTACGAGATAATTCTGCATCCTCGGCCCGCTTCACCTGTCGCGACTAACATCGTCGAAACCGATCATCCCCGTATTTTGTTATCAATCCCCGCAGCACGATGGTCGCCCGAAAACGATCACCCTAAAAACCTGCCGGGTTAATCATCATAACGCATCGCAGCACCCAAACATTCCGGAACACGCTTGGCTGCGGACGTCCTTGACGACGCACCTTAGCGGCGGTTGCGTTCGCGCAGTTCACGCAGCGATTCGCGCTTGTCCTGCTGCTCGCGCAAGGTCTGCCGCTTGTCGTAATCCTTCTTGCCTCGAGCCAAGGCGATCTCCACCTTGGCTCGTCCGTCCAGGAAGTACAGCTGGAGCGGCACTACCGTCAGCCCCGTCTCGCGGATCTTGCCTGAGATTTTGTTGAGTTCCTCGCGGTGAAGCAACAACTTCCGACGGCGGCGCGCGGCGTGGTTGGTCCAGCTCCCCTGGTTGTACTCGGGGATATGGATGCCCTCCATCCACAACTCGTCGTTGTAGAACGTGCAGAAGCCATCGACCATCGAGGCGTGGCCTTCACGCAGGGACTTTACTTCGGTTCCCATAAGGGCAATGCCAGCCTCATAGGTATCCAATATGTGGTAGTCATGCCGAGCCTTGCGATTGGTGGCCACTACCTTACGGCCACTTTCCTTGGGCACGGTAGAACTCCTTGGTTGTCGAAGAATCACACTAGTCTACGCCAGTAGAACACTGTCCTGCGGGCTACAGAAGGTTCATCGGGTCAACAGCCTGCCCGTTCACCCAGGTTTCAAAGTGCACGTGGCAACCAGTGGAGTTACCCGTGGTACCCGAATATGCGATGAGCTGGCCCTGACTCACCTGCTGTCCGGAAGAAACCACCACGCTCGTGTTGTGGTAGTAGACCGTGGTCAGGGAATCTCCGTTGATGACTCCGTGCGATATTTTGACACGGTTGCCACCGCCGTCGTTGCCCCAACCGGCGGAAAATACGGTGCCGGCAGCCGCTGCATACACGGGCGTTCCACAAGGGGCACCGAAGTCGATGCCAGTGTGCATGTAACCGCCCTGGCCGTAGAAATCGATGGTTCCTGGCGGCGTCGCACGCCAACCGAAGCCTGAGGTGATCGGGATGTTCGCAGGTACCGGGTGGATCAAGCCGAAGTTGGAGCGCGGGTTGCTCGCTGGTGGGACAAAAGGTTGCGGGGGTGCCTGGTTTTGCGCCTGCGCGGCTGCCGCAGCGGCCGCGGCGATTCGCTGTTGTTCAGCCAACCAGGCTTCACGGAGCTTGCGGTCCCGCTCGGAAATTTCCGCCGCGACGGCATCCTGGTTCGCCTTCACTTGTTGAAGCTGGGCCTGGATACCTGGTTTGGCCGCCTGAAGCTGGCTGTTGAGGCGGGTGGTATCGGAAATGAGCTTGTCCACCTGCGCCTTCTTGGCTGCGGCGTCATCGCGGGCGGCTTTTTCCCGCTCCAGTGCGGCGTCCGCTTTCGCCTTCAGATCGCGGATTTCCTGTTCGACGGCGGCGAGCCGGGCCTGCGAGTTCACGTTCGTGGCGCTCTGCTGCGTCAACTTCGTCATCGTGGCGTTCTGGCTGCGCATCGCCTGGTTGGCGAGGTCCATGGATTCCGTGAGGTTGCCGCCGTCGTTCGATCCGAACAGCAAGGCAACGTTCGTCGGAACACCACCGGATTTATAAGCCTGAGCCGCGATTTGGCCGATGAGCTTCTTGGTCTCAGTGATCTTTTGCTTGTCGTTTTCCAACTGCTGGGTGATCTGGGCTTTGCTCTGCTGCGCCAGGTCAACGCGGGCAGCCAGGGCATCAGCGTCCTTCACCGCGCTGGCGACCCTGCCCTGGGCATCGAGCAGTGCCTGTTGCGCTCCCGGAAGCTGACCTTGGTAGACCACGAGGTCGCCGGCTGCCTTGGCGATGTTGGCATCAACGAATTCCAGCGACTGCTGCACGCGCGCCGATTCGGCGTTGAGGGCCGCTTGCTGGTCGTCGAGGTCGTCCGCCTGTGCCATGGGGGCAGTTGCAAGGCTCGCAACCAGCGCGATGGCAAGCACCGAGCCGGCAACCTTGGCGCGGCCGCTCGCCATGCGCAGCTGCAGGGCAGCCTGGTACTTCCGGGGCATCGGCTGTCCTGTTCGCTCGGGATCAGTGCTTTTCATGGCTACACCTTGAGATATCGGCGGAGGGTCAGGAGGGAGGAAATCCCAGCCAGGCCGCCGCCCAACGCTATCAGGACAGGCGCAATCACGAGTACCTGGGTCGAGGATATAAACGGAGTATTCAGGAACTGCTGCGACAAGTCCCCGTTGAGCCAGAATTGGGCCACCAACCACAGCGTTCCGGAAGCCAGGACTGCACCCACGACGGCGGCGATGACGCCTTCGAGGATGAACGGCAGTTGGATGACGGTCTTCGATGCTCCCACGAGGCGCATGATGCCTGTCTCGCGTCGCCTGCTGAATGCGGACAATCTGATGGTTGTGGTGATGAGCAGGACTGCACAGAAGATCATGACTCCCGCGACCACCATTGCCGCCACGGAGGCACCGTTCATCCACTCGAAGATCCGTTCAAGGACCTGGCGCTGATCGCTCACGGTCTCCACGCCGGCTTGGGAGGAGAAGGTCTCGCTGATGATCTGGTACTTCTGGGGATCCTTCATGTTGATCCGGAAGGACGAAGGAAGCTGGTCCTGGGTGACCGAATCAACAATCGGAGAGTTGGAGAACTGTTCCTTGAAGTGCTTGAACGCATCGGCTTGCGACTCGAACTGGTAATCGTTGATGTACTGCTTGACTGCTGGTGACTCGAGCATCTTGACCAGGTTGTCCTGCTGCTCTTTGGTGACCGCGCCCGAAGCGCATCCGGTCGACGTCGAGGAGTCGTTGCAGAGGAAAATAGCGACCTGGACTTTGTCGTACCAGTAGCCCTTCATCTGGCTGATCTGCATCTGCAGCATTCCGGCTGCGCCGACGAAGGTGAGGGAGACAAAGGTCACCAGGACAACGGAAATCACCATGGACAGGTTCCGGCGCAGGCCGCTGCCGATCTCGCCCAGGATAAAAGCGAGCCTCACTGCTGGACCCCCTGCGCGCGGTCGATTTCCGCATCGCTCGCGTCCTTCATCCGCCGGGACTCCCCTACAACCGGAATCATCGAGGTGTAGAGCGCCCTGGCCTCGTCACGGACCACCACTCCGTTCCGGAGCTCCACCACACGCTTGCGCATCTCGTTCACAATGTCGTCGTCGTGAGTTGCCATGACCACAGTGGTGCCGTTCTGGTTGATCTTGTCGAGCACGCCCATGATGCCCATCGAGGTAATGGGGTCCAGGTTTCCGGTGGGTTCGTCAGCAAGAAGGATGCCGGGGCGGTTGACGACGGCGCGGGCGATGGCCACGCGCTGCTGCTCGCCACCGGACAGCTCATGGGGCATGCGACGTTCCTTGCCTTCAAGCCCGACAGTCTTCAGCACTTCAGGAACTGTCTCCCGGATGATGCTGCGGCTCTTGCCGATCACCTGCATGGCGAAGGCCACGTTGGCGAAAACACTCTTCTGCGGCAACAAACGGAAGTCCTGGAAAACGACGCCGATTCCACGGCGAAGCTTGGGGACCCGCCAGCTTGAAATGTTGGCTACGTTTTGGCCGGCGACGTAGACCGAACCGGACGTTGCACGGTCTTCCTTCAGGATGAGTCGTAGAAACGTCGACTTGCCGGAGCCCGAGGCCCCGACGAGGAAGGTGAATTCTCCACGGTCAATCTCAAGGTTGACAGCATCCAACGCCGGACGGGCATTGGTGTCGTAAACCTTGGTGACATTCTCAAATCGGATCATGACTCTTCAGAACCCCGCCGGACATGCCACGTTCGGCCAGTCCAACCGCCAGCGCACGGGCTTTCGTTGGGGGAAGTTGAGCGCCGGCTCTTCGACTATACGCACGCTCCGCCATGGAATCGCGGGCTTGCTGCGGTGTGTCGCCTAATCAGGCTCCCAGCTCAGGCGGCTTTACCCTTCGGCGTTGCGGTTACCCGTGCGCCAGCGAATGCCGGCGTCGATGAAGTCGTCGATGTCGCCGTCGAATACCGCTGACGTGTTGCCTACTTCGTGTTCTGTGCGCAGGTCCTTGACCATCTGGTACGGATTGAGCACGTACGAACGCATCTGGTCACCCCAGGATGCCTTCACGTCACCTGCGAATGCCTTCTTCTCGGCATCTTCCTGCTCCTTTTTCAGGAGGAGGAGCCTTGATTGGAGAACGCGCATTGCCGCCGCGCGGTTCTGCAGCTGGGACTTCTCATTCTGCATGGACACCACAATCCCCGAGGGAATGTGGGTCAAACGTACTGCGGAGTCCGTCGTGTTGACGGACTGCCCGCCAGGACCGGAAGACCGGAACACATCGACGCGGATCTCGTTGTCCGGAATGTCGATTGAGTCGGTTTGCTCGATGAGCGGGATGACTTCGACGGCGGCAAAGGACGTTTGCCGCCGGCCCTGGTTGTCGAACGGGCTGATGCGGACGAGCCGGTGCGTCCCGGCTTCGACGCTGAGGGTCCCGAAAGCGTACGGCGCTTTGACCTCGAAAGTCGCTGATTTGAGGCCGGCTTCTTCGGCGTATGAGGTGTCCATGACCGTGGTCGGGTAGCCGTGGCGCTCTGCCCACCGCAGGTACATGCGCATGAGCATCTCGGCGAAGTCCGCCGCATCAACACCGCCGGCGCCGGCACGAATCGTGACGACGGCTTCGCGTTCGTCATATTCGCCTGAGAGCAGGGTTACCACTTCAAGTTCCTTGAGGGCCTTGCGGATCGATTCGAGTTCCGTGGCGGCTTCGACCATGGAGGCGTCGTCATCCTCGTCCTGGCCGAGCTCGACAAGGACCTCAAGGTCGTCGATTCGGCCCGTCAGCCTGTTCAACCGCTCAAGTTCGGACTGCCGGTGGGACAACTTGGACGTAATCACTTGCGCGGACGCTGGATCGTCCCAGAGGTTCGGTTCACCCGCCCGCTCGCTCAGTTCAGCGATCTCTTCCTTGAGCTTTTCGACATCGGAAACCTGTTCGATGGAGCGGTAGGTGGAGCGGAGCGCGCGGATTTCTGCGGGAAAATCAATCTGAGCCATGGTTGTTCCAGAGTACGCCATCCGCTGATGGCTTCGGCACGGGACTGGACGTATGACGCTTGGAACTAGCGCGTGAACCGGGAACGCGCAGTGGAACGGGCTTCGATCGGCACACCGGCGGGAAGGATGAAGCTGACCACGGGCGGATGGGCGACCGCGCTCAGCACAACCTCGGCCGTGGTGCTGTCCGGACTTCCGGTACCAGGGGCGACGGCAAGTTGATCGAACCGTGAATGGGCGCCGTTTTGGCTGAGGTATGACCCGGTCACGTGGCGCACCCGCTCGCTGTTGAGGACGGCCGACGGGGTTTCGGCACCACCGTCTACCTGGCCAAGGGAATAGCTGTCCGCCGCTGCCACCGAAGCTCCGTCCGCCAGGGAGAGGAGCTTCTTATGCTCGATGTAGATGGCGGAAGCCGCAGCAACAACGGTTGCAAGCAACAACGCGATCACCACATAACCGATGGTCAAGACCATCAATTGGCCGTGTTCCCCCTCCGATCCACGTGGCCGCAGCACATCCCCTTGCCCAGGAAGATCCCTCACCGGAACCGTCCGACGATTTGCGTGGCCGACGCACTCAGATTCGCGGCGTCCAGGCTCAGGGCCTCTCCAAAAGGCACCATCGGCAACGGAACCGTGAGCTTGACCGTAACCGTGACCGCTGCCCCGGCGGACAGGCAATCGCCGCGGTCGCACGCGACGTCCACAAGCGCCTGCTCCGCGGAGTGTCCATAGTCGGCGAGGGTCAAAAGAGCAGCCTGTTCAGCGGCGACGCGCCCCTGGGAGGTGTCCTTTTGCATGACGTACACCTTGGCGGCCTGGTCCGCTGCCCCCACAACGGCGAACGAGCCACCCTGGATTTGTCCAATGGTGACAATGAAATAAACCAAGGGAACCATGAGCAGGAGTGCCATAAGGATGAACTCGACTACTGCGCTTCCCCGCTCCGCGCCACCCGGTGAACCGCTAGATTCCGGGCCGTCCGGGAACGGCAGGCGGACGGCCTCCCTGAAACGGGGAAGTACGGTACGGCCAGGGTCAGCCGGAAGACGCAGCATGCCCCCTCACCTCCAGGGCCCCCACGGGTCCAATCAACCCGATGACCGGCAACGGTGCCCGCACTGTCACTTCCAAGGTGCGGATTCCTTGGAAACTAGCCTCCGACGTCGAGACGTCCCGGGCGAAGTCTGCGTTCAGCGCTGTTCCGATCAGGTCTGCGGTGCGCTCACGCGCATCGGCCGGAGTCCGGTCGGCGAGTGTGCCGTAACGGGCTCCGGACGATGCCGCATCAATGAGGGTATTGCGCACATGCAACACTAGGGCCAGTTGAATGACGGCAAGGAAAAATACGGTCAACAGACCGCCGACCAGCACAAAATCCACGACGGCGGAGCCGCGTTCATCGCCGCGACTTGCACTCATGCAACTGCCGTCTCCCGCTCCCCTGCTGCGGAACGGCATGGACTACTTTCCGACCTTGCTCATGGCCTGGTTGAAGAGTCCCTCAAGAGCCGGGCCGGCCAGCGCCAGCAGACCCGCGACAAGCGCGGCGGACATCAATGTGATCATGACCCAGCCAGGCACGTCGCCCCGCTCGGGATGGTCGTCGTCGGGCATCGGACGTTGGTTTGGTCTTGTTCCTAGTGCTGATCCGGGCGACAGGAGTGTCCACAGCTGCCACAGCAAAAGGCCGGATGCGGGCAGCCCTCGACGTCCGCGCTTATTCATCTTTCCCTGTTTCATTTTCCCCCATTTCGCTGTGCAGGAATCCGTTGTAGATTTCCGTGCGGTTTTGGTGTCGGCATTCGAACCGATACTCATGTGATGGAACGGCTTGCCGGAGGTCATCGTCAGAAGCCAAGATTCAGCGCGGCCAAGCCTGGATAGACGGCGAAGACCACGGTGAGCGGCAAGACTCCGAAAACCAGCGGCACCATCATCGCGATTTCTTTGCGACCAGCCGTTTCCATCAGCTCCCGTTTGGCTGAATCGCGGACATCCGCAGCTTGGGCCCGCAAGACATCGGCCAATGGAGTACCGCGTTCGACGGCAACGACAATTCCATCCACGAACCGAACCAGCGGGCCGAGGTCGGTTCGTCCCGAAAACCCGTGCAGGGCCTCGACCAAGGGCGTACCTGCCCGCATCGCGCCCAGTACCAAGGAAAACTCCTTCGCCAACTCGCCGCGGGCCGTCCGGCATACTCGATCGAAGGCCCCGCTGGCGCTCTCCCCCGCCCCCACCGCCAGGGCCATCAGTTCGGCAAGGCTGGGGAATTCCGCCAGCATCAGCCTTTCCCTGCGTTTGATCCGCACCCCCAGCATGTAGTCGCGGAAAAGATATCCACCCAGCGCGGACACCAAGACCGAGACGACGGCAATCCCCGGACTGAACCGTCCCCCGGCCGCACTCATGAGCACTACGACCACCGCCGCGGCAAAGCCCGCCGCCGCCCAAAGCAACTGCTCTGCCCGGAAGTCCAGGGCGGACTTTGCGGAGCCGGCCTTGGCCAGCCTTTTGTTAAGGGACGTGGTGCCGAGGTTGAACTTCGCCAGATAGCGGAGCGCGTCCTCGAACACAGGCCGCACAATTCGCTCCAACGGGCCGAACGGTGCGACGTCCGGGGCCGACAGCAACCGCGATTCAAGGTTCTGGGACCTGAGCTGCGGCTCGATCCGCTCCGCGAACGGAATGGGGCGCATGAACGGCATGCGAACAAAGATCAGCCAAAGTCCGGCGCCCATGAGAAGTCCGCACAATACGGTTGGTGCAGTCAGCGCCGTCATCGAAGCACCCTTTCATCTTCGGGAAGCGCGCCAATGCGCAGCATGACCCAGTAGCAGAGCGCCGAGACCAGCACTCCGCCTCCAAGCACGCTGACCCCGGCCGCGGAGTTGTAAGCGGCAACAGCCTCCGGCCTGCTAGCCAGCAGCATCAGGACGATCCATGGTGCCGCAACCGCGAGGCGCGCTCCGTTGATGATCCATGATTGTCGTGCCTCAAGTTCACTGCGGGTCCTCGCGCTCTCACGAAGGAACTCAGCGAGAGTTCCCAGAAGCCGGCCAAGATCGGATCCGCCCACGTCGCGGGTCAGCCTGAGCGCCTCAATGATCCTGTCGGCTACGGGATCTGCCAAGCGCTCCTTGAGTTTGTTCAACGCCGAATCGAAATGGCCACCGGAACGGTAGTCCGCACCAAACTCCCGGAAGAGTGCCCGCAGCTCTTCGGGGCCCTTGTCGCCTAGCTGGATAAGCGCCTCCGGCAGCGAAAGTCCCGCGCGGATCGCCGAGCGCAAATGGTCGACTACGTCGGGCCAGAGCTCGCGGAGCATGGCGGTCCGCCTGCGCGCCCGCCATCTCACAACGGCCAGGGGAAGCCACGCACCAAAGAGGCCGAAGCACGCCGCGATCGAAAAGGACATTGTCACGATGTAGATCACGAGTGTGGTGAAAAATCCCAATCCGAGGCACGATGCAATGAATCCCCCGCCGCTCACCTTTTCAATCCCGGCCGTGAGCAACAAGGACTCAAGGCGTTTCGGTTTGGGCTCCTTGACGGCGGGCGGGTGTTCCCATGCAGACCACCAGATGAGGAACATCCCCAGTCCGCAGAGAACGCCGAGCAGCGGGGCCATCAGTAAAGCTCCAGAAGCGCGGCGACGTCGAAACCTGCCCGGGAAAACTTCTCTGCGGCCGGCATGGAATTCGACGTGGGTTGGAGTCTGCCGTCCTGAACCGCGAACACCTGTGACGACTCAATGATGCCGTTCTCCACGCGCCGACCCAACGAAAGGATCTCGGTGACTTGGCGGCGTCCGTCCGGGTGGCGGCTGCAATGGACCACGAGGTCGATACACGATGCCACGGTCGGCACCACGAACGCGCTCGAGATGTTCCCGCCGGCCAGCAGCGGCAACGTGCAAATCTTGGTCACGGCGTCATGGGCGGAGTTCGCATGGATGGTGCACATGCCGGGAAGGCCCGAATTCAGCGCAATGAGCATGTCCAGGCTTTCCGCTTCCCGGACTTCGCCCACCACGAGGCGATCCGGCCGCATGCGAAGAGCCTCCTTGACGAGCCGGCGTAAGGGAATTTCGCCTTGACCCTCGAGGTTTGGCTGGCGGCACTGGAGGCCGACGACGTCACGCAACGGAAGGTGGAGTTCAAAGATCTCTTCGACAGTGATGACCCGCTCCCGGGAGCCTATATTGGCTGCCAGGCAGTTGAGCATTGTCGTCTTTCCCGCCTGGGTGGCTCCGGAGACGAGAATGTTCAATCCGCTGGCCACCGCAGCTCCCAGGAATCGGGCTGACTCGGGGGTCAGTGTCCCCAGCTCCACTAGATGCTCGAGCCGGGTCGCCTTGACCACGAATTTACGGATATTCACGGCCCAATGGCGGCGGGTTACGTCGGGAATGACGACGTGGAGCCTCGAACCGTCGGGGAGGGCTGCGTCAACAAAGGGTGACGAGAGGTCGAGCCTCCTCCCGGAACTCTTAAGCATCCGCTCAACGAGGTCGCGAACCTGCTGCTCGCCGAGGCTGATCGAGGTAAGTTCGGATTCGCCATTCCGGGCAACGTAAACCTCGTTGGGCGCGTTGAGCCAGACCTCTTCTATGGTGGGGTCATCCAGAAGCGGCTGGAGCGGCCCGAAGCCGGCAACGGCGTCGAACACGTACTTGCGGGCGCTGTCCAAGTGTCCCAAAGGAGGCAAGGGACCAAGGAGTGCCCGCTCGTCGTAGTCATTGACGGCAGCCTCGACGAGCCGGTGCACTTCGACCGCTTGACTCAAAGGATCCAGTCCGCGGCGACGAATCAGCTCGCGGACTTCATCCTCGACGATGCGCAAAGCCTCCATTTCCCCCCCGATGCAGCATGCGCCCAGGCGCTGCGGAAAACCTTCAACAAGGTTAAAAGTAGGGGAGGCTTCAACGCGAGACCAAGTCAAATTGAGTGACTTGTGGATAATTGTCTTATCTGTAAGTCACACCAGAAACACGTGAATCTCTGGTCACTCCCGACGCCCAAATCCCGTGCAAAGAAGGATCTCATGCCGAAAACACCGCGCGGATACTCCCGCGGTCGCTGGTTCAGCCGGCCACGATGGTTAGCCGGCACGGCGGTTCTGATGCTGCCGATCGCGATCGTCGCGCCTGCCCAGGCAGAAGAAAGCTCAACCAGTCTTCTTCCTGGACCGTCAACGGCAACTGTCACACCCCCTCAGCCCACGCCTGCCGCCCAGTCCATGGCACGGCTGAAGGGACACAGGCATTCAAAGGTCTGCGCAGACGCACCCCCGGGCTACGCATCGTGCCATGCGGAGATCGATGATGAAATTGCCGGTCCCCTGGCCGTGGGGCAGCTGGTTCCAGCTGGATACGGACCGGCAGACCTGCAGTCCGCTTATAAGCTGCCTTCACTCACCGCAGGCACCGGCAGAACCGTAGCGGTAGTGGATCCGTACGATGCCCCGACTGCCGAGGCTGATCTTGGTGTCTACCGGACGAAGTACGGGCAGGCGCCGTGTTCCTCAGTCACGGGATGCTTCCGCAAAGTGGACCAGGCAGGCGGAAACTCCCTGCCGGGCGCCGACGCAGGCTGGGCGCAGGAAGCGTCCCTCGATGTCCAGATGGTCTCGGCGGCCTGCCCGAACTGCAACATCCTGCTGGTCGAGGCCTCATCCAATTCCCTCACCGATCTGGGTGCAGCGGTCAATACGGCGGTCAACCTAGGTGCCAGTGCTGTGTCGATGAGTTTCGGTGGACCGGAATCCTCCGGGATCACCCGATACGATGCCGAATACTTCAATCACCCCGGGATCGCCCTCGTGGCCAGCTCCGGCGACAACGGTTACACGAACGCCACCGCCCCGCCCACGGTGAACTACCCGGCGTCCTCCCCCAACGTCGTCGCAGCCGGCGGCACTACCCTGAACCTCGACACAAGCAAAGTCCGGGGCTGGACCGAACGCGCGTGGGGAGCCACCGGCTCCGGCGCTGCCGGGCCGGGCAGCGGCTGCTCCGCCTACGAGCCGAAGCCCGCTTGGCAGCACGACACGGGCTGTCCGAACCGCACCGTCGCCGATCTGGCTTCAGTCGCCGACCCGAGCACCGGCGTCGCCGTCTACGACAGCACGCCCAGCAACGGGATGAGCGGGTGGATGGTCTTTGGCGGAACCAGCGCGGCCGCCCCCGTGATCGCAGCCACATACGCCCTCGCCGGCCCGCCACCTGCGGGGACCTCCCCTGCCCAACTTGCCTACGGCTCCCCCTGGGCGCTGAATGACGTTGCGAACGGTGCGAACGGCACGTGCACCATCCCTTATCTATGCACCGCCGGCTACGGCTATGACGGACCCACCGGACTCGGCACCGCGCAAGGCCTGACGGCATTCACGGCTTCGAGCCCGCCTTCCTTCAGCGACATCCCCGGAAGCTACCCCTTCTACACGGAAGTGACCTGGATGGCCTACAACGCCATCACCACCGGATATCCCGATGGAACGTTCCGCCCGGTCCAGCCCGTCACCCGCGAGGCCATGGCCGCTTTCCTCTACCGCCTGAGGGGAAGCCCCGCCTACGTGCCCCCGGCGATCTCTCCGTTCAAGGACATTGGGCCCCTTTCACCGTTCTACAAAGAAATCACCTGGCTGGCCACCACCGGCATCACGACCGGATACCCCGACGGCACCTATCGCCCCTCGGATGCCGTCAACCGCGACGCCATGGCTGCATTTCTCTACCGACTTGCCGGTAAACCCGCATACACCCAGCCCGGCGTCTCACCGTTCACCGATCTCACTCCAGTGAGCCCGTTCTATCTCGAAATCACGTGGCTGGCCTCCACCGGTATCACGACCGGATATGCCGACGGCACCTTCCGGCCGCTGAACCCCGTCAACCGCGACGCCATGGCTGCGTTCATGTACCGCTACAACGCCAGAATCGGACGTTGAGGACCGCAGTCGGGCACAGCTGGATGCCAGTCCGGTCGCCGTGAACCGTCTGGCTCGGAGTACCCCGCGTTCGGACAGAAACAGGGTGGCGACCGAGCTGGCGTGGTCGTTGGGTAACTGTTCAACCACCAGTCACACCAGCAACACATAAAACTCTGGCCACTCCTGCCCCCGAATGCTATGGTGTCCCGGTTAGGAGCTGGCCTTATGGTGCACTGCAGAAGCGTTAGTTGCTGGAGCTGCAGTCGCAAGCTATCACCATGTGCCGTCAATTGAGCGGCACCTTGCCGGAATTGAAAATGAATAAAACCAAAGCCGAAACGGCCCGTCGTTCACCCTTGGCCCGCGCAGGCGCGGCGCTATCCTTGGTGCTGCTGATGACCGTCGCTGCCCCCGCACAGTCCGGCGCCTCGGAGCTGGTGCCAACAGCCCCGTCACCGTCGTCTCCGGCTACGACATCAGCGGCCAAACCAAGCACTCCTAATCCGGCAACGCCGTCGGTCCCCGCGCCAGCGCCTTCCCCGGCGCCAAGCGTTCAAGGCTCTGATCCCGCAATTCCCACGCCGCAGGCCTCAGATGCGATCAAGATGCCCGGCGGGAACCCGACGACCGCCGACGCTATGAAGGCCGCAATGCGAAAGGCGATCCCGTCCGGCGGTGCCGAGATGGGTCAACGCTCTCCTCGTGTCATGGCAAACAAGCAGGAAGAATCGTTGCATGTGGTGGCCGGCTCCCGGGCAGTAGCCGGTTCAATCCCCCTAGCCATTTCCCAGGCGACCGACCCGGGCCATTGGAGTCCGCCGTACGGGATCGCCGGCCAGGACGTTAGCGCGTACCAGGGCAACGTTGACTGGGCGGCGCAGTGGAACCAAGGTTCGCGCTTCGCTTACGTCAAGGCGTCTGAGGGCAACTACTACGTCAATGGGAATTTCTCCCAGCAATACGACGGTTCACGCAGCGTCGGGATGATCCGGGGCGCTTACCACTTTGCCATTCCCAACTGGTCATCCGGCGCAGACCAAGCCAGGTACTTCGTGGCCAACGGCGGTGGATGGTCCGCTGACGGATACACCCTGCCTCCCGTGCTCGACATCGAGTACAACCCGTACGAGGGCCAGACCATCAATGGGTTCTATTTCGGTAACACTTGTTATGGAATGTCTGCAGGCCAAATGGCCTCGTGGATTTCCGACTTTGGAAATACCGTCAAGTCGCTCATCGGACGATACCCCGTTATTTACAGCACCACTGACTGGTGGGCCACCTGCACAGGAAACTCGGGCAGTTTCGCCAACTATCCGCTGTGGATCGCTTCCTATCCTTCAAGTCCCAGCAGTTCGCCGGGGACGCTTCCGGCCAGTTGGAATCAATTCAGCTTTTGGCAATACAGCAGCACAGGCCCGTTCTCGGGCGACTCAAACATCTGGAACGGCGACCTCGCCTCACTCTCGACTTTCGCGGGGAACTCCGTCCCGCAGGCGGCGTCAGACCAGATCAGTGCGTATCGCAACGGCCACCCGGCCCTGGGGAACCAGACGACGGCGATCACCTGCGGTCTCGTCAACGGCGGCTGCTTCCAAGGATTCCAGGGCGGAACGATCATGTGGTCGCCGGCAACCGGGGCGCTGCCAATCACCCCCGGCCCCATAGCCGATGCCTGGCGGAGTACCGGACTGGAGAGCGGCCGGGCCGGCTACCCCACGAGCGAGCTCATTTGTGGGCTCAAGAACGGCGGGTGTTTCCAGAACTTCCAAGGCGGAAGTTTCCTGTGGTCACCAGCCTCGGGGGCTGCGCTGGTCCAACCGGGAGCAATTCGGGACTACTGGGCGTCGAAAGGCTTTGAAAGCGGGGCGCTCGGTTATCCGACCAGTTCCCTGACGTGCGGGCTCAGGAACGGGGGATGTTTCCAGACGTTCCAGGCCGGATCGGTTCTGTCGAGCCCATCCACGCCACCCGTGCTCGTCAAATCCGGACCCATGTTGGATGCCTGGGGAGGAACCGGGTTCGAGAACGGGGTGCTCGGATATCCGGTAGTGGAAGCGACTTGTGACGCTTCCTCGTGCGTGCAGAAATTCCAGGGAGGTGTGGTCGCCTGGACATCAACCTCCGGCGCGTGGCCGATCATCCTGGGAATCGCGGACACGTGGAACACCGCGCGTGCCCAGTCAGTGCCAATCGGATTCCCTCTGGCCAAGGAAGTCTGCGGACTCCGCGCCAGCGGCTGCTACCAGTTGTTCCAAGGCGGGGTAATAATGTTCTCCCCGAATACCGGCGCCTTCACGCTCACCGGAAGGCTCTTGGATTATTGGCAAAAGTCCGGTTTCGAGAACGGATCCCTCGGATATCCGACCTCGTCCGCAAATTGCGGACTCACAGACTCCGGATGCATCCAGTCCTTCGAAAAGGGATCCGTGGTCTATTCGAACTCGACACCCATCCAATCGGTAGCCGCGGGCGCAATGCTGGACGCGTGGAAGCTCTCAGGCATGGAGACAGGTTCACTCGGCTATCCGGTCTCTGCTCAAATCTGCGGCCTTAAGGATGGCGGCTGCTTCCAGATGTTCGCCAAGGGCGCTTTGATGTACTCGCCGGCTACCGGTGCGCAGCCAAGCATCAACGGTCCGATCCGCGACCTGTGGCAACAAGGAGGCTTCGAGAGCGGGCGCCTCGGTTACCCGGCCTCCAGCGTCCTTTGTGGTCTCCGGAACAGTGGCTGCTTCCAGAATTACCAAGGCGGAACCATCATGTTGTCTGCCGGGACAAGTGCCAACGCTCTCTTGATGGGTCCGATTCGGGACGCCTGGGTCAAGTCGGGCTTCGAAGGAGGGACCCTCGGGTACCCCACGAGCGCGCAGATCTGTGGACTCCGCAACGGGGGCTGCTTCCAGAACTTCGAAAAGGGAACCGTCATGTGGTCCCAGGCCACGGGCGCCCAGCCTATGACCTCCGACCCGATCCGTGCACGGTGGGGGCAGTCAGGCTTCGAATCAGGGAGCCTGGGGTATCCGACGAGCGCCACGATTTGCGGACTGCGCAATGGCGGTTGCTTCGAAAACTTCGAGAACGGGACCATCATGTGGTCCCCGACGAGCGGTGCGCAAGCCATGGTGCCGGGACCGATCCAACAAGCTTGGGCCGGTCAGGGCTTCGAAGGCGGCCGCGCTGGTTATCCGACGACGAGTCAGACCTGCAGCCCCGATGGGACGAGCTGCACCCAGTCGTTCCAAGGCGCAACAATTACCTGGAGCTCTGCAAGCGGGGTCAAGATTCTCACCCCGTAGCTGCGGCAAATGCCCGAAGGCGGGGACCCATCGCTGGGTCCCCGCCTTCGGCGTAGGTGGAGGGTTTTTCGCTCTAGCCGTGAACCGGCGTCGTTGACAGGATCAATGCGACGCTCGTCCGCGGCCATTGCGGAACAGATAACTGGCGTAAATCCGGTAACGTATGGAACTATGCAGCGACTCCTCGTAACCGGCGGCGCCGGCTTCATCGGCTCAAATTTCGTCCACTTTGTCATAGCTAACACGGACCACCACGTCACAGTGCTGGACAAGCTCACCTATGCCGGGAACCTGGAGTCGATCAAGCACCTACCGAGCGAGCGGCTCACGTTCGTCCAGGGGGACATTGCGGACCCTTCCGTCGTCGAGCCCCTCGTGGCAGCGGCCGACGTCGTGGTCCACTACGCCGCAGAGTCGCACAATGACAACTCGCTGCATGACCCGCGTCCCTTCCTGGACACCAATATCATCGGCACCTACACGCTTATCGAAGCCGCCCGGAAGCATGACAAGCGCTTCCACCACATCTCCACCGACGAGGTCTACGGCGATCTTGAGCTCGATGACCCGGAACGGTTCACCGAGAACACTCCGTACAATCCCTCCAGCCCCTACTCCTCGACGAAGGCCGGTTCAGACCTGCTGGTACGGGCATGGGTGCGCTCCTTCGGGTTGCAGGCCACCATCAGCAACTGCTCAAACAACTACGGCCCGTACCAACACGTGGAAAAGTTCATCCCGCGCCAGATCACCAATGTGATCGACGGGATCCGCCCAAAGCTCTATGGCAAGGGCGAGAACGTCCGCGACTGGATCCACGCGAACGACCACTCTTCCGCCGTTCTGGCAATCATCGAGAAGGGCAGGATCGGGGAAACCTATCTCATCGGCGCGGACGGCGAGAAGAACAACAAGGATGTCGTGGAGCTCATCCTGGCGCACATGGGCCAGGACAACGATGCCTACGACCATGTGGTAGACCGCCCAGGCCACGACCTCCGTTACGCGATCGACTCCACGAAACTGCGCACGGAGCTGGACTGGAAGCCCGAGTTCTCCAACTTCGAGGCCGGCATCGAAGACACCATCAAGTGGTACCGCGACAACGAAGCATGGTGGCGCCCCCAGAAAGCCGAAACCGAGGCCAAGTACAAGGAACAGGGCCAATAGACGATGTCGATTGAGTTTTCCAAGCAGCTGAGTGCCCGCGAAACGCCTATTCCCGGCGTCGTTCTTTACGAACTTCCCGTCCACGGCGACAACCGCGGTTGGTTCAAGGAGAACTGGCAGCGCGAGAAGATGGTGGCCCTCGGGCTTCCGGACTTCAAGCCGGTACAGAACAACATCTCTTTCAACGAGAAAGCCGGCACCACGCGCGGCATCCACGCCGAACCTTGGGACAAATTCATCTCTGTGGCCACCGGCAGGATCTTCGGCGCGTGGGTGGACTTGCGCGAAGGTCCGTCCTTCGGGGCGGTATTCACCGCCGAGCTGGACCCTAGCCAGGCAATTTTCATCCCGAGGGGTGTGGGCAACGCTTTCCAGACCCTGGAAGACAATACCGCTTACACCTACCTGGTCAACGACCACTGGAGCGCCGATGCGCAGGGCCAGTACACCTTCCTGAACCTGGCTGACGAGACAGCGGCGATCGACTGGCCCATTCCACTCGAGCGGGCCGAGCTCTCGGACAAAGACAAAGCACATCCGCGTCTCGCGGATGTGCGCCCGATGGGCCCGAAGAAGACGCTGGTTCTGGGTGCCAACGGCCAGCTGGGCAAAGCCCTTCGGGAACTGTACGACGGCGATGCCTCCGTTGAATTTGCCGGCCGCGCTGAGTTCGACCTCACTTCAGAGGATGCGATTGCGCAAAAGAACTGGAAGAACTACTCCGCTGTCATCAACGCGGCCGCTTATACCGCCGTCGACGCCGCGGAAACCCCTGAAGGCCGCCAGGCCGCCTGGGAGTCGAATGTCACTGCCGTCGCTCGTTTGGCCCGGACCGCCGTCGAGCACGACCTGACCCTGGTGCATGTCTCCTCCGACTATGTGTTCGACGGCGCTGCTGACACCCACGGCGAAGACGAACCGGTCTCGCCGCTGGGCGTATACGGGCAGACGAAGGCCGCCGGGGACGCCGTTGTCAGCGTTGTTCCCAGGCACTACATCGTGCGCACGAGCTGGGTCATTGGCGAGGGGAACAATTTCGTCCGCACCATGGCTTCCCTCGCTGCGCGTGGAATTGAACCTTCCGTCGTCAACGACCAGATCGGACGCTTGACCTTCACCGAGGATATCGCCGCGGGAATCAAACACTTGCTGGACTCCAAGGCCAGCTACGGCACGTACAACCTCAGCAACGCCGGTGAGCCGCAGTCCTGGGCGGACATCGCCGCCGACGTCTACGAGCTCAGCGGTGCGGCACGGGATTCCGTTACGGGCGTCACCACCGAAGAGTACTTCCGCGGCAAAGCGGCCGCTCCCCGCCCACTCAAAAGTGTCCTTGACCTGAGCAAGATCCGGGCAGCGGGATTCGAGCCGGGCTCGTCTGACGATCGGCTCACGTCGTACGTCCGGAACAGGTTGGTCTAGCCGTGGGCGCTGTTCGCCGCCACGATGTTCTGGTCATCATGCCAGCGTGGAATGAGTCCGAGGCCATCGGCAGCACGATCCGCGAGGTCTTCGCTTTCGGGCCGCCGTGCGACGTCCTGGTTGTCGACGACGGTTCGCGCGACAACACTGCAGCGGTGGCACAGGGCGCCGGCGCCACGGTTCTGCAACTGCCCTTCAATATGGGCGTCGGTGGAGCGATGCGCACTGGTTTCAAATACGCCAAGTCGCACGGTTACACCCAGGTGATTCAGGTCGATGCTGATGGCCAGCACGACCCCCGGGATATCAAAGTCGTCTTGGAGGGGCTCCGGGAGGCGGACATTGCAATCGGTGCCCGGTTCGCCGATAAAGGGACCTACTCGGTCAGGGGTCCACGCAAATGGGCCATGATCGTCTTGGCCTGGACCCTGTCCAAGGTCGCCGGAACGAAGCTTACCGACGTGACCTCCGGCTTCCGCGCCGCCAATGCCAAGGCCATCCGGCAGTACGTCGATCACTACCCCGCTGAATACCTCGGCGACACCATCGATTCGCTGGTCGTGGCCATCCGCTCGGGATGCACAGTACGCCAAGTTGGTGTTTCCATGCGTGAACGCCAAGGCGGAGAACCGAGCCACGACGCCGTGAAGGCGGCACTTTACCTTGGACGTTCGGGGCTCGCCCTGATCTTTGCGCTGACCCGCAAAAAATCCATTCCTTCAACCAACTAGGACATCCACATGGCACTCCTCATGGGCGCGATCGTCGTGGTGGCGATCCTTATTTACGTGTTCGAGATGCTGCGGCGCCAAAAACTGCGGGAGAAGTACGCCGTCCTCTGGATCATCGTCGGCATCGGAACGCTGGTACTTTCGGCCTTCCCGCAATTGCTGTCAGGGGCAAGCAAGCTGTTGGGCATTCAGATCCCGGCGAATCTGCTCTTCATCATGACGCTGATTCTGCTCGTCGGTGTTTGCCTTCACTTGTCACGTGAACAATCCACAGCTGAAGACGAAGTACGGATCCTGGCCGAGGAACTCGCAATCTTGCGGGCAGAATTCAAGGCGATCCAGGCTAAGCAGACGGCTTCTGTAGACCCGGAGACACCCCCGGACTCTCAGAACAATTGATGGAAACAGAAGAGGGCGCCTCCTGGGAGGCGCCCTCTTCTGTTTCCATCGTCCGCTAGCCGACGATGTGCTTGGCCAGCCGGGGAAGGGAGTCGAACTTTCCCTTACCGACTGACTTCAGAATCAGTGTGGCTGCATTCAGTCGCGATGTTGTGTGGAAGCTCGCCGCACGGGCAGCCTTCTTCCAACCGAGAGCCGCGAAGCGCTCAGCCTGGCTCTCAAAAAAGTGCCGCTCTTCATCGAAGCGCCGGCCGTCGAGCGCGCGCACCGAAGAATCCGAAGCCGAATGGCGCCTGTAAAGAAACGCGAGTACTGGATCGATGACCATGGAGCCATGCTCTGCTGCGATGTCCAGCAGGAGCGCAAGATCCTGGACAACGTCCAAGCCCTCGGTGAAGCCGATGCGTGTGACTGTTTCCGACTTCCAGGCCAAGGAAGGGAAATAGGCCCAATCGGCACGGACCAGGCTCGTGGCCATGGCCTCGCCCTTGAGCTCGATCCGCTCGCTCGTTTTCGGTGCGTACACTTTCTTCACTGCGTCAACGAGAGGCGTGCAGGCAATGCCCTTCTCGTCTATGACCTGCACTCCGGGCTGAACGACGTCGGCCTTCGGATACTCCTCGAAAGCGCTCACAACGACGCCGAGATAGTTCGGCAACATGATGTCGTCGGCACCCATGATCACCACATAAGGGGCCTCAACGAGCCCCAGGGCCTTACGGTAGTTTCCGTTGGCGCCGAGGTTTTCCTCGTTGCGCATATAGGTGACCCTGGAGTCGGTGATCTCCGAGAACCAGCGCCGGGGTTCCGGGTCCGGGTAGCCATCGTCGATAACGATCAGCCTCCAGTCCTGGTACTGCTGGTTCAAGACACTCTGGGCCGCCAGTTTCATCTGGTCGACGTCCCCGTAGTAGGGCAACATAACGTCAACGGTCATGGACCTGTTGTTCCTTCCGGTGGGTTCAGCCAGCTTCGGGCGAGGCGTTGAGGGCAAATTACATGCGGTTCGAGAAACCTCTGGCTGTATTCCCTCGATTATATAGGTGCCCAATGGTCGGGACCTGCGGCAGTTGCATCGCTTGGTAGGATGATGGAAGTTTGGCCAAGCCCCCGCTCTGCTCATATCTTCTTGCGGGAAAGAGAAAGTGACTCCCGTTCATGTATGCCTCATCCGGAGCCGTTCCTCGCGTCAGCGTGTGCATGGCCGCCTACAACGGGTCGCGACACATCGCGGAGCAAATCGACTCCATATTGTCCGAACTAGCCCCGGACGACGAACTCATTGTGGTTGATGACTGTTCCACCGACGGAACAGCCCAATTGGTGGCTGGTATCGAGGACTCCCGCATCCGGCTGATTCGCGCCGAATCGAACGCTGGCTACGTCAAGACATTTGAGCGGGCGTTGTCAGAGGCCCGCGGAGAGTACGTTTTCCTCTCGGACCAGGATGACATTTGGATTCCAGGACGAGTCGGGATCATGATTGGTGCTCTGCAAAGCAAGGGCATGGTTGTGAGCAACTGCCAGCACATCGAAGGAGATCTGGGCCGTTTCCACGAGATCCGTCTCCGGGCCCGGGATTCAGGTCACACTTTCCGGAACATCCTCGGGGTTGTGGTGGGCTATCGCCTTCACTGGGGATGTGCGATGGCCTTTCGTCGTTCCATGCTCGAACAGGTCCTTCCGTTCCCGAGTCACATGACTGAATCGCACGATCAGTGGATCGCCCTCGTCGGTATCGTCAACCGCTCCATTCTGTACCTGGAAACGGATACCATCCTTCATCGGCTGCACGGAGGTAACCTCACTCCTACCGGGATCCGAAGCTTCCGCAAAATCTTGGGTGCGCGCGTGGCTTTTCTGCGCAATGTGCTCACGGCAACCAAGCGGGCGTCCAGCACCCGTCGTGCGCCAGTGTCGGCAACAGTCGCCCGGCCGTAACCACCGTCTACTCCGATTGGCGCACAGCTCCAAATGAACATTACCGACAGGATCCCGGCCGTCGTTGCCGTTGTATCTGCGTTCAACCCATCCATTGCCCTGATCGACAGGGTCAGGAACCACTCCAAGCACGTAACCCGGGTCGTCGTCGTAGACGACGGTTCCACTTTCGGCAACCGTGAAATCTGGCAGGAACTCCGGGATGCCGGGGCGCTAGTTCTGCACCATGATGAAAACCGAGGGATCGCCGCCGCCCTGAATACCGGTGTGTCCGCCGGTCTCGCAATCGATCCGAATGCATGGATATTGACCTTGGACCAAGATTCCGACCTCACCGACGGCTATGTTGAGAACGCGCTCTCAACCTACGCCTTGCTGGCGGAACAGGGTGTCAACGTTGGATTGGTTGCGCCTGGCAAGCACAACGGATTCCCGGTCAAAATCCTCAGGAGTGAAGGCGACTTCGTCGAAGCATTTGATCCGATGCAGTCCGGCTGCCTCATCCCTGCGGCCGTCTTCCGCATGGCAGGCGACTTGGACGAAGACTTGTTCATCGACGGGGTGGATACAGATTTCAATGCCCGACTGCGCAGATTGGGATACCGTCTTCCGGCCGATCCTGGATGCAATCTCGTCCACGAGCTGGGGCACCCTCGTGAAGTGACGATTCTTAAACGAAGGATCCATTTCCGCGGTCGACCCTTGGCCCTGACTTACCACACACCTCTGCGGGTCTACTACATCACCAGAAATTCACTCGTCATTGCCCGACGCTACTGGCGAGACAACCCGGGCTGGATGTTCCAACGGCTTTGGATGGAAGTCGAGAGCAACTTGGTACGGCTTGCATTCGGCCCGGACCGTCGCGCCTACGCCATTTCGTGGCGCCGTGGAATTCGAGACGCATTCAAAGGCCATCTGGGCAAGGCTGATGCTGCCATCGCGAGCAGCCTAAGCCCCCGGCGGTAGCAGGCACGACGAAATATCGCGCATTTCCGGCTGATCGTCTGCGACTAAAGCTCGACTGGCGCTCAAGACTCGGCTGCAGTCAACCGCCGGGTTGCCTGCCGCCTGCCAAAGAGCCCTATCAAGTGTGTGAGGGCCGGTCCCAGATCGGTTCGTGAACCAATGACGCCACGCCACAACAGCGCGACAATCCGAAAGACTGCCCAAGGGCCGTTGAACGTCTTCGAGGCAGCCTCGAGACTATGGGTGCGCTCGGGCATCCGCTTTTCGAGCGTCCCCAGCATGAGCGCCTTCCACCCGAAGGTCATATTGGCCACCATGACCGCCACCGAGGGTACCGAAGTGGAATTCTCGAACTTAAGGGCAAGTTCTCTCGCACGACGCAGGGATCTCAGCGGGTTGAACGACTCTGTGGCCTCACCAATCACGTTGGCTGCGTGCTGGACGTAGTCCTGCACAATGTCGTCAACGATCACATAGTCATCCAAGGCGGCGGCGGCAACACCGATCCAATGATCATGATTCTGGGTCAGGGTCGAGAGCCGTGGGAAAGGAAGAATCACCTCGAGCAGATCGCGCCGAAAGACACACAATCCGCCGGTCACTTGGTTTTGAACCAAAAGGTCACAAATATCGGTCCGCCGCCGCATCGTCGACTCAGCGACCACTCGACCCGAATCGGTCACCACTCTTGCCTGACCTGTCACCAAAACGGCGCTCTCCAGGTGCGGCAGAAGACGTTCAAGTTTCTCTGGATACCAATAGTCATCCTGGTCGGACAGCGCGACCCAGTCCGCGGAAGGCGGGACCAAGGTCAGGCCACGTTCAAAATTTCCGTAGAACCCCAGCCGATCACCGAAGCCAGCAACGCGAAACCGATCATCACCGGGCAAAATCGAACGAACCAGCCTCGACACTCCCTCGGGATCGCCGTCTGCCGTGATGACACATTCAAAGTTCGCATGTGTCTGCTTGCTAATCGACAACAGCTGACGCGCGAACAGCGCGGGATCCGGTTTGTACGCCGCGAGGACGATTGTTCCGAAGGACGGCAGCGCTTGGGGTTTGTCGTTCACCCAGTGATGATAGCAGTCGGCCGACCCCCCTAGACTTAGGAGGTTGGATCGTCCGGATAGTGTACGAGGATTCGAATTACCGATGTCGAGGAGGTTTCGAGGCTGGCTGGCCACGGCGAGCAGCCCCGATAGTAATGAGAACAGTCCTAACACGTCTGGCGGGCTTCGCTGGCTTTCCTCTTCTGTCTGCCGTCGTGCCGATATTCGTCATGCCCATCATTGCCCGCATTGCTGGACCACTAGGGTGGTCCAGCATTGGCAGCGGACTGGCAATCGGTATTTTCGCTTCGACCGTCATCCTCTTCGGGTGGAACATCGAAGGCCCCGTCCGGATCGCCAGGTCCGGGGACGTTCAGGTTCGACTCCGAATATACGGAGAGAGCATCGGCACACGGTTGCTCCTCTGCATCGTGGTTATGCCGGTCGCGGCCGCGTTGGTCTACCTGATTTCGGCCCCCGCGCATAGGTTTGACGCAATCCTGATCGCACTATCGGCCGCATCGGGTGGCTTGTCGCCGGCGTGGTATTTCATTGGCATCGGCAATCCCCGGCTACTAGGGGTTGTCGACACAATCCCTCGGGTGGTCGCATCGCTGATTTCAATTCCGCTGCTTCTCATAACCGGACAGATCTGGCTCTACGCGGCAATGCAGCTCATCGCAACCGTCGTCACGATGCGTATTTTCCTCCACCTCGCGCCGGGGTCACGGGGAAAGGCTCCGAAAATCGTTTGGAAGCTCGGCGACATGCTCTGCATCCTGAGGTCCCAGGCCGCCGCTGCGGGCGTCAATCTTGCGGGCAACGCTTACGGCTCCACCCCGGTCCCCATTGCAACAGCCACAGTCTCTGGACCAGGGGCAAGCAATTTTGCTTCCGCCGACCAGTTGTACCGCTATGCCCTGTTTCCCGTGGTCGTCCTTGCCAATGCATTTCAGGGTTGGGCGCTGGAGTTCGACGGTGAACAAGGACGACGGCGGCAGCTCGCCGCAATTGGGGCACACGTCCTGCTCGGCGTAGTTGGCGGAGCGCTCCTCGCGGTATTCGGCCCGTTGGTTTCGTCGATTATGTTCGGCCCGGCATTGGCCGCGGGCCAAGTCACCAGTGTTTTCTACGGCTTGGCCTTGTGCTTCTTGTGTATTGCCGCTCCGCTCCAGAGAAACGTGCTCATTCCAGCGGGGCGCGCCTCGCTCGTTTTTGGAGTGACCGTGGCGGCCGCTCTGGCGGGGGTCAGCACAATGGTGGTGTTCGGAACTTTGAAATCGGTTGATGGCATTGCCTTCGGCATGGCAGCAAGCGAAGCCATAGTGCTGTTACTCCTGATCAAACCGTCGATCAAGGCCCTTCGTTCGGACTACATGAGCTGACCCAGTCTCCGCGAAGGCTGCGTGAGATCTGCGCCGGACGGCAGCTCTCTTTCAGAATCTGACCGAATGCACCTGCACCAGCCCCTGGCGCAGGTGCTTCCGGTCGGGTCAAAACAGTCAATCCAAGCTGCCGCCTACCTCGAATTCGTCTCGGACTGAGCGAAGCTGGTTTGCTGAGCGGCCCGGCGTACGGAAGTATTGAGCCCATGCGTGGAATTATCCTTGCCGGCGGAACTGGATCCCGGCTTCACCCGATCACACACGGCATCAGCAAACAGCTCGTCCCTGTGTATGACAAGCCGATGATCTACTATCCCCTGTCGACGCTCATTCTGGCTGGCATCCGCGACATCCTCATCATCACCACGCCACACGACGCGGAGCAATTCCGACGACTCCTCGGAGATGGCTCCCAGTTCGGCATAAACCTCAGCTACGTTGAGCAGCCGTCCCCCGATGGGCTTGCCCAAGCATTCATCCTTGGCGCGGAACATATTGGAAACGACACCGTGGCTCTCGTCCTCGGTGACAACATCTTCTACGGCCAAGGCATGGGGACACAATTGCGCCGGCACGCCAACATCGACGGCGGCGCAGTCTTCGGTTACTGGGTCAGCGACCCGAAAGCGTACGGTGTCGTGGAATTCGACGACTCCGGTAAGGCCATATCCCTTGAGGAGAAGCCTGAAAAGCCGAAATCCCACTACGCTGTTCCAGGCCTGTACTTCTACGACAACGACGTCGTCGACATCGCCAAGAATCTGCAGCCGTCAGCACGAGGCGAACTGGAAATCACGGATGTGAACCGCGCTTACCTCGAGCAGGAGAAGCTTCACGTCGAAATCCTTCCCCGCGGCACTGCGTGGCTGGATACCGGGACATTCAACGACCTCAACGACGCTTCCAACTTCATCCGCACGGTAGAGAACCGTCAGGGACTCAAGATCGGCGCGCCTGAGGAAATCGCTTGGCGCCAAGGTTTCCTCACGGATGACGAACTCAGGCAGCGGGCCGAGCCCTTGGTCAAGAGCGGCTACGGCCAGTACTTGCTCGGTCTTCTCGACGGTTAGGCTTCCATTTTGCCGACCGTCGCACATCCTTAGTTACAGGTGGAGTCCAATTGAGTTGGTATTCAACGCTTCCAGTATTTCTTGCCAGTTTGGCAGTCCTCTTTGTACCCGGAAGCTTGATCGCAGCGGCATTGGGCCTGCGGGGCTTGACCTTCCTTGCCGTGGCACCAGCGCTCAGTGTCTGTGCTGCCGCCTGCACGGCGATTGTCCTCCCCTTCCTGCGACTCTCTTGGTCCATGGGGCCTGTCGTCGTCGCGGCTTTGGTCTTGGCCGTTGTCCTGTACGGAGCAAGCTATCTCACGCGAGACAAACTCGCCATGCGATCCCGCTGGCGATTCGAGCGTCCCAAAGCGGGTACATACGCGGCGGTAATCGGATTCTTGATCGGTGGTGTGTCTATCGGGATACAGCTCGTCGATGCATTCGACCGACCCAATAACATTTCCCAGACTTTTGACAACGTCTTCCATCTGAACGCCATTCGCTACATTCTGAACACTGGCAATGGATCGTCACTGTCCATAGCTACCATGACCAGCGGCGACAACCCGCCATCGTTTTACCCGGCGGCTTGGCACGACCTCGCATCCCTCGTGGTCCAAATTACCGGCGCACCAATCAGCGTTGCGGCAAACATCCTGAACATTTGCATTGCTGCAGTTGTCTGGCCTCTCGGCTGCATGTTCCTCACACGGGCAATTGCCCGTCCCAGCGCCTACGTCGTTGCCGCTGCAGGCATCCTCGCCGCCGGCTTCAGCGCGTTCCCGCTGTTGCTTTTGGACTTTGGTGTGCTTTACCCAAATTTCCTTGCCTTAAGCATGCTCCCCGCCGCCTTGGCTAGCGTGGCGGTCTTCTTCGCGGTCGGTAACATCGATGGAATCCCAGTGATCGCCCGCTTCTCCTTGGCACCAATCCTTGCGTTGGGCCTCGCGATCGCGCACCCCAACGGCATGATGTCGTTGATCGCCCTCTCGGTCCCGATCCTTCTCGCGAGCTACGTTTGCTACTGGGTTCGCCGGAAAAACCAAGGCGCCGGCTATGGCCGAGTCATCATCCTTGGTGCAGCTTTGGTGCTTGCCCTCGTCACCATGGTGGTGATGTGGAAATACATTCGACCGCCGGCCGAAACCGCCACCTGGGCGCCCGTCCAAAGTGCCGGCCAAGCCGTTGGTGAAATCGTGACGAATTCACCCATGCACCATGCACCGGCCTGGGCAGTAAGCGCGTTGATGCTTCTGGGACTAGCAGTTGTGGCACGGAGTCGGCACAACTTGTGGTTCGTGGGGTCGTTCCTCGTCTCTGCCGTATTGTTCGTCGTGGTCTCCGCAGGAACAGACCAATGGTTCCGGAACGCACTTACCGGTGTCTGGTACAACGACAGTTACCGGCTGGCGGCGTTGCTGCCAACAGTTGCCGTTCCCTTTGCAGCCATCGGTTTGGCCTGGCTGATCAGAAGAATCCAACTCAGCTGGCTCTCAGGGTGGGAGCGCGCACGGAGGTGGTTCGGATCGCAGAGCCGCCCTAAAACAGTCAGCGCTCTGGTGATACCTGCGGGTCTCCTTGCGTTGTTTCTCGCGCTTCAAACGCTTCCGCTCGGTGGCGAAATTGCTTCGGCTCACAACATCTACTCGACGGCCCCGGATGCCCCCTTGGTGAGCAGGGACGAGATGACTCTCATTGACGAGCTGGATAATTACGTTCCACAAAACGCAACAATTGCCGCGAATCCGTGGACAGGGGCCGCAATGGCCTTTGCGCTGGCCGATCGCAACACGACATCCAAGCACACACTCGCTGCGTACACTCCCTCAGTCCTCATGCTCAACGACCGACTCAAGGACGCCGCGAGCGACCCCGAGGTGTGCAATGCAGTCCATACTGCCGGCGTTGGCTATGCGTTGAATTTCGGGACCAAAGAGGTCCATGGAGGCGATCACGGATTCAAGGGACTCTTGATCGAAAACACAACTCCGGGCTTCCAGCTTCTCGCGCAGGTCGGTGAAGCGAAGCTGTTCAAGGTGACTGCTTGCGGCTAGTTTGACCATTTCAGGGCGCGGGCTGTTACGAGAGCAGGAGTGCAAGAATGCTGGAGCGAAGGCCATTCGGTAGTACCGATTTGAACGTCTCCATCGTGGGGCTCGGAGCCGGCCAGATCGGCGAGAGTGATGTCACCGAGGCCGAAGCCTCCGAAGTGCTTAACGGAGCTCTGGATCTTGGCATTACGTTGATCGATACCGCCGCCAGTTATGGCTTGAGCGAAGAGCGTATAGGGAGGCACCTCGGCCGACGTCGGGACGAGTTCGTGTTGTCAACCAAAGGGGGACATGGGATCAACGGCGAACCGGATTGGTCGTCGGGCAGCGTGCTGTGGAGTATCGAACGGTCGTTGCGTTTGACCCGGTCTGAACGAATCGACATCTTTTTCCTGCACTCCTGCCCGGTTGAGATTCTGCGACGCGGTGAGCTGCAGGAGACGCTGGACGAAGCCGTCGCGGTTGGCAAGATCGGCGTCGCCGGCTATAGCGGAGACAATGAGCCGCTCGCATTCGCGCTGGAGTCCGGGCGGTTCGGTGCCGTCGAAACCAGCGTCAACATCGCTGACCAGCGGAATCTCAGAAACTTGCCCAGCGACTATCCCGGACCGGGAGTGATCGCCAAGCGCCCGATCGCGAACGCGCCGTGGCGGTTCCGTGAGCGACCGACCGGGCACTATGCGGATCTCTATTGGCAACGGCTTCAGTTGCTCGACCTTGATCCAGGCGAACTTGATTGGGCCGAACTCGCTTTGCGCTTCACGGTGTACGCCCCTGGTGTCCACACGGCAATTGCCGGCACGGCCAAGCTGGACCACCTGCGCAGGAACGTCTCAGCCTCCAGCCGAGGCCCACTCCCGGCCGCTACCTTGGAAGGCATCGACCGCGCTTGGCGCCGTGTCGGCTCCGACTGGCCGGCATCAACCTAAGATCCAGCGCCCCTCAAAGGCGTCACGACGCCCCGCTCCGGGCGGGGCGTCTCACTCGTTGGTCTACAACGCGCTGTTTAGACTTGGCTGCGAAGCTGGGCCACTGCGGCGTCGATGGCTCCGTCAAAAACAATGTTTCCGTGCTTGAGAACCACACCTCGATCACAAATACGGGAAACAAGTTCAAGGTCGTGACTGACGACGACGAGGGTCTTGCCTGCCACGGAAAGCTCCTTGATCCGGGCGAGGCACTTACGCTGAAACGGCTCGTCTCCGACGGCCAGGATCTCGTCCACGAGGAATACCTCGGGATCCGTGTGAACGGCGACTGAGAATGCCAGACGGAGGTACATGCCAGACGAATAGAATCTGACCTCCGTATCGATGAACTCGCCGATCTCGGAAAATTCCACGATGGAGTCGAATTGTTCGTCGATCTGGGCTTCCGTCATTCCCAGGATCGCGCCGTTCAGGTAGACGTTTTCCCTACCCGACAAGTCATGATGGAACCCCGCGCCTACCTCAATAAGGCCTGCGACTCTGCCACGGGTCCGCACTGAACCGCTATCAGGCAACATGACACCTGAAATGTGCTTGAGCAGTGTGGACTTGCCGGACCCGTTCAAGCCCAGCAACGCAACCGTCTCGCCTTGTTGGATTTCAAGATCGACGTTGTGAAGGGCATGGAACTTCTTCGAGATGTCACCCTTGCGACCGGTGACAAGCCAGACAATGGCCTCCTTGAGGGAACGCGTATGCCTCAGCACGAACTGTTTATTTAGCTTGTGGACTTCAATAGCAACAGACATCGTCACAGCTCCTGCGCGAATCGGCCCTCAAGCCGGCGGAAGACCCACTGGCCGAGAACGAGAACTGCAAGGGAAACCACGATTCCCACAGGAACCCAAAGGGGCAAAAGATTTGGCGGCATGGGGGCGGTTTCATCGGTGGTTGGAAGCCAGAAGGCGTAATGAAACGCTTCGACGCCGATGGTAATGGGATTGACTTGGTAGACGGCGTACCAGCTCGCGCCGAGTTTGCTCTGCACCATGGTCCAGGAGTACATGATGGGAGAGGTCCAGGTCGCGACCATCAGCAGCATGTCCACGATGTTCTCGGAGTCCCTGAAATAGACATTCGCAGAGCCAAAGAGGAGTCCCAAACCGGTAGCCAACATGGCCACGATCACGAAACCCGCGATGGCCGCCACAAGCTGCAGCAGGCTCGGGTGCCATCCGGCGAAGACACAGGCGACAACCAGGACAATCAACTGCGGAATGAAATGGACGGCCGAAACCCACACTGAGGCGACGGGGAAAAGCTCGCGCGGCAAGTAGATCTTCTTGATCAGACCGCCGTTGCCCACTATAGAACGGGCCGCGTTGCTGAGCGCCTCGGTGAAAAAGTTGATCAGAACGATTCCGGAGAACAAGTAGACGGCGTAGTTTGCCAGTCCATCCGGATTTCGAGCGCTCTTCTCAAGTCCCAGGAAAACGCCCAAGGCAATGTAGAAGACGAGGAACTGGACGCCCGGCTTTACGTAGGACCAAAGCAGACCAAGAACCGACCCCTTATAGCGGATCTGCAATTCTTTCCGAACAAGGAGTTTGAGCAGGAACCGCTGTCTGAACACGTCGGCGAGTCCGCCCCCCACGCCCGGGCGGACGAGCGGGGCGGTCTCACTGAAGTCACTCGCAGTTGTCACCCGTTGGCCTTTTCCTGCGGAGTCGTAGTGGTCACCGCGTCGAAAGTCTCGCGCCACGCCTGCTGCGACGTGAACTCGGGCAGGCTCCGGGAATACTCCTCGGAAAGTTTTTCCCAGTCCTGGAGAAGCTGCTGGTGGAGCTTGATGCTGCGGGCCATCATATTGCGGAAATGCTCAGGATGACGCTTGTACCAGGATGCACCGGTTCCATCAGCGGACGAGACGATTGCCGAGTCCAGCTGCGACAGGCGCCACCAACGGGCATCCATTGCCGGAACGAGGGCCTCGGGGTGCTCCAGGGCTCCCGGCCTTACGCTTTGTACCTGACGAACCCCTGCCGAGGCAGCGGTCGCAAGGGCAGCGAAAATAGACTTCGGCGAAGATGGCTTCTTTCCACGCTTTGGCGGCTTCACGCGCTTTACTTGCGGGAAGGCTGCTACTTCCTTCGTGATGCGTGCGTCATCGAAGTCTGCACGTCGCGCACGAATTTCGGGGAGCTTGGTCCGAATTGTCTGGTGCAAGTGGGAAGGTCCCTTGAGCAGGTCCTCCAGGGCATCCAAGCGAAGCTCGACCGCCGAGTACTGCATCGACAAAAGGTGCTTGACATCAACCATGAAGCTTTGGCGCGGCAGGAATCCGCCCTTTTTGTAGGGCGAGTAGACCAGGGCGGCAAGCCAGCGGTTTCGCTGGTGGAAGTAGGCCTGCCAGTCGATCGTGTCATCCTTTTCGGTCCACGGCATATGCCAGACAGCGGCGCCCGGGAGGGTGACTGTCGGGTAGCCGTGGCGGCGGGCACGAATGCCGTATTCGGCGTCGTCCCACTTGATGAACACGGGAAGAGAGAGTCCGATGTCGCGCAGAACACTGGTCGGAATCAAGCACATCCACCAGCCGTTGAAGTCCACATCGATCCGGCGATGCATCCACGGCGTCGTGCGAAGGTTGCTCGCCGAAAAATCATGGGCTTCTTTGGTGCTTTCGACCGCGCCCCATTGGAACTTGTACTCGTTGACTTCTTCGCCGAAGCTGTGCATCACCGAGCGTTCATACAGGTTGAACATGTGACCGCCGACGATCGACGGCTTCCGCGTGAAGTCAGCGAAGTTGATAGCGCGCAGCACGCCCTCTGTTTCGATGATCACGTCATCGTCCAACAGCAGCACGTATTTGCTCCGGCCATCTTCAACCGTCTCGTGCATGCCGCGGGCAAAACCGCCCGAACCACCGAGGTTGCCCTGCTCAATCAGTGCGAACTTATCCCCGAGCCGCGCGGCAGCCTCATCAAAACCATCCTGGTCGCGTACCTTCTGCGTACCCTGGTCGGTGATCAGGAGCCGGTCCATGACATCCAGGAGTTCAGGAGAATCGGCAAATGTCGAAAGGTGCTTGACGCAGAAATCCGGGCGGTTAAAGGTAGTTACCGCGACTGTGGCGGTGCCTGCCTCGAATCCTTCAGGCTTCCTTACGGACCACTCGGCACCGAGGAGCTTGACCTGTTCAGAGGAAGCCACGAGGTCAAACCAGTACCAGCCGCCATCGCCGAAGTTGGCCAGCGGCAGAACAACATCAACCGGCCGTCCAGCGTCTACGCTAATGCTTTCCACCCTGTTCGAGGTGCCTCTCGCGGTGGACCGAAGAATCACAACAGTGGCCGGGGCATCAACGGCAACCGTAAGCCGCACACTCGTGACATCGGTGTGAGCTCGCCAGTAGCTCGCGGGGAAGGCGTTGAAGTACGTGCCAAAGGAAATGCGTCGGTACGCAGGCAAGTGCAGCTGGCGACGGTTCTCAATGAAGTCCGAACGAATCTTTGCACCAGTGGAAGTGACAGCCGTGACGCCCGAGCCCGACTTGGACGTCTGTGATTCCTCGGACACGACCCGCTGAGCCGCGTTGAAGTCCAAGTACAAGGGCAGTGTGTCAGAGTCGCCATCCGTCGGGAAGACAACGCGATGGACGGTTTGCCATTCTTCGCCCAGTCCGGGCGCAGCGTCCTGGTTCATGGGTTCCGTTGAAACGCTCACGCGTCCACTCCTCCGCTTTCAATTTCTGCGCCGCTTTCGAAGTGCGGACGGATCTTGTTGTCAAACATGGACAGGGCAGAACCGATGGCCATGTGCATATCGAGGTACTTGTAGGTGCCGAGACGACCACCAAACAGGACGTCCTTTTCGGCGGCTGCGAGATCGCGGTACTTCAGCAGCTTTTCGCGGTCATCCGGGGTGTTGATCGGATAGTACGGCTCATCGCCGGTTTCTGCGAACCGGGAAAATTCGCGCATGATGACGGTCTTCTCCGTCTGGTAGCCGCGCTCCGGGTGGAAATGGCGCGGCTCGATGATCCTGGTGAACGGGACGTCGGCGTCGTTGTAGTTGACAACCGACGTTCCTTGGAAGTCGCCCATGTCCAGGACTTCCTCTTCGAAATCGATGGTGCGCCAGGACAGATCTCCGGCGACAAAGTCGAAGTAGCGGTCCACAGGTCCGGTGTAGACGACGGGAATCTTGCCGACGACCTTGTTCTTTGAATACTCGTGGGACTCGTCAAAGAAGTCCGTGTTCAGTCGCACTTCGATGTTCGGGTGCTCGGCCATCTTTTCGATCCACGCCGTGTAGCCGTTGGTCGGCAGGCCTTCGTACTTATCGTTGAAGTATCGGTTGTCGTAGTTGTACCTGACGGGAAGGCGCGAAATGATGCCGGCCGGGAGATCCTTGGGGTCCGTCTGCCACTGCTTGCCGGTGTAGTGCTTGATGAATGCCTCGTACAGGGGGCGGCCAATCAGCTGGATGCCCTTGTCGTTGAGGTTCTGCGGGTCGGTGCCCGCGAGCTCGCCAGCCTGCTCCTTGATAAGGTCCTGTGCTTGGCTGGGCGTCAGGTTCGCACGGAAGAACTGGTTGATTGTCGCCAGGTTGATGGGGAGGGAATAGACCTCACCCTTGTGTACGCCGTACACCTTGTGCACGTAGTTGGTGAAGGTCGTAAACCGGTTGACGTACTCCCATACCCGCTCGTTTGAGGTGTGGAAGAGGTGCGCACCATAGCGGTGCACCTCGATTCCGGTCTGCTCTTCCGTTTCGCTGTAGGCGTTGCCACCGATGTGATGCCGGCGGTCAATGACAACAACCTTCAAGCCCAGCTCAGTGGCGGCCTGTTCTGCGATTGTCAGGCCAAAAAAGCCCGACCCGACGATGACGAGGTCAGCGGTCACAAATACTCCTGGTTCGAATGCGGGCAGCCTAATGATGTGCACTTGCTGCAGGTCAAGCCTACCTGAGATGCCGCATCCAATTGCCGCCGAGGCCGTTCCCTGCCCGCGAACGCACTGTTTTCCACATAGGGAAACTGAGCAGGAACACCCGGTCAACATCACAAATATCGTGGAAGAACAGCAGTCACGCGAGCCGAAGGAGCGGACATAGTGACACTCCATTGCACTCTGGTCCGGGCCCCGCGGGCGCTACGGCAAGGCGAACCCGTGGAACTGACCTTAGCCGTTGGCGATGGCACCCCCGGCACCGTCGTCGAGGCCGCCGTCGCGGCCGAGTTCGGAGCGGGACAACTGACCGTCGACGGGCATCCACTCAGTGGTCTCGCCGTGGGCTCTGCACCCCTCATATCCGGAGCTGTGTTGGTCGACGGCGCTGATTCGGAGGCGCGACACGATTCGATCTGCAAACGCGGTCCTGCGGCCTTGTCTTTGCTGGTGCATGCCGGACCTGCCGCGGGCCTGGTGGTTCCGCTGGAACGTGGCAGTTACAGGATCGGCAGGAGCAACGCGGATGTCTGCCTGGCCGATCCTGATGTTTCCCGGGTTCACGCGGTCCTGACAATCTCCGAGACAGCGGTCACCATAACCGACAATGGAAGCGCCAACGGAACAGTGGTGGATGGCCGCACGGTCCGATCCGCCGCTCTCTCAACCGCTTCCAGGATCCGATGTGGCGCCTCGGTCATGTCGGTGGTTTTCGGCGCCGAAGACTTCGGGACGGAGTTCCTCGGGGCAGCGGGCCAGAGCGTTGCGGAGCCGCTCTCGGTGCGGCGGCGCCATGACGCGGGCAGCCGCACACAGCTTCTCCTCACGGCCGGGCTACCGTTCGTGCTGGGAGTCGGAATGGCCGTGGCCACTGGCATGTGGATGTTCCTCGGCTTCACCGCAATTTCCGCCATCGCCGTCCTCGCCCCAGCATTGTCGGGAAGACGCGATCGCCGCCTTCTGGCTGCCGCGATCGCGGCGGCGGTCGAACAAGACCGAACCCGACGACGGCGGTGCTCGCCGTCCGCCGCGGAACTCGTCCATGCCGTCGGCTCAGCCGCTTTCGCCTCAGGAAATCGGGGGCTAAACCAGTCGACGCTGCCAAGAACCGATACAACGCAAGGAAGGTCGGAGAGCCGCGATGTCTGGCTCCGGCTCGGAACGACCCCGCAGCACGCCCGGATTGCGCTCGATCCACCGGACCCGAACTTCCACCCACCGCAGTTGGGCCCGGTTCCGGTAGTTCTGGATCCCTCGATCCAAACCGTCACCTTCGCTGGACCGGAAGCCAAAGTCCAAGGAATGTTCAGATTCCTGCTCATGCAGCTGGCGGCCTTTCCCAATGCAATCAACCTCCGTGTCCTCATACACGGACCGATCGCTCTCTTGCCGTCGAGCGCCCGGTTCCTTCCCCGCGTCACGTTGACCACGGACACCTCTTCAGCCCAGGCTGTTCTTTCCGCGCTCACGGACGGACCGGGAGCGCTGTTTCTCCTTGGGTACGAGCGTGATCCCGCCGTCGCCGCCCTGCGGGAGGCAGCGGTCGAATCCGGCTGGCGGGTCTTCCAGCGCACGGCGAGCGGGGACGAAAGCGGTTCCGTAGTCGAGCTTTGGAACAAACGCGCAGTCCTCCGCTCGCATCTTTCCGAAACGGAATTCGACCCTGACCTTGTCCCGTTCCCGGTGTTCGACCGCTACTGCCGCTCATTGGCCAGGGTGCCGGGCTTGGCGATGGAAAAGGCGCCGCTTCTCCCTTCCACCTGCCGGCTGTCCGAACTGCTTCCCGCCGATCCCTCAAGAATCGCCGCCCGTTGGAGCGATTCCTCAGCAGGTGGCGGACTGTCCGCGGTCATCGGGCAAGGAGTCGACGGACCGCGGTCCCTCGACCTGGTTTCGGACGGCCCGCATCTCCTCCTGGCTGGAACTACGGGATCGGGCAAGTCCGAGCTCCTGCGCACAATCGTTGCGTCGATCGCACTGACCCACAGCCCGGACAGGGTCAACTTCCTGTTCGTCGATTTCAAGGGAGGCTCGGGGCTCGGGCCACTGGTCGACCTTCCGCACTGCGTCGGGATGCTTACCGACCTCAGCGAACACGAGCTCGAACGTAGCCTCACGTCCCTCCGTGCCGAAGTTCGGAGACGGGAAGCGATCCTTGCAAAGGCGGTTGTCCCTGACTTGCCCGCGTACTGGGCCAAAGCCGGGGACGCCGCGGACGAGGCCGCGGCGGGACGAAAATACCAATCTCCGACACTGCCCCGTCTGGTCCTTGTGATCGACGAGTTCAGGATGCTCATTGAGGACGCCCCCGACGCCCTGGCCGGATTGATGCGGATCGCCACCTTGGGCCGATCCCTGGGAATCCATCTGATCATGGCAACACAACGTCCGCAGGGCGCACTGAGTGCGGACATCCGGGCCAACGTCACCACCAGTATTGCCCTTCGCGTCCAATCGGAACTGGAATCCCGGGACATCATCAGCTCGCCGGCGGCGGCATCGATTCCGGTGTCCCTTCCTGGTCGCGCCTACATGGTTCGCGGAGCGGAAGATGCGGGGCCATTTCAATCAGCGACGCTCTCAAGAAGCGAACCAGCCCGGCCACCCACGAAGACCATGACCTTGGCGACAGCAGGCTCGCTCCGCTTCAGTGGTTGGTCTGAACCCGCGGAGGCAAAGACTCAGCGTGCCGTTGCAACCCCTGCGGAAGCGGCCCGTCCCATCATCAGGGCAATCGACCGGGTTTGGGACATCCGCGGGCGTAGACCCCTCCGAAGACCTGTTGCACCTCCGCTCCCGGAGTCCATCTCCTGTGACGAGTCCCCCGGCATGAGCACACTGCCAGGCAAGCACGCGGCAAGCGGAACGTCAGCACGCCCGGCGGCCTATCTTGGCTTGGCCGACTTCCCCACGCAGCAACGAGTCGCCGGCCTGTGCTGGAACCCGCTCGCCAACGGGAACCTGGGACTCGTTGGTCCTCCTGGAAGCGGAGTTGAAGATACCTGCCGGGCAGCAGCGGCGCAGCTTCTTGGAAGTACGGAAGAAATCCATCTGTACATCCTTGATGGAGACGGTTCATTCACCGACGTCGAAGCCCAGGGACGCGTGGGGGCAATTGCCTCACTCAGCCACATCAGGAGAGGCGTCCGCATCCTGGAGAGACTCGCTGCCGAAATGTCGGCGCGGCAATCCTTCGGGACCAGCGCCGGGCAAGTCCCCCTTCTGCTGGTCATTTCGAGCTGGGGTTCGTGGATTTCTGAATTGCGCACCGGTCCACTGGCCTGGGCCGAAGACCTCGTCCACGCCATCGTCCGCGATGGACCGAAGTCAGGACTGGTTGTTCTTGTCACTGGCGACCGCGAACTGGTGACGTCGCGTATGTTCGCGTCCATCACCAACCGGGCGTTCTTTCCCGCCGGGACCACCGAAGAAGGGCGGTTGGCATGGCCCCGTTTCGCGGCAATGAAGCCCCTGAAGGGCCGCGCCGTCGTGGTTGGTAGTTTCATCGACGTTGACGCGTCAGCCGCCCAACTCGTGGCGCCCCCTCCGAACGCGGCTTGGCCGTACTGTGTGCCCCCAGAGCCTGCACGGCGCCCGTTCCGGGTGGATCCCTTGCCGCAATTCCTCCGGGCGTCGGACCTCGCATCGGACGGCCGAGCCGAAGCCGCTGCAGATTCAAGCGCTCGTGCGCGGGGATCGGTGCTCCTCGGCGTCGGAGGGGACGAGAACGAACCTGCGTGGATTACACTGCCGCCTTCGGCAGTCCTCCTCGCCCTCGGCACCCCCGGTTCGGGCAAGTCGTCCCTGCTCACAGCACTGACCTTGCTCAATCCAGGCAATCGGTGGCGGACACCACCTAGAGATGCCGATCCTGACGCCTTTTGGGCGGAATTCCACCGCGAAGCAACCCGCAAGCGCGTGAGCGCAGAGGTGGTCCCGCTCGTGGACGACGTCGAGCGCCTCAACAGCGAAACGGGGATACTCCTTGCTGAACTTCCCGGCATGGGTTTCACCGTGGTGGCAACTGCCGGGTACAGTCCGACCCTTCTGCAACGGACGCCCCTTGCTTCCCTGGCCCGAAACCACGGAAGCGGGATCCTCTTGGGCGACAGGCCGCCGACCGCTGGGGATTTCTTCGGCGTCCGCGTCGACGTCGAACAAGCCGCACCGCCAGGGCGTGCCGTCCTTATCGAGAACGGACAAACACGTTCTCTCCACATCGCGGCTCCGAGCTAACGGGATGCGCCGAAGTTACATCCGTCAGAGCGCGGCGCGGGATCCGCCCGTTCGGGACGCGAAGGCAATGACCCGTTTGTCGAACAAGAAGAGAATTCCGGCCAGAGCCGGCACCACCATGGCCAGGCCGGCGGGAACCACTCCTCCGGTCATGGTGGGAACGCCGATCGTCAGGGCAAATAGCTGGGCAACCAATGCAGGTGCCCGGGTCCAACGGTAGCCACGGAACAGGAAGTGTCCCACCGCAAACAACAATGCAGAAAAGGCCAGCAGCAGACCCAAAGTAAACACGGCACCCCAGAAGGAGGCCACCGGAGCTCCGGTCACCAGCTCGTATATATACAGTGCCGCCGCTGCCAGTAGCGCAAGGGCTTCCAGCACCACAACGATCGAAATGACAACGATTCCCACAGGACGCGTTGCTCCCCCGGAGTTGTCGTGGCCGGCCCCTTGGCCGTCGTTGCCGGGCGCCGCTGGGTCATGGTTAGGGTTCAGAGGGGGTCTTGACACACTGGCACACTACCCGACATAGTCGAATACCTGTGAGTAGCCCGCCATCCAGTGTGATGCATCGCTCACGGTTTCAAACGCTTGAACCCCTTGTTTACATGGCGTTAACATGACACGCTTGACTCAGACGACCAAGGGGGCCCAATGGGTCCCCTTTCCTATGAAGCCTCTCGTGAATATTTTCACAAAAGGCTTAACTAGTACTCACGAATGGAGTGACTGATCAGCATGGATTGGCGTAACCGCGCAGCCTGCCTTGACAAGGACCCGGAGCTTTTCTTCCCAGTAGGCAACACCGGCCCTGCGCTTCTCCAGATCGAGGAAGCGAAGAGTGTCTGCCGCCGCTGCCCCGTCGTGGACACATGCCTTCAGTGGGCCCTCGAATCGGGCCAGGACGCCGGCGTCTGGGGCGGAATGAGCGAAGACGAACGACGCGCACTCAAGCGTCGTGCCGCCCGCGCGCGCCGCGCTTCCTAAGCGTCGCGTCCTGAGCACCTGAGGCTGGCAAAGCCCGGTGTCTCAGGCAAAGAAGACATACGAAGATGGCCCGGACCGAAAGGTCCGGGCCATCTTCGTATGTTCAACGGCTGGGGTCAGCTTCGGACCAGATTCAGGACAATCTCGACGGCGGTGCCGCCGCCGTCGCGCGGCATCCACTGGATGCTGCCACCCAATTCGCTCGTGACAAGTGTCCGCACAATCTGAAGGCCAAGACCTTCCGTGTACGAGCCCTCGGGCAGTCCGACGCCGTCATCGGCTATCGTCACGGTCAGGAGTTCGTCGCCGCGCTCCCCCGTTGAACGATCGGCCATCAGCCATACCGTTCCGGCCCGCCCTTCGAGGCCGTGCTCCACTGCATTTGTCACGAGCTCATTGATGACCAGCGCAAGTGGCGTCGCGAAGTCGCTCGGCAATTCGCCGAACAGGCCGGCCCGCTCGGTCCGGACGTGCTGCGAAGGGGACGCCACTTCCGCTGAAAGCCGGAACTGACGTCCGATGAGTTCGTCAAAATCAACGCTCTGCGTCAGCCCCTGCGAAAGCGTCTCGTGTACCAAGGCAATCGTCGCCACCCGCCGCATAGCCTGTTCCAGGCCTTGTTTCGCCTCATCGCTCACCATGCGTCGCGACTGCATGCGCAGCAAAGCAGCAACCGTCTGCAGGTTGTTCTTGACGCGGTGGTGGATTTCACGAATGGTCGCATCCTTGGTCACCAGCTCGAGCTCGCGACGTCGCAGTTCGGAGACGTCGCGGCACAAAACCAAGGCACCGAAGCGATGCTTCTCGTCGCGCAACGGAATCGCGCGCAGCGACAAGCTGACTCCGCGGGACTCGATTTCGCTCCGCCACGGCATCCGGCCGGTCACGACCAGCGGCAAAGTCTCGTCCACCATCCGCCGGTCCTTGAGAAGTCCTGCGGTGACTTCCGCGAGGGACCGCCCTTCCAAGGTTTCCACCTCGCCGAGGCGGCGGAATGCCGAGACGCCGTTCGGACTCGCGTACTGGACGATGCCGTCGGCGTCGAGCCGGATCAGGCCATCACCGACGCGGGGAGCACCGCGACGCGAACCCGTCGGTGAAGCGAAGTCAGGCCACAGTCCCAGCGTGCCCATCCGAAGCAGATCGTACGCGCATTGCCTGTACGTGAGCTCAAGGCGCGAAGGCATCCGCGAACTGGATAGGTCCATGTGCGAGGTGACGACGGCGAGGGTCCGTCCGTTCCTGACCATCGGTACCGCTTCAACCCGAAGGGCCATCTCGCTGCTCCAGCTTGTTTCACTGGAGCGCTCGATGGAACGGCTGGACCACGCCTTGTCGACTATCGGTTGCAGATCCGAGCGGATCCCTTCCCCGACAAAGTCCGCATGAAACACCGTGTGGCTCGTTGACGGCCTGACGTGCGCAAGCGCGATGTAGCCGAATTCCGGATGCGGAAACCACAGGGCCAAGTCCGCGAACGCCAGGTCGGCGACCATCTGCCAGTCGCCGACCAGGAGGTGCAGCCATTCAGCATCTCCAGGCCCGAAATCAGCGTGCTCCCTGATGGGGTCTGTAAAGATTGCCACTACACCTCCATATAACGCGCGGGCTTGTCCCTAGCGTCGAACGATTGACCTCAAGAGCCTCAATGCTACCGACAGGGAAGCCATGTCGTCGGCCTCCAACGCGTTGACCTCGTCGAACATGCTCTTCGCACGCCCCAACTGCTCGGCGTTGAGATCCTCCCAAGCCTCCAACCGACCCTCGGCGTCGAGGCCGGCGTCGGTCGATTCGAGCACCGACAACGTCATGTCCGCCACAGTCGAATAAAGGTCGTCGCGCAGGGCTGCGCGGGCAAGGGCCTGCCAGCGGTCATCACGCGGGAGTGCCGTAATTCGCTCCAGCAATGAGTCCACGTGGAAGCGGTCGAACACCGTGTAGTACACGTGGCTGACCTCTTCGACACGGGCCTCGCGGCTTTGCGTGATCTTGGCGATGTCCAGGAGCACGAAACTCTCGAACAGTTCGGCCCAGCGATGGGCCAGCGTGTCCGGAAGGCCCCAAGAGCGTGCCCTTTCAAGCCAACCGGTAACCCGCTCCTTGTCGCTCCCGCGCAAGTAGTCGAGCACCCTGGCCCGCATTGGATCCATCATCGGCTTGAATTCCGCGACGATCTCCGAGATCGGCTTCGAGGCGTTGCCCTGGCTGAGCAGCCAACGAACGGCGCGGTCCAGAAGCCTCCGGATGTCGAGGTGGACGGTGCTCCAGTGTTCCGTGGGGAACGAGGCAGGCAGTGCATTGAGCTCGCGCACCATCGAGTCGAGTTCGTAGATCTCACGGAGCGCCACGAACGCTTTCGCGACGGCCACCTCGGTAGCCGAGGTTTCCTCCATGGTGCGGAACGCGAAGGTGATGCCGCCGAGGTTGATCATGTCGTTGGCCACCACGGTTGCGATGATCTCGCGACGCAAGGGATGTGTGTCCAGTTCGGCGTCGAACCGTTCGCGAAGCTGCTTCGGGAAGTACGAGCGAATCGTCTTGCGGAACCACGGATCATCCGCGAGGTCGCTGTCGCGCAATGCCGAACCCAACTCGATCTTGGCGTACGCGGCGAGGACGGACAGTTCCGGAGACGTCAGCCCCTGGCCCTGCTCCAGCCGCTCACGAAGCGTGTCGGTGGTCGGCAGTGCTTCAAGATCCCGTTTGAGATCCGCGGACTTCTCGAGCCAGTCCATCAGGCGCTCGTAGCTCGGGCTCCATTCGGCAACGCGAGTGCGGTCGTTGAGCAACAGGATGTTCTGGTCGATGTTGTCTTCGAGCACAAGCCGCCCGACCTCGTCGGTCATGTCGGCGAGGAACGATGTCCGCTCGGATGCATCCAGCTTCCCCGCGGCAACCATCCGGTCCACGAAGATCTTGATGTTGACCTCATGGTCGGAACAATCCACGCCGGCCGAATTGTCGATCGCGTCGGTGTTGAGGATGACGCCTTGCAGTGCGGCCTCGATGCGTCCGCGCTGCGTCATTCCGAGATTGCCACCTTCGCCGACAACCTTCACGCGAAGCTCGCGCCCGTTGACGCGGATGACGTCGTTTGCCTTGTCCCCCACCTCGGCGTGGGACTCGGTGCTGGCCTTGATGTACGTTCCGATCCCACCGTTGTACAGGAGATCGGCAGGGGCGAGGAGTATCGCACGCAGAAGTTCCGGAGGACTAAGCTGAACCGTTCCATCCGGCAGGCCGAGGGCCCTGCGGACCTCCGGCGAGATCGGGATGACCTTGGCCTGGCGGGGGTAGACCCCGCCACCTGCGCTGATGAGCGAGCGGTCGTAGTCGTCCCAGGAGGAGCGGGGCAGCTCGAAGAGACGGTGCCGTTCGTCGAAGGACGAAGAAGCATCCGGCGTCGGGTCTAGGAAGATGTGGCGGTGGTCGAAGGCGGCCAGCAGGCGGATGTGCTTGGAGAGCAGCATTCCGTTGCCGAAGACGTCGCCGGACATGTCGCCGACGCCGACCACGGTGAATTCCTCGGTCTGGGTGTCAAGGTCCAGCTCGCTGAAGTGGCGCTTGACCGACTCCCATGCGCCACGGGCCGTGATGCCCATGGCCTTGTGGTCGTATCCGACGGATCCACCGGAAGCGAATGCGTCCCCGAGCCAGAATCCATACTCGGCGGCCAGTCCGTTCGCGGTGTCCGAGAAGGTAGCAGTGCCCTTGTCAGCTGCAACCACCAGGTACGAATCGTCGTCATCCTGACGGACAACGTCCGTCGGCGGCACAATCCTCTCGCCGTCGGCTGTAGTCACGAGGTTGTCGGTGAGGTCGAGCAGGCCGCGGATGAAGGTCTTGTAGCTTTCGATACCCTCGGCCATCCATGCGGCGCGGTCAAGTGCCGGATCCGGAAGTTGCTTCGCGAAGAATCCGCCCTTGGCACCGGTCGGCACAATCACAGCGTTCTTGACTGTCTGTGCTTTGACCAGCCCGAGGATCTCGGTCCGGAAGTCTTCACGGCGGTCCGACCACCGCAAACCGCCACGGGCCACCTTGCCGAAGCGCAGGTGCACGCCTTCAACGCGTGGCGAGTAGACCCAGATCTCGTACTTTGGCCGCGGGAACGGCAAGCCGTCAATCGTGGTCGGATTGAGCTTGAAGCTGACGTACGACTTGCCTTGGAAGTAGTTCGTGCGCAGCGTCGACTCGATGAGGTTGACGAAAGTCCGCAGGACCCGGTCGGCGTCGAGCGTGGCCACCTGGTCAATTGCTTCGGCCAGTGCCGCGCGGGCGCCCTCCTGGCGGGCAGCACGCGCGGCGTCAGGCGAAGAAGGATCAAAGCGGGCCCCAAAGAGCTCGATCAGGCCGCGGGCAACCTCCGGGTTCGCAAGAAGGGTATCTGCAATGAACTCGAAGGAGTTGGTGTTCCCCATCTGGCGCATGTACTTCGCATAGGCGCGGAGCATGACAACCTGACGCCAGTGGATACCTTCCCGGAGGACGAGCCGGTCGAAACTGTCGGATTCCACGGAACCGGTCACCGCGGCGCTGAAGGAGTCTGCCAGGAGCTGGCCGGTTGCCACGGGATCGACACCGGCGGGGTACTTCAGGCCAAGGTCATAGAGGAAGAAGTCGCGGTGGTCCGCAGTCTCGATCTCGAACGGTCGCTCATCGAGAACCTCAAGGCCAAGATTGTGGAAGTAGGGCAGGATCTGGCTCAGGCTCTTGGGTTCCAGGAGGTAGAGCTTGACGCGGGCATCCTCTTCGAGGAGTTCGCCGGCACCGTTGGGCAGGTAGACATGCACTCCGGGGATCGCCTGGACAGCGACGGCGTCGCGATCGGTTGTGGCGGCGTACTTCTCGAAGCGCTCAATGTCCTTGAGGGCGTCCTCGACTTCGTAGTCGACACGGTAGCCGGCCGGGAACGCATCCCCCCACAGGGCGGAAAGCCGCTCGGCATCCAAGCCACTGGTGTTCTCGCGGAGCACCTCTGCAATTCCCTCGGCCCACGACCGCGAAGCCCGGACAAGCCGCTTTTCGAGTTCACCGGCGTCGACGTCGCGGAGCTCAGCTTCGCGGGGCAGCCGGATACGGAAGAACACCCTCGAGAGTGCGGACTCCGTGATCCGGGCCTCGTAGTCGATGCTCTCGGCCTCGAAAGTCTCCCGGAGTTCCTGCTCGATTCGTTGCCGGACGTTGGTGGTGTAGCGGTCACGTGGCAGGTAGACGAGTGCCGACATGAACCGTCCGTAGATGTCCGGGCGCAGGAAGAGCTTCGTGCGGCGGCGCTCCTGCAGACGCTGGATGCCCAGAGCCGTTGCGGCCAGGTCCTCTGTCTCGATCTGGAAGAGTTCGTCGCGGGGGTAGGTCTCGAGAATACCGACGAGGTCCTTGCCGGAATGCGAGTCCTGCGGGAACCCGGCCGAGCGGAGCACGGCGTCGACCTTTTCCCGGACGATGGGGATGTTCCTGACGGAACCGGTGTAGGCACTCGTGGCGAAGAGGCCGATGAAGCGGCGCTCACCGTTGACGTTGCCCGCAACGTCGAAGCTCTTGACGCCGATGTAGTCCAGGTACGCGGGGCGGTGCACGGTGGACCGCGAGTTGGCTTTGGTGATGACCAATGCACGCTTCTCGCGAGCCTTCCTGCGTCCGGCGTCGGTGAGGTGCTGGATCTGGTGGGGGTGGTCCCCCGCCCTCAAAAGTCCCAAGCCGCTCTCTTCGCGCAACTCAAGGACGTCTTCACCGTTCTCGGTGATGAGGTCGTATTCCCTGTAACCAAGGAAGGTGAAGTTGCCGTTGTCCAACCACCGCAGAAGATCCTGCGCCTGCCTGAGCTCCGCGATGTCTTCCGGGTGGGCTACCTTGTCCAGGGATGATGCCAGCTCGAGTGCCTTCGTGCGCATTTTGGGCCAGTCTTCGACGGCGGCGCGGACGTCTTTCAGGACGCGGTGGATCCCGTCCACGAGCTCCGTCTGGAAGTCGTCGGCCACTCTGTCGACCTCGACCGCGATCCACGACTCCATGTGGGAGACGTTGTCACCTTGCGAGATCAGATGGGCGATATTCGGCATCGCCGCGGTGTCACCGCTTGAGATGCCGATGTTCGACGGCACCCGCGCGATGTCGGACAGATCGCCGGTGACGCGATCACGCGAAACCACGAAGAGCGGGTGCATGACCAGCCGGATAGCGCAGTTCTGGCGGACGAGTTCGGCGTTCACCGAGTCCACCAGGAACGGCATGTCATCCGTGACGATGTACAGAATGCTGCGATCACCTTCGTTGGCAATCTTGACGTTGGCGGTGCCCGGCTTGCGGCTCTGTCCCGCTTCCCGGTGGGCAGCCGCCCTGGAGGTCAATTGCTCGGCAGCGTATCCGCGGGCGTCCTCCTCTGCGAGATGCTCGTAGTAGTCCCCGAAGAACCCTTCCCGGACTACTGCAGGTTTAGAACGATCCTCCACGCTGGATCCTGACGACATCGACAAACGCCTCCATCACATCTCGATTGCTGCGTCCTTGCAGCCCACATGGCGAGCCTAACGCTTTAGACTTCGCCTTGCTCTGGAATAAATGACAGAGGATTTACGATTTTGCTGGACAGGTGCACAGACCATTTTTGCAATTGCGAGCCGCAAGGCAGATTCGGGTGCAGCTTCAAAGAGCACGGCACCGGATAGCAGGGCGGAGTCGCACGCTCCAGGATCGGACGGAAGGAATACCTCGATACTGTGGCCCGGGCCGTAGCGCTCCCATGCTTCGCGGAGCTCCCGTTCGGGCGATCGGCCCGCGGATGCTGCCCGTACCTTGTTCAAGACCACCCGGGGAGCCGCGTGAGGGACTGCCCGTTCAAGTTCCGCGAGGCCACGCACGAGTCGCGGAACCCCGATGGCGTCGGCCGCGCCCACGGCGAAAACGGTGTCCGCCAGTTCTATGCTTCGCAAGGTGGCTGCGTTGCGTCGGGGGGCCATCGTGTCGAAGCTGAGTTCCTCGTCTGCTTCAAGGCAGAAACCCGCATCGACCACCACAATATCCGCGATCTCCTTGGCGAGTTCAAGCACCGAGGAGAGCGCGGCGGCCCGGATCTCGGTCCACCGATCCGAGCGCGTAATGCCCGTGAGGACCCGGAAGCTGGTCCCTTTGGCGAAGACAGGCGCGGCGATCCGCTTGAGCGACTCGGCATCCAACAATCCTTGATCCGCCAGCCGGCAAGCCTGCGCCAGTCCTGCAGATTCGTCGAGCAAGCCCAGCGACGCCGCGACACTTGCCCCGTAGCTGTCAGCATCGAGAAGGACCACCGACTTGCCTTCAGCCGCCAGCTCCGCAGCGATATTGACTGCCACAAGAGTCCTGCCGGGCGCCCCGGTTGGCCCCCAGACCGCGACGATCCGCCCAGCACTAGCCGGCACGTGTTCCGGTTCTTCCGGAGCATCAGCGGGACGGAGTTCCGCGGCGGTGTCCGCATACCCGGAGTCCCGCGGTTCCGCGCGTCGCCTACCTTGTCCGGGCAGCCGGCCTACGGCGTCGGAGATCTTGGAGGCCAACGTTGCCGAGTCCACCTCCAACGACGCCGTCACGACGCCGATGCTGCGCAGGCGGCCCGCTTCCCCCGGGTCGTCGCTGAGTGCAACGATGGAGACTCCGACAGCCGCGAGCCGGTCGACCAGCGATGCCGTCAGCTCTCCCGCACCTTCGGCTATGACCGCTGCGCGCGCGAGGCCGCTTTGGCAAGCACCCAGAAGTTCCGCGAGTTCACCGCACCGGCGCACCACAGTCACCGGCCCGTGGAGCCGCTCGAGTCCCCCGACCAAGTCTTCCCGGGACTCCCCGACTGTGACAACGGGGATGCTCATTTGCCGGCACCGCCCGGGTTCCATACGACGGCAATCTTCGCTTTGTTTGCCTGCGCTCCAAGAAGTTTCGGCATGTGCTCATCGTTCACGAGGACCAGAACCACTTTCTCCTTGGACGCTCCAAGGGTGGATGCACCTTCCGTGACCTGGGCGATCTCCGCGCCGGGCAACAGCAATTGCGGCGTGCCGAAGCCGTTGCGCGCATCGGGGAGGGCTACCCAGACGTCAACGCGGGATCCTGCCACCGCCTGGGGAGGCAGTGATTCCTGGATCGCGATCGCCACCGGCTTGCGGTCAAGGGAGTCTGCGGCTCCCAGGCTTTCCTGCGGGACGAGTTGGTTCTTGGCAATTCTTTGGACGGCGACTCTTCCCTCGGGCAGGCCGTCCGCCAGGGTAACGTAACTGGACTCAATGTCGTCGAGCCGGACGTTGACGATCGCAAGATCGTCCTTGCTGACTCTCTGGCCCACTGCAATCGGCCCTCGCGCCGCATACACCTGTATGGTGCGGTCCGCGGTTCCAACCAGTGCGATGACTCCAGCCAGCGACGCCAAGACCAGGAGAATCCCCACCAGAAGCCGCGGATCCCTCCATGACGGTTTCCTGAGCCGAGCTCCTGCGGCCGCCGTAGTTACACCCATCTTGCTCCCCCATTTGCGTAGTTTGTCGGCGTCGACGTCCACTCGCCTATATTCTGACCGCACTTTGCTCGCATCCGAAAGCCACATCGCTCAAATTACGTCAATTGTGGATAACCCCGGCAAGTGGGTGGAACAGTGGCAAAATGGATGCATGCCCCGATTCCTCACTCTGGCTGATGTCGCCGAACAGCTTCAGATCAACTCCCCGCAGGCATACGCCTTGGTGCGAAGCGGAGAACTCAAGGCCATACAAGTGGGTGGCAGGGGCCAGTGGCGCGTCGAAGAGAAGATGCTGGAGCAGTACATCGAGGAACGCTATGCCGAGGCCAGCAGGATTATCCAAGAGGCCAAGTCAAAGTCGTCCTGATCACCGGCCACGGTCGCGGCGGGAAGGCTGCCCCCGCTAGGAGTCCCGGCCCCGCAATGAACGCAGCGCGGCGAGTGACTGGAACGGAACCGTCGCCACCGACACAACATTGCCGGCCCGGCGGACTTCGCCCGGCAACATCATGGCGAGGTCAAAGTGGTCCTTGCCCACGCGGTCGATGACGCCGCGCATTGTCCGCTCCTCCCGCACCGACTCAAGTAGATGAACAGCCAGTTCCGCCCTGTCGCGGGCCAGCATTCGGAGCGCGCTGGCCAGGCCTAGCCGCTGCGACACCTTCGACTGTCCCGGCAGTACGTGCCGGCCCAGGCCCTGATATGTCAGGGCGGCCGTTACAGGCACCAACCACTGGTGGCGACCTTCGTCCAGGACCAACGTTTCCCTGCCGACATGGCTAAGCGTCCCGGACACCTGTGTCCCGGACCGGAGCTTCACCTCAATCTTCCGGCCGATGGCTTCACGCAGCCTGTCGAACACCTCGATGCCGGCGATCTCCACCCGCGCCCGCTCTGAAATTTCGGATTCAAGTCCCAGTAATCGCTCGGAGGCCAGTTGCGCCTCCATGTCTTCAAACAGAGCATCCCAACGCATTGCGTCAGCGTAAGCGGGCACTCCCCCGTGGTCAATCCTTCTTCACAGTCAAGCAAATCCTAGACAAACATCACTTATTGTGGTCAAAATAAATCAATCGCCATCAAAGTGCATCAAATACCATCAACTGGGTAAGGGGAACCCATGGAACAGAGCAAAAGACTCCTTCGGAACGACGTTGCAATGGCAGTGACCATCCTGGCGCTCTCTCTTTTGCTCGCTGTCGCCGGCTTGATCTTGATAGACCGGTGGCACTCCGCGGCGGAACGACTCCAGGCACCCATGTTCGACGACCTCCTGGGATTCATCGCAATTGCCGCTGGACTGGGAATCGGGGCCTGGTGGATCGCGACGTTCCTCCTGGCAGTGGCCGCCGCGCTCCTCCGGCAATCAGGCAAGGATCGTTGCGCGGGCGCCGCCGCCAAACTCAGCCCGGCATTCATGCGCAGACTGGCTGTTGCGATTCTGGGCCTGAATCTCTCGGGGATTCCGTTGGCGAGCGCGTCGCCAACGGAACAGCTCGAACCGGCTTGGAGCCCGACCCACGACTCAGCGACGTCCAGCAGCATCTCTGCCCAATGGACGCCCGGCCGCGGCCTCTCTCCCCATCCCTCAGCCGTTCCCTTGAGTGAGTCCGGATCATCCGAGATCGACCCGCACTGGCAGCCCCGGCCACCCGTCGCCGACCCGGGGCTTCTGGGAACCAGGCCACAGCGGGCAGCCGAACAGCATGCCTCACCGGATCGAGGCGAAGTGGTGGTGAAGCGGGGAGATTCATTGTGGTCCATTGCCGCCCGGCAGCTCGGCCCCATGGCCAGCGACGTCGACATTGCCCTCAATTGGCCGAAATGGTACGCCACAAACCGGAACGTCATCGGAGACGACCCTGGTCTCCTTATCCCGGGCCAGATCCTGCAACCACCACCTGGATAGCCGACCAGCCGACCCACCGCCATCCGCCGCAGACCAGCGATTCGCAACCGAGGAAGCCCATGAGTGCATCACCAGCCATCTACACCGCGCCCCATGCAGACCGACTGGCAGCTTCGCCACCCATCGCCTCCCGTTCAACAGTGGTTTCGCCTCGCGCCAAGGCCGGGGTGGGCGGGCCTTCCGATAAGGGGCCATCGTCTACCGGTAAACCAGCTCGGCTCCTTGGCCTAGACGGGGAAATCCGTGCACTGGCCCGTACCATCGCCCAAGCCGCGGTCGAAGTCCTTGCCGGTACCCGGCCGGTGCAACAGCTCTCACGGACCCTGGATCCGGGCTGCCTCGCCGCACTGCAGCATCGGGCCGCACTGACCAGGGCCCATGCCGCGAGTGTCCAGGGCGGGCAATCCAGGCTTCACCGAAGTCCGATGGTCCGCTCCGTGCACCTCTGCGCGGTGACGGACGGAGTGTATGAGGCCAGCTTGGTCGTCTCTGAAGAGCTCCGCTCCCGTGCCGTAGCCATGAGGCTTGAAGGGAACAACGGCGCGTGGAAGGTCACCGCCCTCGAAATCGGCTGACGGCGGGGTTCATAGCAGCAAAAGGAGAGGGACCAGAACTGGTGTTCTGGTCCCTCTCCGTCTTCGCTGCAGTGTTAGCGGCGCTTCCTCTTGTTGGATCCACGCTGCTTGTCGTCGGCGGCGGCTTTGGCCGGGTTGCCTGAGCGTCCCGAGGTCCGTCCCTCAACGCGGGTCTGGCTCGCGCCGTCCTCTCCAGGTGCCGTGTACTGCAGCTGGACAGGCTTCTCCGGGGCTTCGAGGCCGGCCGCGCGGATCTGCGGATCGTGATGCTCGACATGACCGCCTTCGGGGCTGCCGTCCACCACCACCACATCTTCGGCGGGCGTTACTTCCACTTCCAGGTTGTAGAGGAAACCGACGCTCTCTTCGCGGATGGCCTCCATCATGCTCTGGAACATCGTGAATCCCTCACGCTGGTACTCGACCAGCGGATCCCTTTGGGCCATGGCGCGCAGGCCGATGCCCTCTTTGAGGTAGTCCATCTCATAGAGGTGTTCCTGCCACTTGCGTCCAAGGACCGAGAGGACAACCCTGCGCTCGAGCTCGCGCATGTTCTCGGCGCCGATGGCTTCTTCCCGCTCCTTGTAAACGAGCTGCGCGTCCGAAAGAATCTCGTTTTTGAGGAATTCAACGGAGACGCGGGCCTTGCCGCCGGCTTCGTCAATGATCTCCTGGGCCGTAACGGTTACCGGGTACAGCGTCTTGAGGTTGGTCCAGAGTTGGTGGAAGTCCCAATCATCGCCGGTTCCCTCTGCCGTGGCGGCATCGATCAGGGCGTTGATGGTGTCCTCCAGGAAGAACTGGACCTTCTCGTGCAGGTCGTCGCCCTCCAGGATCCGCCGGCGGTCGCCGTAAATGGCTTCGCGCTGGCGGTTCAGGACGTCGTCGTACTTGAGGACGTTCTTTCGCTGCTCGGCGTTGCGCCCTTCAACCTGGCCCTGGGCCGAGGCAATTGCGCGGGACACGAGCTTGGATTCGAGGGCAACGTCGTCCGGCACCGAGCTGTTCATCAGGCGCTCGGCCGCACCGGAGTTGAAGAGCCTCATGAGGTCATCGGTCAGCGAGAGGTAGAAGCGGGACTCCCCCGGGTCACCCTGACGCCCGGAGCGGCCACGGAGCTGGTTGTCGATTCGACGGGATTCGTGGCGTTCCGTGCCTAGGACATACAGCCCGCCAAGTTCAAGCACTTCCTCATGCTCGTCCTTGACTGCCTGCTTGGCCGCTTCGAGTGCTTCAGGCCACGCGGCCTCGTACTCCTCGGAGTTTTCTTCAGGATCCAGGCCGCGCTTTGCCAGTTCGGCGATGGCCGTGAACTCGGCGTTGCCGCCCAGCATGATGTCAGTACCACGGCCGGCCATATTGGTGGCGACCGTGACGGCGCCCTTGCGACCCGCCTGCGCGACAATCGCGGCCTCCCGCGCGTGGTTCTTCGCGTTCAGGACCTCGTGCCGGATGCCGTCCTTGGCCAACAGCTTGGCAAGGTATTCGCTTTTCTCTACGCTCGTGGTGCCGACGAGCACGGGTTGGCCCTTTTCGTGCCGTTCCGCGATGTCCTTCACCACAGCTTCGAACTTCACGATTTCGTTCTTGTACACGAGGTCCGACTGGTCGATGCGCTGCATGTCCCGGTTGGTGGGAATAGGCACCACGCCAAGCTTGTACGTGCTCATGAACTCCGCGGCTTCGGTTTCGGCTGTGCCGGTCATGCCCGAAAGCTTGGAGTACATGCGGAAGTAGTTCTGCAGGGTCACCGTGGCGAGAGTCTGGTTCTCGGCCTTGATCTCGACGTTTTCCTTGGCTTCGATCGCCTGGTGCATGCCTTCGTTGTAACGCCGTCCGGCAAGGATGCGCCCGGTGTGTTCGTCGACAATGAGGACTTCGCCGTCGAGGATGACGTAGTCCTTGTCCCGCTTGAAGAGCTCTTTGGCCTTGATGGCATTGTTCAAGAACCCAATGAGCGGAGTGTTGGCGGATTCGTAGAGGTTCTGGATGCCGAGGTAGTCCTCGACCTTCTCGATGCCGGCTTCGAGAACGCCGACAGTGCGCTTCTTTTCGTCGACCTCGTAGTCGGTTTCAGCCTGGAGACGCTGCACGACCTTGGCGAATTCGCTGTACCAGCGGTTGGTGTCACCCTGGGCCGGACCGGAAATAATGAGCGGCGTACGGGCCTCGTCGATGAGGATGGAGTCTACTTCGTCGACAATCGCGAAGTGGTGGCCGCGCTGCACAAGCTCCGATTTGTCCCACGCCATGTTGTCGCGCAAGTAGTCGAAGCCGAATTCGTTGTTCGTGCCATAGGTGATGTCCGCCGCGTACATCTGACGGCGCACTTCGGGATCCTGGTTGGACAGGATGCAACCGCTGCTGAGGCCAAGGAAGCGGTAGACGCGGCCCATGAGTTCGGACTGGTATTCGGCGAGGTAGTCGTTGACTGTGACGACGTGCACGCCTTTGCCGGTCAGCGCATTGAGGAAAGCCGGAGCCGTGGCCACGAGGGTCTTTCCTTCACCGGTCTTCATTTCAGCGATATTGCCGAGGTGAAGAGCGGCACCGCCCATGAGCTGGACATCGAAGTGGCGCATGCCCAGGGTGCGGGAGGAAGCCTCACGCACGGCCGCGAAAGCCTCCGGCAGGAGATCGTCGAGCTGCTCGCCGTCCTCGTGACGGGCGCGCAGCCTGTCCGTCTCCTCGCGCAATTCGGCGTCTGAGAAGGTCTTGAAAGAGTCTTCGAGGGCGTTGATGGAATCGGCATAGGTCCGCAGTTGCCTCAGGGTTTTTTTGTCACCCGTGCGGAGAAGTTTTTCGATAAGTGATGCCACGTAAAGTTGCTCCCAGTCTCAAGCTGCCGAATTCTGGCGGTTTCAGTCTACGGGAGAGACCAGCGCCACGCGGCCCCGTTTCCCTGAGAGCGGAGCGCAAACGCCGGCAACGCCGCTGCCGGCCCCTCCGGATCTCAGCCGCGGGCCAGTTCCGAGGCGAGCGCCGGCGAGAGATCGCCCATCGGTGACACGACGACGTCGTCAAGGCGCAGCCACTCGGCCATCAGCCGCAGCTCAGCGGAAAGCTCGACGGCGGTGTCCGCCGGAGCGTCCGGCTCCGCGTGGGCGGCACGCACCAGAAGCTGCTTCGCCGCGCGGTCCGCCTTGAGATCCACGCGTGCGACCACGGCGTCGCGGAGGAGGAAGGGCAACACGTAATAACCGAACTTGCGCTTCTCCGCAGGCGTGTAGATCTCGATCCGGTAATGGAAGCCGAACAGTTCCTCGAGCCTTCTGCGCTCAAAGACGAGTGAATCGAACGGGCTGAGCAGTGCGCGGCCCGTGGCCGCCCGCGGAAGCCTGGCGTCCACGTGCCGGTACAAGGCCCGGTCCCAGCCACGCACGGTGACCGGCTCCAGGCGCCCGGTGGCAACAAGCCTGTCGATCGATGCCGCAGCGGCCTTCACCGGAGTCCTGAAATAATCGGCGAAGCAACGGATTGTTCCGATGCCGTGGGCCTGGGCTGCGGCGTCGATCAGCCGGTCCATGGCCGCTACCGACAGATCGGAGTCCCCGTCCGGGAGCGATCCCGCGCGGGCAGTGACTCCAGGCAGCCCCGGAGGAAGAACCCTCGACGTCAGCGTGTACCGGCGCTCGAACTGCTCCGTCCTGGACGCAGCCGTCACGAGTCCTTCTTCAAACAAGTGCTCCAAAACCCTTTTGACGAGGTTCCAGTTCCAACCCCAGTTATCGTGCTGCCGATCTTCCTGGTGCCCCAGGTGCGCGGTCAATTGTGCGGCAGTCATGGGGCGCCCTGAGGCGAGCGCGCCCAGGATCCGGCCGGCCATGTCCTCCCGGATTCCGCGTTCCAGGTGGGCCGCGCCCACCCAGGCACGGTTTTGCCAAAGAAGCAGATCCTGAAAGTGTTCCGGGCGGATGAAGCTGGCCTCGTGTGCCCAATACTCCATCATGCGCCGGGGACTTCGCCCGGCCATGGCGTGAAGGATGCTTCGGTCGTAATTGCCAAGCCGCGAGAAGAACGGAAGGTAGTGACTGCGGGAGAGGACATTGACGGAGTCGATCTGCACTACCTGGAGGCGGGCAAAGGTGCGGCCCACCGCCCGTGAAGTCACGGGGCCGGTGGGCCGTTCCTTGTCCAGTCCTTGGGCTGCCAATGCAATCCGCCGTGCCTGCAACAGGCTCAGCGAAGCGGCCATGCCAGTCCTTTCATGGGAATACGAATGCGGCCTAGGCCGTGGCGGCCTGGTCCTTCGAACGGTAAGCGTGGATCTTTTCCTCCACGGGTTCGTCTCCTGGTTCGCATGTGGAGTCCAGAGTGATTACTCCATATGTCCAGCCACGGCGACGGTAGACAACCGACGGCGTGTTGGTTTCCTTGTCCACGAACAGGTAGAAATTGTGGCCCACCAATTCCATGTTGTCCACCGCGTCATCAAGGGTGAGCGAAGCGGCGGGGAAAACCTTGCGACGAATCAGGACCGGGGAATCACCGGCCGGAATGTCGTTGTCGACGTCGTAGGGCGAACTCTCCACCGGTGGCGTCGTTGGCTCCTGGTGGTTGCTGGCCTCTACATAGATGGGTTCGCTCGCGCTGGCAGGCTCAAGCGTCGCAGTAGCCTCACGGACGGCTTTGGGGGTGTGGCGGCCGTGGTGGACCTTCTTGCGGTCCTTGGCCCTGCGGAGTCTTTCCAGCAGCTTGCTGTAGGCGAGATCAAAGGCGGCAAACTTGTCAGCGGCGCTCGCTTCGGCCCGGATCACAGGGCCCCGGCCCAGAACTGTTACTTCCACCGTGAGCTGGCCCGGTGTCTGGCGCGGGTTGGTTTCCTTTGAAACCTTCGCGTCAACCCTCTGGACCTTGTCCCCAAGCGATTCAATCTTTGAAATCTTCTCGCCGGCATACTCGCGGAAGCGATCCGAAACGGTCAGATTACGGCCGCTGATCATGAACTCCATGGTGCCCTCCAAACAACTCAGGTGACACGATAAGGGCGCTTCTCGGGGCTGATCTGACGGACAGTCGAGCCCCTTTCCGAGCCGCTATCGACAGGTACATCTGTTCTTGGTACCCATAACCGACGTTAGTTCATCGCCACGGGTAATTCATCCTTTCGTCACTTATTTTTTGTTTGAGTCGATTCGGGCAGGGCGGCTGGTCCGCCCGTAGGAAGGTCCCTTCCGGCCGGTGGCCGGGTGGCTGCAAGGACCACAGCGCCGCACACCACCCCTCCAGCCGCCGACACTGCCCGGGCGGCTTCGGCGAGGGTGGCACCCGTGGTGAGGACGTCGTCGACGATGACGCAAGCCCGGCCCTCCAGGGAACCTTTTCGGAGAAGCCGAACGGTCATGGAGCCGCGGACACGGCGCGCACGCTCGCCGCGGCCCAAACCCTTTTGCCCGTTTCCCGGTCCGGGCGCCGTCTTCAACGCATCCGCCAGGTGCATGCCCGGCAAGGCGTCCAGGCGCCGCAGGCGGCCGAGCAGGAGATGGACCGGGCTGAATCCGCGACGCCGGAAGGCCGCATTGCTGCTGGGGACAGGGACAAGGCAGATGCCCTCCCCGTCGCCAACGGCAGACCGGATGGCCGTGCCCAGTGCAGGCGCGAGCACCGAGGCAAGCCGTCCCTGGCCCAGATGCTTGAAGGAGAGAAGGGCCTGGGCCAATTCGTCCCGATAGTGTCCGCCCGCGACAACGGGCAGGAGCACGGTTCCATCCACCGTGAGCAAGGCCGGAGCTTGCCCTTCAGCGCGGAATGGTCGGGAGCACAGAAGGCGGAGGTGCCGTGCACAGGTGCCGCAGAGCGCCGAATCCTCGGAACCGCAGCACACACATTCCACCGGGGCCAGAACCGCCAGCAACTCGAGGAAGGAGTCCCCTGCGCCCTGCGCAAACCTCGCCAATCGGGCATGATGGACTCCCCGATGGCGCGCGCCGCCACCCGGGACGACGGCAAGGTCCGGGTCGCGCTCCCGGCAACGGCTGTCAGTTCCCATGCCCCAAGCATCCGGCTCGTCGCCGTCGGCAAACACTCCCCAAGCGGGCTATGTGGAAACCCGAGTTCGCAGATGGCGCCTAGCCGGGGAACGAAGGGTCTATCGGACCCTTGAGTTGCAGTTCCCAGCCGTTGCCCACTCGTTGGAACACGCCGGCCCCCGACTGTCCGAAAATCTGCTCGGGTCCGTTGCCCGCACTGATGGTTGTCAGGTTCGGCCATGCAGGCAACAGCTGCGGCTGGCCCGACGTCAAGGACAACAGTTCGGGAACCACGTTATCGGTTGACGAGGCTTTCATCACCGCGACCGTCGTGGAATTGACCCAGACCCCTTGATCAACAGGTGTGGAGGAGAACAAGGTTGTGGGTGCCGTCAGATCCTTGGGCGTGCCGTCGGGATTGCGGAGAATACCGGTCACCTGCACCGATGACTTGCCGTTCATCTCGGAGATGACCAGTGCGCGGGTCCCTTCGCGGGAAACCCGGAAGTCCCTCACCACGCGCCCTGCCAACCATGGCGGCGTCATCGTCACAGTGGGGACGGGCTGGCCTTGAGGAACGTTGGACGGTTTGAACGCCACCACCTCGGTGGCACCGTTGCCCCCCGGACCCGCCGTCCAGACCCAGTCCTGCGGGCTGAACGAGGGATGGCTCAGAGTGGTCCTGGTTGTCAATTGCCGGGCGGGCTGGCCCGGAATCATCGAATACAGAACCGTGCCGGTACCGTTGAGGAAGGCCACGGCCTGTGATGTCGGAGACTCGGCGGGAGCGCTCGGGTTCAGTCCGGCCACCGGCTGCATGTCCGGAAGGGCGGACACCCTGTTGTTCTCGTAGCGCACCAGTTCGTTGTTGCTGATGGCGATTTGGCGCGCAGGAGCGTTCTTCTCCAGCACCGGCGGAAGGACCGAGCCGTTGTCCTCCACCCGGACAAGGTCTTGGTCTGCCCGCAGCTGGACGTTCACCACGTCAGGCTGGCTGCGGAACGTCAGGGTCAGTTGGTTTTGCATGCGCTGCCGATCCTCGGCTGAGGCATCCACGAGTTCCTTCGCGGAAAGGTCCACTTGCGCTGCTCCCGACACCACAGGCACCGACTCCCTCGCCAGCTTCATGCCGGAAGGAAAAGCACTGACGACCGCACCTTGGAGGTAGGGCGCAGGGCCGTCGAGCAAGGCGCTGGTCATCGCCTTGACAGTGTTCTTCTTGATGAACCACCGGACGTCCGGAACCGCATACGTAAACGTCGGGTCGTAGAAATAGATGGGTTGGGCCGCGTAGATGACTTTGAACGTCTCTTCGGGGATCGCGGTGCCGTCCGGGACCGCGGAGATCCGCCACTCGCCGTCGACCTGTTCCAGCGTCACCGGAATTGTCTCGGTGGTTCCTTCCGGGAACTGGGTGGCAACGCCGTCGGCGTCAACCGAGTACGCGAGGTCCAGCTGGTACTTGAACTCATTCTCCACGCCGGTCTTGACGACGGTCGCCTTGCGGAAAACGAGCGTGCGCTTGTCGGATTTCCAGCTGACGGACAGCGCCTGCGTGAGGTATTGCCGGGCCACCGCGTAGTCGCCCTCGTAACCGCTGCCTGCACCATAGAAGTCTTCAATGATGGACTCCGGGGTGGCTCCGGGGTGCGGTGGCGGCGGGAAGAAGACGGGAGCGTTCGGGTTGCCCGCGCTTTCGTCCTTGCTCTTTCCCACCGGCCCGGACCGCGGAATCTGCGCGCAGGAACTGAGAACCACCATGAGGACAGCCAGAAGGGCAATCACGGCCCTTAATAGGTACGGACGCCCGGACAGTCGGGAGCGTCGGAAAGTCATGGTGCCGTCCCCCCTTGGTCATCGTCGACGTCGTTGTCGGGCGCCGCAGGCAGTGCGGGCGGCAGTGACGGATCGTCCGCCGGGCCAGTCTGCACGGCGGAACTGCGCTCCGGGGGCGGATCGCCCGCTTCCAAGACGAGCATGTGGCGCTCCGGCGCCGCGCCGGGCAAATGGATGTCCGCGGGTTCAAGCTGCAAAGGCGATTTAACGATGGTGCCCCCCTTCTTGAGGGGCAGCGTCAGCCGGAAGTTGGAACCGGATCCCTTGCGCCCCCAAGCCTGCAACCAACCGTTGTGGAGCTTGGTGTCCTCCGCGGCGATGGAAAGCCCCAATCCGCTGCCGCCCGTGGTCCGGGCACGCGCGGGATCGGCGCGCCAGAAACGATCAAAGACCCGCGCGGTTTCTGCCGCGGTCATCCCTATGCCGAAGTCACGCACCGAGATTGCGACTGCATCGTGGTTGGCGGCAACGGAAACGTGGACAGGCTTCCCCTCGCCGTGTTCGACGGCGTTGAGCAGCAGGTTCCGCAGGATGCGGTCGATCCTCCGCGCGTCCATCTCCACGATGATGCGCTTGTGGCGCGAGGTAAGGCGCACATCGGAGCCGTACTCCGCGGCGACGGGCGAGGCGCCGTCGATGACGTGGGCGACGACCTGGAAGATGTCGGTCGGTTCGGCGTCCAGTACCGCGGCCCCGGCGTCGAAGCGCGAAATCTCCAGAAGGTCCGAGAGCAGCGACTGGAAACGCTCCACCTGGTTGTAGAGCAGTTCCGCGGAGCGCTTGTTGATGGGGTCGAAGTCGTCCCTGGCATCGAACAACACTTCCGCCGCCATCCGGACGGTGGTGAGCGGTGTCCGCAGTTCATGGGACACATCGGAGACGAAGCGCTGCTGCATCTGGGACAGGGTGGCCAGCTGCGTAATCTGTTCCTGCAGGCTCGCGGCCATGTGGTTGAAGGAGGCGCCCAGCCTGGCTACTTCGTCTTCGCCCTTGACCACCATCCGCTCCTGCAACTGGCCTGCGGCCAGCTTCTCGGACACGACGGCGGCGTGGCTCACGGGACTGACGACGTTCCTGGTCACGTACCAGGCAATGCCGCCGATCATCAGGATGAGCGCGGCCCCGCCGGCCCACAGCACGTTCTGGATTTCGTCCAAGGTTTGTTGGGCGGTATCCAGGTCATACAGGAGATAGAGCTCGTAGACCGTGCCGTTGAATGTGACCTTGTTGCCGACGGCGATGCCGGGATGGTCCTGGTTGCCGACCGGGAACTCAGTGGATGCCCAGTATTGGTCCTTGCCCGATTCCTGCACAGCCTTGCGAAGTGCCGGAGGAATGACGCGCACCGTCAATTGGTCCGAGGCCCGCGATTCCACCCAGCGGTTGCGCGGCTTGGTTTGTTCGGGCATCGCTTCGAAGACATAACGCCGCTGGATGACCGAGCCATTCCCCTCCACTGCCTTGAGCGTGTCGTACACGAGGGTGATGACGCTTGACTGGTCGTTGGCCTGTGAACCGTCGAAGGTGTCCTGGACTTGCTTGACGTAGTAGCGGCTCTCGGATTCGGCTTGCTTCAAACGTTCCTGGAACAGGTTGTTCGCGATTTGGTTTGAGAGGTACGCGCCGACTACCGCAAAAGACACCATCGACAGCACGATCGTCACCGCGACGGTCCTGAATTCGAGGGAGCGGCGCCAACGGCGCAGCAGGGCGCGCCACAAGTACCGGATTCCCGGCCGGATGTGGCGAAGTCCGGTCACCACGAGGCGGGAGACACGCAGTGCCAGGATGAGGGCGCGGCGCGTCCATATGCGGGTGCGCTCGAGGATCCAGGGAAGATTCAGTGCCCGCGCGTCCGTGTGTTCCGGCACAGGATGTCCTGGAACAGGATGTTTGACCTTGGCCGCCGCGGCCTCTTGGTCAGTGCCGGGCTCGCCGGTGGAAGACTCAGGCGCCTGCTTTATATCCGACACCACGAACCGTCAATACAACTTCGGGAGCTTCCGGGTCACGCTCGATCTTGGACCGGAGGCGCTGGACATGGACGTTGACCAGCCGGGTGTCGGCGGCGTGGCGGTAGCCCCATACCTGCTCAAGGAGCAGTTCACGGGTGAAGACCTGCCAGGGCTTGCGCGCCAAGGCGACCAAGAGATCGAATTCCAGCGGCGTCAGCGAAATCCGCTCTCCGCCGCGGGTCACCAAGTGGCCCGCCACGTCAATGGTGACGTCGGCAATGCGCAGTGTCTCGGGCGCCTTCTGGTCTCCCGGGCGCAGCCGGGCACGGACCCGGGCCACGAGCTCGGCCGGCTTGAAAGGCTTGGGCACGTAGTCGTCAGCACCGGATTCAAGGCCGCGGACGACGTCGGAGGTGTCCGATTTGGCGGTGAGCATGACGATGGGGACGTCCGACTCCCCGCGGATCTGGCGGCACACTTCGATGCCATCCGATCCGGGCAGCATCAGGTCAAGCAGTACCAGATCTGGCTTCGAGGAACGGAAGACCTCCAGCGCTTGCCCACCGTCCGCGCAAAAAACCGGGTCGAAGCCGTCGTTCCGCAGCACGATGCCGATCATTTCGGCCAGCGCTTCGTCGTCGTCTACTACCAGGATGCGTGCCTTCATAGTTATATATTCCCTTATCACCAAGCCTTTGTCCCGTTGAGCCCGATCACGGCATGGCGCGCTGCAGCCCGCAAGCGAATGGGCTATGAGGCGCGACGGCGGAACTATAGGCTGGTGCGAACGGCCCCTTCCGGGGTCGGTGCACTGCTGCGGACGCATCTTTTGGGGAGGAAAACGTGTCACAGCCAGACCCGGCATACCGGCCTGACCAGGGACCCCGACCGCCGTGGGGCGCGCCCCCGCCCGGCGCGCAGCCACAGTGGGGCGCGCAACCACAGTGGGGCACGTCGCAGTATCCGGGGCAAGCGTGGGGCGCTCCGGCCGATCCGCGTTGGCCGGCCGGCGGTCCACCTCCCTATGGCCAGCCACGCTACGTGGCTCCCCCGAAACCCGGAATCGTGCCCCTCCGCCCGCTCTTCTTCGGTGAGATCATGGACGGCGCGTTCCAGACCATCCGCCGGAACGCGAAGACCATGTTTGGATCGGCCCTTATTGTCAAGGCGATCACCGGTGCATTGAGCGGGGCGGTCGAGTTTGCCACGCTAGGGATCGCCCGACCGCCCGTAGGGGGCTTCACGAGCCAGGACGAGGCGACGCAGTACTTCAGCCCGGTCCTTGGCGCGGCTGCCGGGATCATGGGAATTTCGTTGCTCTCCATGGTGCTGGCGGCCATCCTTCAAGGGGTCATGGCGATTCCCGTCGCCAGGTCGGCGTTGAACCGGCCCACCGGGTTCAAGCAAATGTGGTCCCTCGCCCGCTCGCGTCTCTGGCCCCTGGTAGGCTTCGCCGCCCTCATCCTCGCCGGAGCGTTGCTGTTCTTCCTCGTCCTGTTCTTGTTGGCCGTCCTCATCCTGACTGGATTGGGACCGGTCGGAGGGCTGTTGCTTCTCCCTTTGGGACTGGGCGCGATCGTCGTATATGCCTGGATCTACACGAAGCTGATGGTGGCCCCCGCGGCGATCACCGTAGAGGAACTCGGCGTCTTCGCCGGTCTCCGACGCTCGTGGGCGCTGACCACCCGGAACTGGTGGCGGATCTTCGGAATCACGCTGCTCGTGGCCTTCATGGTGGGTATCATCGGGTCGGTCATCCAGATTCCCCTGAGCTTGGCGTCCGGCGGAGTAACCGCTGTGTTCGCACCCCATGCCGGGGCCCCGCAAGTAACCACCACGGCCATTGTCCTGGCAGTCGTTTCGCTGGTGGTCGGGATCCTGGTAGGCGCCGTTGGCTTCGCTTTCCAAACCTCGGTAGCGGCCCTGATTTATATGGACCTGAGGATGCGGCGCGACGGACTGGACCTGGAGCTCCTGCGCCTCCTCGAAACCGGGGAAGATCCCGACGGCGTTCCGGGCCGCCGCGGGCCACCTCAAGCCGGTGCGCAATCGTGGCCGCCGACCACCGGTCAGGGCTTCCCCACAGGATGATTCCGGCATCCGCGCCCTTCGCCTTTCTTTTCGCCGCCTCCGAGCCTCCCGTTGATCCAGACCGCGCGGAAGCGCAACGGTGGGCGGTTGAGGAACTGTCCAAACCGCAGTACGCAGCGGCCAAACCCAGTTGGATAGACCAGATATGGAACCAGTTCATCGACTGGCTCCGCTCCTTGAACGGCGACTCCATCAGCGGGCCGAATATCGGATTGCCGTTGATCGGCGCCCTGGCCGTGGTCCTCATTGTGGTCGCGGTGATCGTTGTCAGGCCAAGGCTCAACGCCCGGAAGAAGATGTCAGCGGATGTTTTCGACGGCGAGGCAGCAGTTGACGCCGACGCGTTCCGCGCTCGGGCAGCTGCTGCGGCAAGCCGCGGGGACTGGCAAACGGCCGTCGTCGAACAATTCCGTGCTGTGGTCCGCTCCGCGGAGGACCGGGCAATCATTGATATCCAGGCTGGCCGGACCGCGGACGAGGCGGCTGCTCAATTGGGTCGCGCATTCGGGGAAGCCAGTTCGCGGCTCGAGGAAGCGGCCCGCATTTTCGATGGCGTGAAGTACGGGAAAGCAACTGCCACGGCTTCCGATCATGCTGCAGTGCTGGCCTTGGACACCGGACTGTCGGGCATGAAACCTGACTTCGCCGGCCAACCCGCCAGCGGTTTGGCGGTGCCGCGATGACCGCCGACACCCAGAGGCTCCGATGGCCCGCGCAGTTTCGGGCCTGGTCGCGCCGCCATGTGGCCTGGATCATCATCGGTGCCATCGTCGCGGTATTGGGCGTCGTCACGGTGACGCAGTCCCCCGCGAACCCGGACAGCGCCCCCCTCTCCGCCGGCAATCCGGCGCCGGATGGTGCGATGGCCGCCGCCGAAATCCTCCGGCGGCACGGAGTCGCGGTCACGGAATCCGATTCGTTCGCGACGACCACCTCGCTGCTGGCGAAGGAGCCGGGCGCCACCGTCTTCCTGTATGACCGCAACGGCTATCTCGATTCCGCCCAGTTGCGCAGCTTGCTGCAAGCGGCCGCGCGGGTGGTGGTCGTGGCCCCCGGGCTCCGCACCCTCACGGGACTGGGCAGCGGGATCCATAGCGCCGGGGTGGTTCCCGACGGCACGTCAACGTTGGAAGCTGGATGCGGTCAGGCCGATCCACTGGCAGCAGGGAGTGTCTCCGCGAAGGGCGCGTTCCTTTACACAGGGGCCGAAGCGATGTGCTACCGCCCGAGCAGCAAGGACGGCGGCATGTACGCGGCCACTGCGGACGGACGGCTGGTGGTACTCGGCAGCGCAGCCCTGCTCAGCAATGATCTCCTGCAGGTGGAAGGCAACGCCGCGTTGGCACTCCGAACCCTCGGGCCGGCGCCGGATCTCGTCTGGTATCTGCCCGGCCTTGGAGACGTACCGAATGACGGCGGGCCGCCTACGCTGAATGACTTGGCGCCACCGTGGGTTGGCTTCCTGGGCTTGTGGTTGGCGGTGATCGCGGTGCTCGCCGTGCTGTGGCGGGGCAGGCGGCTTGGTCCGCTGGTGTTCGAGCCGCTGCCGGTGGTGGTCAAGGCCGTGGAGACCGCGGAAGGCCGCGCGCGTCTGTACCAGGATTCCCGCGCTGTGGGCCGGGCAGCCGAAAATCTCCGGGCCGGCACGTTAAACAGGCTTGCCAAACACTTCCGACTCGGACCCGAGGCCGGCGCACAAGCCGTCCTCGATGCCGTGTCCCGGAAGGTCAACCGGCCTGCACAGGAACTGCGGACGGTACTGCTGGACCACCGGCCACGCACCGAATCAGAACTGGTCCACTGGGCACAAAGCATCGAAAAACTCGAGCAGGAGGCAACGGCCCCATGAGTAATCAACCGCTCAGCAATCAAACAATGGGCAATCAAGCGAACAGCTTCACAGACGGCGACCATGGCTACTCGGGAGGCCCGGCGTCGCACGGGCAACCGGCGCCGGCCCCTGCGACGTCGGATCCTGCCCGCAAAGCGTTGCTGGATGTCCGTCACGAAGTAGGCAAGGCCGTCGTCGGGCAGGATGCAACGGTAACGGGCATGCTCATCGCGCTTCTGTGCGGGGGGCACGTACTGCTTGAGGGTGTTCCGGGCGTTGCCAAGACCCTGCTGGTGCGTGCTTTGTCCGCCGCCCTGAGCCTGGATACGAAGCGGGTCCAGTTCACGCCGGACCTCATGCCCGGTGACGTCACGGGCTCGCTCGTCTACGACTCGCACACCTCGGAATTCACCTTCCGCGAAGGACCGGTGTTCACCAACATCATGCTGGCGGACGAAATCAACCGAACGCCTCCCAAAACCCAGGCTTCGCTGCTGGAAGCCATGGAGGAGCGACAGGTATCGGTGGACGGGCTCTCCCGGCCGCTGCCATCGCCCTTCATTGTGGCCGCGACGCAGAACCCGGTCGAGTACGAGGGCACGTATCCGCTCCCCGAGGCCCAGCTGGACCGCTTCCTCCTCAAGCTGTCCATGCCGTTGCCCGGACGTGCAGAAGAGATCGAAGTGGTCCGAAGGCATGCGGAAGGCTTTGATCCACGCAATTTGCCCGCGGCGGGAGTCAGGCCCGTAGCGGGGCCCGCCGAACTCCAAAATGCCCGCGACGCGGTGGCCGGAGTGACAGTTGCCCCAGAGATCCTCGGCTATATCGTGGACGTCGTGCGGGCGACGCGCGCGGCGCCGTCGTTCCAGCTGGGCGTCTCCCCGCGCGGTGCCACGGCGTTGCTGAACACCTCGCGTGCCTGGGCATGGTTGTCCGGACGCAACTTTGTCACCCCCGACGACGTCAAAGCACTCTCCCTCCCGTGTTTGAGGCACCGTGTTGGGCTTCGTCCCGAGGCACAAATGGACGGTGTGCACATAGACGATGTCCTCGGAAGCATCCTGGCTTCTGTTCCCGTGCCGCGTTGATAGGCCGTGCCTCATGACTGTCCGAACCATGACCATCCAGGGGTATTGAATGGCGATCACAGGCCGCTTCGTGCTGCTGGTTTTCGCCGCGTTGGCCCCCTTGGTCATGTTTCCCGCCTGGAGCACGGTCCTTCTCACCACCGCCGTCTTGCTCGCGCTGTTGTTGTGCGACATCGTGCTGGCCGCGTCGCCCGCGAAGATCGCCCTGCAGCGGAAGGACCCGGGGAATGTCACCCTGCATTCGGAAACGGAGTCCGTTCTGACGCTGGAGAACGGCAACCGGCGAACCTTCCGCGGGCTGGTACGGGACGCCTGGCAGCCGTCCGCCGGGACCGTCGCCGCGGTCCAGCGCGCCGATATCCCGGCTGGTGAGCGGCGGCGAGTGTCGGTACGGCTGAGGCCCACGCGGCGCGGCGAGCTGACCGCACCGCACGTTACGCTGCGTTCCTTCGGCCCGCTTGGCCTGGCGGCCAGGCAACGTACCGTGGCCCTCCCCGGCCGTCTGCGCGTCCTGCCGCCGTTCCATTCGAAGCGGCATTTGCCGTCCAAGCTGCGGAAACTGCGGGAGCTCGACGGCAAGGCGGCCGTGCAGATCCGCGGAGCCGGCACAGAGTTCGATTCCCTCCGCGACTACGTCCGGGGTGACGATGTGCGCTCCATCGACTGGCGGGCCACCGCCCGGCGCACCGCCGTCGTCGTCCGGACCTGGCGGCCGGAACGGGACCGGCGCGTCGTGATCATGCTCGACACCTCGCGCACGGCGGCAGCCCGGATAGACGACGAGCCCCGACTGGACACCGGGATGGAGGCGGCGCTCTTGCTGGCAGTGCTGGCTGAACGGGGCGGAGACCGCGTGGACTTCTTCGCCTTCGACAGGCGCGTCCGCGGGCGCGTCGATTCGGCGGCGAAAGGCAATCTCCTCGGCTCCCTGGTCCAGGCCATGGCTCCGCTCGAGGCGGAACTGATCGAGTTGGACTGGGCCCGGATCCCGGCCGAGATTCGGGCCATTTCGGCGCACCGTTCCCTCGTGGTCCTGTTGACCTCGCTCGACAGCGGCGCTCCGGAAGAGGGACTCATCCCCTTGGTAGCGCAACTGGTGCGGCAGCACGTGGTGCTGATTGGATCTGTCCGGGACCCCTTGCTGGGACGGATGAAGGAGGAACGCACAACGGCGAGCCAGGTCTTCCGTGCCTCGGCCGCCGAACGTGCCCTGCTGGACCGTGAGGCCGTGAGCGCCCAATTGCGGCAGCTTGGCGCGGAGGTAGTCGACGCCGAGCCCGTGGAATTGCCGCCACTCCTGGCGGATGCGTACATTCGGCTGAAGGCCGCAGGCCGCTTGTAGCCCGGCCGGGCGCCGTGTCCACAAAAATCAATTACCCGGAATCCGAGGAAAGCACATGAGCACACCCATCTACGAGCTGGCGCTGGGCGCCAAGTTCCGTCAATTGCAGCCCGAGCTCCAGGACTACTTCTCCCTCGCCCCGGGCTCCGGATACTACGGAATCGGCGAGGGCGTCTTCGACGTCGTCGGTTGCCGCCAGAAATGGCTCCGCCCCCTCCTTGCCACGGTCGCCGGGGAAGAGGCCTTCTTCCCCGAATACGGGGAGCGCATCCCGTTCCGCATCGAAAATCATGCGCACCTTGACCCGTTCGGGCGCTCCAGCCTCACTGCCCGGCGTGAAATCTTCTTCCCCGGGCACACCCGCTTGTTCCATGACACCACCGTCGCGGAAACCAGCAACGACGGCACCCGTCTGGTCGACTACGTGGGCCGGTATCGCCGGCTCGCCACGGCTTTGGACCTGGACGTCACGCCCGAGGGGCGGCTTCGCGGCGTCTCGGGCGCCTCGCGTTTGTTCCTGGGTCCCCTGAGGCTCGCCCTGCCGGCTTACCTGGACGCCAAAGCCTACGCAGAGCAGTGGTGGGATGCGGCAGAAGGCAAACATCGGATCCAGGTGAAGGTCCTTCAGCACCATGTGGGCCTGGTCCTGGTCTACGCAGGCTCCTTCGATTACCGTTTGGCACCCTCGCTACCAGCGACCGATGGTGCCGTGGCGGCACGGACCGCCACTGCCGCCGTCGGGCTCCCCCGTTACGCCGAGCCGGATCGGTGGGAACGGCGGGTCTAGAAGGCGCCGGACGAAAGGCTAACCGAGCGCGAGCTGGTTCAGCCCGTCAGCAAGCTGGGTCAAGCGGTTCAGAACCTCTTTGGCTCCCGACGGCGAGTACCCGGCCAGCCCGTCCGACGGCGTGACACGCACGGCCCCCAGGCTCGACGCCGGCAGGCCGAGTTGGCGCCAAGGCCGCCACACGCTGTCCACGAGTTCGGCGGTGCGTGGCAGGTTTGCCCGCGGATTCTCTACCGTGAGGGCGCCGGCCCACACACGTTTGCCCGATTCGACGGCGGTGGCAAGCTGTTCCCATTGGCGCGTGGTGAGTGCTTTGAGCGGAAGCGCGACGCCGTCGGCCCCGGCTGCGAGGATCTGCTGGATGGGTGCTTCGATCTCTGGAACCGAAACCACTGTCTCCGCGACTCCCGCGGCCCGCAGCGCGTCGATGACCAAACGCCAGGCGCCCGTGGCCTCTTCGACCGGGATGGCGCGCAGGGTGCGGTAACCGCTCGCGGTGGGAATGGTGCCCGCCAACACGGAAGAGACGTCCGGCTCGTCGAGCTGGACCACTATCCCGGCGCCCGGCACGGCATCGCGGATCCGGGACACGTGCTCGGCGACGCCGGCCGCCAGGGACTCGGCAATGTCCCTCCTGGCGCCGTAATCAAGAAGGGCGCGCTCCCCATTGTGCAAATAGAGGCCGGCCGCGAGGCTCAAGGGGCCGCGCAACTGAATCTTGAGTTCCCGGGCGGAGGTCTCTTCCGAGCCGGCAACATCGGCGAGGACGTTGATGTCCGTGGCAAGCGCAGACTTGGCGCGCCGCAGGTCTTTCCCCGGGCGGTCAACCAGGCGCCAGCCGTGTGGCTGGACATCGATCGCCAGCTCGACCAGAAGCGATGCAGTCCGGCCGAGGGCGTCCGAGCCGACACCGCGGTCGGGAAGCTCGGCAAGGAACGGCAGGTGCGGGCTGCCCAGCTCGCCACGGATCACCCGTGCCGCCTCGGCAGGATCAGTCCCGGGCCAGGGACCCAAGGCCGTGGCGGTGACCTGGTTCTGCGCGGTTTCGGCAGGCACGTCGTCAGGCCTGCGCGATGGAAGCCTGGTGGCCCTCGGCGATGGCCTCGTGGTGCCGGATGACCTCGCTGATGATGAAATTCAGGAATTTCTCGGCGAAGGCAGGATCGAGGTGCGCTTCTTCGGCGAGCCGGCGCAACCGGGCAATCTGGGCGGACTCGCGCCCCGGGTCCCCTGCAGGAAGCTTGTGCGTCGCCTTGAGGACGCCCACTTTCTGGGTGGCCTTGAAGCGTTCCGCGAGGAGGAAGACAAGGGTGGCGTCGATGTTGTCGATGCTGGAGCGGATGGAGAGCAACTCGTCCATGACGGCCTGGTCCACACTGCCTGCAAGGGAGCTGGCGGAAGGATCGAAGGAGTCGGCGTCGGGGAGGGCGTGGTTCTGCTCGGTCATTCCTCCAGTCTAGGGTGTGCCGGCCGGGCCTTGAGGGGCAGAATGGGCATGTCCACGCCGATGATAAGGAGAGCACGCATGAAAATCGCAGTTCTTGGCACCGGAATGGTAGGGCATGCCCTGGCAAGCAAATTGGTGGAGGTCGGCCACGAGGTCATGATGGGTTCCCGGGAGGCCGGCAATCCCAAGGGTACGGAGTGGGCGGCGCAGGCAGGGCCGGGAGCAAGTTCCGGTTCCTTCGCCCAGGCGGCCGGCATGGCGGAAATCGTGGTCAACGCGACCCCGGGCACGGTCTCGCTCGCAGCATTGAGCGAGGCCGGGGCCGCGAACCTGGCCGGCAAGGTCCTGGTGGACGTATCCAATCCGCTGGACTTTTCCGCGGGGTTCCCGCCGTCGCTCTCCGTCTGCAATACCGACAGTATTGCCGAGACCATCCAGCGTTCCTTCCCCGAGGCCCGTGTGGTCAAGACCCTCAACACTTTGACTGCTCCGCTGATGGTTGATCCGCTCAGGCTTGCCGATGGTGCCCATGACGTCTTCGTGGCGGGGAACGACGAGGACGCGAAAGCCACCGTCGTGGGGCTCCTGCGGGAGTTCGGTTGGATTCCGGACCACATCCACGACCTGGGCGGGCTCGACGTCGCCCGCGGCCTTGAAATGTGGATGCCGCTGTGGCTCCGGATCTTCATGCGCCAGCCGAAGGACAAACTCTTCAACATCAGCATCGTGTCCGAATAGCCCAGACGGAACGGACATGCCCGCCCTTCGTGGAGAAGGGCGGGCATGTCCGTTCTTGTGGATCACCGCTTCGATGGCGGGCTAGATGCCCAGCAGCTCGCGGTTCTCTTCCCGGCGTCGGGCCTGTTCGTCAGGATCCGGCACCGGCAGCGAGGCAATCAGCCTACGGGTGTAGTCGTGCTGGGGACTGCCCATGATCTGGCTGCCGATCCCTTGTTCCACGAGCTTGCCCTTGTACAACACGCCGACCCAATGGGAGAGGATGTCCACGACGGCGAGGTCGTGGCTGATGAACAGCGCGGCAAAGCCAAACTCTTCCTGGATGTCCTTGAACAGTTCCAGGACCTTTGCCTGCACGGACACGTCGAGGGCCGAGGTCGGCTCGTCGGCGATCAGGAGGCGCGGGTTGAGCGCGAGCGAACGCGCCAGCGAAGCACGCTGGCGCTGCCCGCCGGAGAGCTCGTGCGGGAAGCGTTCAGCGTACGACGCCGGCAGCTGCACCGATTCGAGCAACTGCGCCACACGCAGGCGTGCTTGAGCCGGGCTGGGGTGGGTATGGATGAGCAGCGGTTCCGCCACGCACTCACCAATGGTCAGGTGCGGGTTGAACGAGGCGGCCGGGTCCTGGAAGACGAAGCCGATGTCCTTGCGCAGCGGCTTGAACGTGTGCTCCTTGAAGCCCAGCATTTCGTAACCAAGCACCTTGAGGCTGCCGCCGGTTGCCCTGTTGAGGCCCGCGATGGCCCGGCCGATCGTGGACTTGCCGGAACCGGACTCGCCAACCAGGCCGAAGACCTCGTTCTCAGAGACCGTGAAGCTGACGTTGTCCACGGCCTTGAACCCAGGCTTGCCGAGGCGGCCTGGATACTCGATGGTGAGGTTCTTTGCCTCAACCAAGACCTTTCCGCCTTGGTGCAGGCGCTCAGTGGCCCCTTCGGACGCTGAGTTGCGGCCGAGGTGCGGCACGGCGGCCAGCAGCTTCTTGGTGTAGTCCTGTTTGGGCTCCGCGAAGAGCACCCTGGAAGTAGCCTCTTCCACCACGTCACCTTGATACATGACCACGACGCGGTCCGCCAGGTCGGCCACGACACCCATGTTGTGGGTGATGAGGACAATCGAGGTGCCGTACTTGTCCCGCAGGTCCCGGAGCAACTGAAGGATTTCGGCCTGGACCGTGACGTCCAGGGCGGTCGTCGGCTCGTCCGCCACGATCAAACCCGGGTTCAAGGCAAGCGCGGCAGCGATGACCACGCGTTGCTTCTGCCCACCCGAAAGCTGGTGGGGATAGTAGTTGACGCGGGTCTCCGGATCGGGGATGCCTACCTTGCGCAGGGCTTCGGTAGCCCGCTTCTTGGCTTCCCTGGCCGAGATGCGGTGTCCGTCCGAGGCATGGGCCCGAATGCCTTCGGCGATCTGCCAGCCGACCGTGAACACCGGGTTCAGGGCCGTTGACGGCTCCTGGAAGACCATGGCTACGTCGCGGCCGCGGATCTTGCGCAGTTTGGACGCGCTGACGCTGATGACGTTGTTGCCGTTGATCAGCACGGCTCCGGAGCTGATGGCTGTCTCGGGGAGCAAGCCGAGGATGGTCTTGGCCGTGACAGTCTTGCCGGAACCCGACTCCCCCACGATCGCCACGACTTCGCCGGCTTTGACCTCGAGGCTGACGTCCTTGACCGCGTAGACGTCGCCGCTGTCCGTGGCAAAGGTGACTTTGAGCCGTTCGATGTCCAGGACCGGCTGGCCGGATTGCAGCGGCTGGTCCGAAATGTTGCCGATGTTGGTGGTCATGCCTTACCTGCTTCTGGTTCAGGAGTGGTGGTGGCCCCTGTGTTCTTGCCGTCGGTTCCTGCCGTGGCCTTCGAGCGGGAGGCCTTGCCTCCAGCACGCTTGCGACCACGTAGCCGGGGATCGTTGAGATCGTTGATGCTCTCGCCGACCAGGGTCAGCCCCAGCACCGTGAGGACGATCGCGATACCCGGGAAGACGCCTGTCCACCAAATGCCGGAGGACGCGTCTGCCATGGCCTTGTTGAGGTCGAAGCCCCACTCTGCGGCCGAGGACGGTTCGATGCCGAAGCCCAGGAAGCCGAGGCCGGCCAGGGTCAGGATCGCTTCGGAGGCGTTCAGGGTGAACATCAGCGGAAGCGTCCGGGTGGCGTTCTTGAAGATGTGCCGGGTGATGATCCGGAAGCTGGAAGCACCCAGGACCATGGCCGATTCCACGAACGGCTCGGCCTTGAGCCTGATGGTCTCGGCCCGGATCACGCGGAAATACTGCGGAACGAACACCACGGTGATCGAGAAGGCGCAGGCGAGGATGCCGCCCCAGAAGCTCGACTGGCCACGGCTGATGACGATCGACATGACGATCGCCAGGAGCAGGGAAGGAAAGGCGTAGATGGCATCGGCGATGACTACCAGCACCCGGTCCAGCCAGCCGCCGAAGTAACCACTGAGCAGGCCCAGCGCCACGCCGAGGAAGATGGACATCGCCACGGCGACGACGATCACGGTCACCGCGGTCTGTGAACCCCATAGGACGCGGGAAAGAACGTCATAGCCGCCCACCGTGGTGCCGAGCAGGTGCTTGCTGCTGGGGGCCTCCTGGGTGGGGAACGAGCCGGAAGCGTCACTCAGTTGGGAATAGCCGTACGGTGCGATGAACGGCGCAAGCACGGTCGAGAGAAGGAAGAGCCCGGTCAGCACAAGCCCTGTGATGAGCATGCCCCGCTGGAGGCCAACGCTCTTGTTGACGTGGGAAATGACGGGAAGTCCGGACAGGAAGGACTTCTTTCGTCCTGAAATTGTTGCAGTGCTCATGTCAGTACCTCACTCGCGGGTCGATCAGCGCGGCGACGACGTCCACGACGAAGTTGGTAAATGCGACGATGACGGCCAGCAGCACCACGATGCCCTGGACCGCGACGAAGTCCCTCGCATTCAGGTATTGGACCAGCTGGTAGCCAAGGCCCTTCCATTCGAAGGTGGTCTCGGTGAGCACGGCTCCGCCGAGCATCAGGGCGATCTGCAGGCCCATGACGGTGATGATGGGGATCAGCGCCGGCTTGTAGGCGTGCTTGGTGACGAGCCGGAACTCGCTGACGCCACGGGAACGGCCGGCCTCGACATAGTCCTTGCCCAGCGTGCCGATGACGTTGGTCCGGACGAGGCGCAGGAAGACACCGGCGGTCAGCAGACCGAGGGCAATAGCGGGAAGCACTGCGTGCGACACGACGTCGCCGAGTGCGTTGAAATTGCCGCTGCGGAGGGCGTCGAGCCAATAGATGCCGGTGGGGGCGGCCAATTGGCCCATGGCCAGCTCGGTACGGGTGGACACACGCCCGGCCACCGGGAGCCAGCCGAGCCAAACGGAGAATGTCAGCTTGAGCAGGAGTCCGGAGAAGAACACCGGGGTGGCGTAGCAGAGGATCGCAAAGCAGCGCAGGAAAGCGTCAGTCGCCCTGTCGCGCCGTTGAGCGGCGATCATGCCCAGCGGGATGCCGACTGCGAGCGCCACAATCAGCGCGTTGATCGACAGCTCAAGGGTGGCCGCGCCGAACGTCGACAGCATTTCGACGACGGGGCGCCGGTCGGTGATGGTAGTGCCGAAGTTGCCTGTGACCAGCTGGCCGAGGTATTCGAAGTACTGGATGATGATCGGCCGGTCGTAACCGGCGTCGTGGATTCTCTGCGCCAGGACATCCGGAGGAAGCCGGCCGCCCTGGGCTGCGGTAATGGGGTCTCCGATGACCCGCATGAGGAAGAAAACCAGGGTCACGAGGATGAAGATCGTGGGAATGATCAGGAAGAACCTGACGACGATGTACCTGCCCAGACCCCCGCCCGCTGATTTACTCTTGGGAGCGACCGCGTCCGGTTCGACGTCGGGCACCTCTATAAGTGTTGTCATTGCTACCTAAAGTTCATTGCCCGCGGATCGCGCGGGGTTTTGCTCAAAATGTGAGGCAATCAGCAATAAGGGGAGGCAAAGCACCTGTTGGCACCCGCCTCCCCCTACCGGCTGCTTACTTTGAAATAGTTCCCAATCGGAACTTGAAGGAAGCGTCAAGCGTCTTGTCGACGCCGTTCACGCCCTGTGCCGAGATGGCAACCTGGGCACCCTGGAGCAGCGGCAAAGTGGAAATGTCCTTTGCCAGAGCGTTCTGGGCGTCCTTGATGGTTGATTCGCGAGCCGACTTGTCCGTGGTGGTCAGCTGCTTGTTGATGAGGTCTGTCACGGCCTGGTCGTTGAAGTGGTTCTTCAAGAAGCCGCCGTTCGGGAAGAACGGGGTCAGGTAGTTGTCCGGGTCGCTGAAGTCGGGGAACCAACCGAACTGGAACAGCGGGTACTCGTCGGCACGGCTGGCCTTGCTGTAGGTCACCCATTCGGTGGACTGCAGGTTGACCTTGAAGAGGCCCGACTTCTCCAGCTGGTCCTTGATCATGGCGTACTCGTCGCCCGAGGACTTGCCGTAGTGGTCCGGGTTGTACTGGAGGTTCAAGGTGACGACGTCCTTGACGCCGGCGTCGGAAAGGACCTTCTTGGCTTTGTCCAGGCTCGGCTTGCCGTTGTCGCCGTAAGCGTCCTTGAACGACTCGTTGGCGCCCAGGAAGCCGCTGGGGACGTTGGAGTACAGCGGCAGGTAGGTGCCCTTGTAGACCTGGTCCGCGATGGCCTGGCGGTCAACGAGGTTGGCGATCGCCTGGCGCACGGCGAGTGCCTTGGCCGGGTCTGCACCGGGTGCCTTGGCACCGAACGGCATGGTGTTGAAGTTGAACGTGATGTAGCGGATCTCGCCGCCGGGACCTACGTTGACCTTGACCTTCGAGTCCTTCTTGAGGTCGTCGACGTCGGTGGCGCTGAGGCTCCGGTTTGCAACGTCGATGTTGCCCTGCTGGATGTCCAGCTTCATGTTGGTCGGCTCAGCGTAGTACTTGATGGTGGCGGCGTCATTGGCCGGCTTGCCCAGGACACCCTGGTAGTCAGGGTATGCCTTGAGGCTGATGAGCTCGTTCTTCTTGTAGCTGTCGATCGTGTACTGGCCATAGAACGCCTTGGCCTTGATGATGTCGTCATCGGAAAGCAGTTTGTCGGCCGGGAAGACCTGGTGGTCCACAATCGGCGCGGCCGGGCTGCTGAGGATCTGCGGGAACGTCTGGTCGTTGGCAAGCTTCAGCTTGAAAACGACAGTGCTTGGGTCCGGGGCGCTGACGCTGTCCAGGTTTTCGAGCAGGCTTGCAGGACCAGCGGGATCGTTGATCTTGAGCTGCCGGTCGAAGGAGAACTTGACGTCGGTGGAGTCCAGCGTATGGCCGTTGGCCCACTTCAGTCCGGGCTTCATTTTCACGGTGTACTCGGTTGGCGACGTGAACGACGCCGACGCGGCCAGGTCCGGAACGGGGTCGGCGCTTCCTGGCTTCGAGTTGAGGAGGAAGGAATAGACCTGGTTCATCACCATGAAGGAACCGTTGTCGTACGAGCCCGCGGGATCGAGAGCAGTCACCTTGTCGGTGGTGCCATAAGCGATCGGGCCGCTGGCAGCTGAAGAAGCTGAACCGCCGCCGCCCGCCGGGCCCGTGCAGGCCGTCAGAGCGAATACGGAGATGCCCGCGAACGCGATAACGCTGCGCAAGGCTTTTTTGTTCAATGCCATCAGTGAACTTTCTGTTCGATGGAAACGGCGAACCGCCGTGGGTAATTTTCTCGGAGCACATACTCCTGACTCCACGATTCAATCAGAAGCATTTTTGGTGAAACGTTTGATTTTGTGAGTTGAGACACAAAATTTACTTTTCTTTTGGCTCGAAGTCGGCTAGGCGGGCCACGTCAGGGCGCTTCCAGTGTCGACAAGCGCATTTGTTAGCGCTAACAATATTGACGATGCTCCCCGCGGGAAAGTCGCCGGAATTCGCGGCCCTAGAGTTCCGCGCGCTGCAGGGAACGGGCGGCGTCGATGGTGGCCTGGCCGAGAACACGCGTGCCTTGGTACAGCACGATTGTCTGCCCGGGAGCCACCCCGCGCAGGGGCTCGACAAGAGTCACCACGAGGCCTTCGCGTTCGGTGCCGGCGTCGTCGGTGTGCCGCACGACCGAAGCCTTGGCAGGAACCGGATCACCATGGGCGCGGACCTGGGCGTGGCAGTCGAACTCGGCGCCCGTGGAAACCTCAGCAATGGGCACGCCTGCCCAGGACACCTTGATTCCACGGATCTCGTCGATGGCCAGAAGCGCTTCGGGCCCGACGACCACCTTGTTTTCCTTGGGCCGGATTTCCAGGACGAAGCGCGGCTTGCCGTCAGCGGCAGGGGTGCCGAGCTTGAGGCCGCGGCGCTGGCCTACGGTGAAGGCGTTGGCCCCAGGGTGTTCCCCGACCTTGGTTCCGGCCTCGTCCACGATGTCGCCGGTGGTCATGTCGATCTTCTCGGCGAGCCAGCCGGCGGTATCGCCGTCCGGGATGAAGCAGATGTCATGGCTGTCCGGCTTGTTCGCCACGGACAGGCCGCGGCGCTCGGCCTCGGCGCGGACCTCAGCCTTGGACGGGGTCTCCGCCAACGGGAACATGGAGTGCTTAAGCTGCTCGTGCGTCAGGACGCCGAGGACATAGCTTTGATCCTTGGCCCAATCGGCCGCTCGGTGGAGTTCGGGATTGCCGTCCGCGTCCTGGATGACCTTGGCGTAGTGGCCGGTGCAGACCGCATCGAATCCGAGGGCGACAGCCTTCTCCAGGAGGGCGGCGAACTTGATCCGCTCGTTACAGCGCATGCAGGGATTGGGAGTGCGGCCGGCAGCATATTCATCGATGAAGTCCTGGACGACGTCTTCCTTGAAGCGTTCCGAGAAGTCCCAGACATAGTACGGAATCCCCAGGACGTCGCACGCGCGCCAGGCATCGCGGGAGTCTTCGATGGTGCAGCAGCCTCGGCTGCCGGTGCGCAGCGTTCCGGGCATGCGGGACAGCGCCAAGTGGACGCCAACGACGTCGTGCCCTGCCTCGACGGCGCGGGCGGCGGCAACGGCAGAGTCGACTCCGCCGCTCATGGCTGCAAGAACTCGCATGCTGGCTTTCTGTTGATGTTGGGGAGAAGATTTGCGCGGAAGAGACGAGGCGCGCCCAACTATTCTAGCGCCCGCGGGAATCCGCCTCAAAAAATGCCTTGACCGCCGTCGCGGACGATTCTAAAGTCAAAATAAACAGTTTTAGATCCCGGCCGAGTGCGCATTCATTCATCCACACGCAGCCTGGCCACGCGAACCGCCCACGCCCCGCGAATCGAGTCACCATGGACACTGAACACATCCTTATCGCAGGCGGCGGACTCGCCGGTGCCACGGCGGCAAAAACCCTGCGCTCCGAAGGTTTCCAGGGCCGCATCACCGTGGTCTGCGCCGAGAATGAGCTCCCCTACCTGCGCCCTCCCCTCTCCAAGGAATTTCTCCTGGGCAAGGCCGACGAGGACAGCGTCCCGGTGCTGGCGGCCGGCTGGTACGGGGAGAACGACGTCGAACTCCTCCTTGGCGAGGCGGTCGCAACCGCCGATCCTGCCGCCCACACGGTCCAGCTGAGGTCAGGAGCCGAGCTGAAGTTCAGCAAGCTCCTGATCGCCACCGGGGCGCAGCCGCGCCGGATTCCCCTCCTTGCTTCCAATCTTGCGGGCGTCATGACGTTCCGGACCTTCAATGATTCCCGGAGACTCAAGGAAGAACTGTCCGGCGGGGGCCGGACTGTGGTGATGGTCGGCTCGGGTTGGATCGGCATGGAGCTCGCCGCAGCCGCGAGCAGCTACGGCAACAGCGTGACCTTGCTGGGGCTTGAAGACGTCCCGCTCAGCACGGCCATCGGCCCCGAACTAGGGGGCTTCTTCCGCAGCCTGCACGAAAAGCACGGTGTGCAGTTCCGGCTCCCTGCGAGCGCAGCGGAGATCACCGGCACCGGGGGCAGGGCAAGCGCCGTTGTCACCAACTCCGGCGAAGTGCTTCCTGCCGACCTCGTGGTGGTGGCTGTCGGCGTGGTTCCGGATACGAGCCTCGCCGAAGCCGCAGGGCTGGACATCCGCAACGGAATCGTGGTGGATTCTTCGCTTCGGACCAGCAGCCCGGACGTTTTCGCGGCCGGAGACGTCGCCAACGCCCTCCACCCCTTCACCGGCGATCACCTCCGGAGCGAGCACTGGTCCAACGCCCTCAACGGCGGCAAGGTCGCAGCCAAGGCGATGCTGGGACAGGACGCGATGCTGGACGTCGTCCCGTATTTCTACACGGACCAGTTCGACGTCTCGATGGAGTACTGGGGATATCCCACCCTCGCGGCAGGTTCCGTACCCGTCATCCGGGGCGCGTTGGAGGAGAACAGCTTCCTCGCCTTCTGGCTGCGGGACGGTGCGGTGGTGGCGGGCATGAGTGTCAACCGGCAGCGGGTACAGAAGCCCGTCAAGGCGCTCATTTCGGGGCGCATACCCGTGGATGTGGACCGCCTGGCTGATCCCGCTGTTCCGCTGGATCAGTTGTTGTCCGGAGACTGATCGCTGGCCGGGATCCCAGCAGGGACGCTGCCGTGGCTCCGGGCCACCGTGGCTGCGGTCTGGATGCTGGACTCGTGACCGGCCATTCCTGCAAGCTTCGCCCGGGCATACGCGTCCGGAAGGGCCTTGAGCAGGGCGTCGACGTCGGCGTCGTTCGAAGTGTGTCCCAGGCTGAATCGTTGCGCCCCGCGGGCGGTCTCCTCGTCCAGCCCCATGGCAAGCAGGACGTGCGAGGGCCTGGGGACTCCCGCCGTGCACGCGGAGCCAGTGGAGGATTCGATGCCCGCGAGGTCCAGCAGGAACAGCAGGGAATCGCCTTCACAGCCAGGGAACGTGAAATGCGCGTTGCCGGGAAGCCGGGCGTCGCCGGGCGCGCCGCGGAGCACCGCCTCGGGAATGGCGACCTTGACGCCGTCGATGATCCGGTCCCGCAAGGCGCCGATCCGTTCGCGCTCTGCCACCAGGTTGTGGGAAACAGACTCCGCCGCGGCGGCGAATGCCGCGATGGAGGCCGTGTCCAGGGTCCCCGAGCGCACGTCGCGCTCCTGCCCACCCCCGTGCTGGACGGGAACGACCTTGGTGGAACGCCCCAGGAAGAGGGCACCCACGCCGACGGGTCCGCCGATTTTGTGGCTGGAGACCGACATCGCGGCGAGCCCTGAGTCGCGGAAGCTCAGGGGAATCGAGCCGAACGCCTGGACTGCGTCCGAGTGCACGGGTATGCCGTGGGCGGCGGCGATGTCCACGATCTCCTTGACGGGCTGGATGCTGCCCACCTCGTTGTTTGCCCACATGACAGTGACCAGGGCCACCGATCCCGGGTCTCTTTCGATCTCCGCCCGCACAGCGTCGAGCTGCACTACGCCTTGGGAATCGACGGGGAGCCAGACCGCTTCGGCGCCTTCGTGACGTTCAAGCCATTCGACCGTGTCCTGCACCGCGTGGTGCTCGACGGCGGAGCACAGGATCCGCTTGCGGCGGCCGTCTTCGTCGTGGCGGGCCCAGTACAGCCCCTTGACGGCGAGGTTGTCCGCTTCGGTTCCCCCGGACGTGAAGATGAGCTCGGAGGGATGTGCCCCTGCGGCTGCCGCGATCGCTTCCCGGGCCTCTTCCACGGATCGGCGCGCACGCCGTCCGGAAGCGTGCAGCGATGACGGATTGCCGGTCCGCGCCAGCTCGCGGGTCATGGCGGTGAGAGCTACAGCGGCCAGGGGCGTGGTGGCGGCATGGTCCAGGTAAACAGGCACTACCCAAGTCTATCGAGGCACACCGACACAGGCTCGCGCGGCAGGTGCCGTCCCGGCGCTCCCCCTAATCCGCGGGAAGGATCCTTGCGCAGCAATGGCCTTCCCGGTTGTCATCGGCGATCCGGGCCTCGGCAATTCCGCACGCGGCGGCCGCTCCGCTCAGGAAGGCGCCGTTCAGGGCGCAGACGACATTCGTGTGGCTTTCGGCCAGACGGTGGAACGGGCAATTGACCAGGGAGTACCCGCCGTCGTCGTCGGCTTCCGGCCTGTAGCCGTAGCTGGCCAGGACATCCTCGAAATGCGGCTCGATGCTCCCGGCCTCGCGGCCCCGGGCGTAGGCGGTTTCGAGAAGAGCTTCGCGGGGGGAGCCACCCTGTGTCATCAAGGCCTGGATGGCAGAGGCCATCACTTCGCCGGCGAGGTCGTAGTGGCGCTCAGGCACCGAGGCGCCGACCTCTTCAACGACAGGCGCGTACAGCTTCGCAGGGCGCCCGGAACCCGGACCCACTTTGCCCCCGAGCTTGCGGAACTCGACACTCAGGAGCCCGTCACGGACCAGCCGGTCAAGGTGAAAGGACGCAGTGCTGCGGGGAAGACCGAGCGCCATCGCGGCATCGTCGCGGCTGACCGCGTCATTTGCGCCGCAGACGTGCTCGTACAAGCGGCGGCGATTGCCATCGTCGAGGGATGCCAAGGCGGAAAGCCGACGCAGCCAGGGAAGTCCGGTCATGCATCCAGCTTAACTCTAAAATCAACACTCATTGCTTAATCCTTCCCGACTTTCTAAAATCAAATTATCCACTTTTAGAAAGAAGGCATCATGAGTACCGCATCATCCCCGGCCCAAGCGAAAACCGGATCGCTGATGTCCATGGATCCCCAGCGGCAGGCATTCCTGCTCCTCCGGACCGTGTTCACCGTGGCGCCGATCCTTTTCGGCCTGGACAAGTTCAGCAACCTGCTCACTCACTGGACCATGTATTTGGCGCCCGTGGCCACCTCCGTGATTCCGGTCCCGGCCCAGACTTTCATGTACATCGTGGGCGTCGTTGAGATTGTGGCCGGTATAGCAGTGGCGGTACGCCCGCGCTTTGGCTCGCTCCTGGTGGCCGTGTGGCTTCTGGGCATCATCGTGAACCTGCTGGTGCTCGGCAACTTTTTCGACGTCGCCCTCCGTGACTTCGGACTGCTCGTGGGCGCACTTGCGCTCAACCGCCTGGCTGTCGCCGGGCGCCGCTGACCGGCAGGGTCAGGCCAAGACCCGCAAGGCGCCCGGAACCACGTCGATCTCCAGCGGGAGGGGGCCGATCCGCTCGCCGTCGGCGTAGGCCACCACGTTCTCCGCGCCAAGCCGCACCGAGCGCACCCGGCGGATTTCCACCGCCGGGTGCGAGGTGTGCCGGCCGGAAAAGACCTTCGGGAACACCGCAAGGAGGGCCAGCCGGGACAGGGGCTTGACGACAAACAGATCCAGCCACCCGTCGTCGGGCGCCGCATCGGGGACGATGCGCATCCCGCCGCCGATCGACTGGACGTTGGCCACGGAAATCAGCATGGCGCCCTCCCGCGCTGACGCGCCGTCGGCCGTCACGGTGTAGGTGATGGCCCGGAACGATCCGAGCTCCCGGAGCATCGCGAGGGTGTAGCGGAGCGTACCCCTGGGCCATTTCCAGGAGTTCGCCCGTTCATTGACAGCGGCGTCGAATCCCGCGGATACCGCCCCGGCAAACCACATGGTGCGTCCGCCGGAAGTTACGCGGCCCGCGTCGATCAGCCGGCCGCCGTCGGCGAGCGCCGAAATCACACGGGCACACGATCCCGCTACGTCTTGCAGGGGCAGTCCAAGCATCCGGGCCATGTCGTTTCCCGTACCCACGGGAACAATCCCGAGCGGCAAGGCCGTCCCGCCGAGCGAGTTGACGCCCAAATGGACCATGCCGTCGCCGCCCACAACCACCAAGGCATCGGGACCCGCACGAAGCGCTTCGCCGACTGCTTCCCGCAGGGCGTCCATGCTGTCGCGTCGAAGGACGACGACGTCGAGGCCTGCGGCGCGGAGACAGCGGGCGGCTTCGTCCCCGGCAAGGGCGTGCCGGCCGAACGCTGCGGTCGGATTGACTGCCAGCACGATCCTTCGACGCGGCCGACCGCCCAGCCCGTCGGAGCCGGTGCTGGGCAGGTCAAAGGAATGATCGGGGCCGGCCGGGGAGTTCACAGCATGAATCATGCCACCGGCAGGGGCGGGATCCGGGGAACTAAAGCTCCGGCCGCCGTCGTTCTCATGGTGGGCTGGCTAGACTTGCCAAGATCGCCGTTCCGGCACAGGGCGGCGGGAATCTTCAGAATCCCAGAGAAAGGCCCGTGGTTGGCTCAGGGCAGCAGTTCCCACTATCAGATCCTCCGGGTCCCCGTCACGGCCACGGACAAGGAGATCAAAGTGGCCTACCGGAAGGCCGCGAGGAACGCCCACCCGGACCACGGCGGGGATCCCGAAGTCTTTCGACAAGTCACGCTTGCGTACGAGACCCTGATTGATCCCAAGCGGCGGGCGGAGTACGACCGCCGCTATGCGAGCGGCGTTTCGGGCAGGACAACCCCGTTCCCGGCGCAAAGGCCTGACTACGCCGGCACCGGCGCTCCCGGACCGGAAACCCGGGCCGGGGTCCACCGTCCTAATGCCCCGCGCAACACCGCCGGCGACGCCCCCGTCTACGTCCCGCCCTTCGATGATCCCTTGGAGATTCCCCTCATTTCCAAGGGCGAGGCCGCCTTGCAGATCCATGGGATTCCCCGGAAACGTGGGATCTTCGGCGCCGAAGCCCGCATTCAGCGCGAAATGCGGACAGTCCAGCTCATCAGCCGCCAGATCCTGCCCGCCATCCCTTCGGCACGGCTCATCAACGGGCTTCGCTCCCCCTCGGATGACAGCCACATCGATCACGCCCTGCTTGTCGGCTACCGCTTGGCGCTGATCGGTTCCATGTTGCTGCCCAAGGGCGCCTATGCCTGGGACGGCGTGGCGCTCAAGCACGGTGGGCGCTCGGTGCCGCCGCCCCAACTCGAGCTGATCGTCCGCCACATGCAGGAGATCTTCCCGGAACTGAATGTCACGGGCTGGGTGGTAGTCCACAGCCCGGACGGCAACCCGCACGAACCGGTCATCGACCATTACAGGCGCACGGACGGAGATTTCGGGTCGGTGCAAATCGTCAACGCCTCCGGGCTGGCACGCGGGCTCAAGCAGTTCCTGAGTTCAGGACCCGTGCCCAACACCGTGGTTGTCCCGGTCCTTGCCCGACTGCTGCGCGGCATGCACTGAGCAACGCCCTCTTTTCGCTGGCTAGGATTGATACGTGTTCCGCATCCTCTTCCACACCCCTGAAATCCCGGGCAACACGGGAAACGCCATCCGGCTCGCCGCCATCACCGGCGCGGAGCTCCACCTCGTGGAGCCGTTGGGCTTCGACTTCTCCGACGCGAAACTGCGCCGCGCGGGACTCGACTACCACGACCTCGCAGTAGTCACGGTGCACAAGGACATCGAGGCCGCATGGGCGGCACTGCAGCCTGAACGCGTCTTCGCATTCACGTCCGACGGCGAATCCTCCTACACGGACATTGCCTACGAGGAAGGCGACGTCCTGCTGTTCGGCCCCGAGTCGGTCGGACTTCCCGCCTGGCTGAAGCAGGATCCGCACGTCACGGCGCGCGTCCGGCTTCCCATGCTGCCGTCCCTCCGCTCGCTGAACCTTGCCAATGCGGCTTCCATCGCGGTGTACGAGGCCTGGCGTCAGCACGGTTTTGCGGGCGCGAAACTCTAGCCACGCCAAGCGGCCGCCCGGACATCCTCAAGGCCACCGCCGCGTATCACCCATCCAAAGCGCCCCCTGCGCCGAATCCCCTATGCAGGCACAAAGCCTGGGCGGGCAGCTGGCCTGCGAATCAAGGGGCCGGTGAAGCGGCGGCCGTGGAAGGGGCGCAGGTGGCTACTCTCAAGACTCACAGTGCTTCTGGTACTGCCAGGGTCACGAGCAATCTATGCTGGACGGTGATGGATACACCCAATGTGCGAGGCCACGAGGCCCCCAGCCTGATTGCCGGCTCGAATGCGCAGCTTGCGGAATTGCTGGGGTTGATGGCCGACGGCGACCGCGGCGCCTTCAGCGAGTTCTACCGGCTCACGTCGCGGAGGGTCTTCGGCATGGCCAAGCGCGTCTTGGTGGATGCGGGCCTGAGCGAAGATACCACCCAGGAAGTGTTCATCCAGGTCTGGCAAAACGCCGGCAAATTCAATCCCGAGGCCGGCAGCCCGCTCGCGTGGCTCATGACGATCACCCACCGGCGCGCTATCGACCGCGTCCGCTCCGCCCAGTCCGCCACGGACCGCGAAGCGAAATATGGTGCCGCGAGCCAACTCCCTGACCACGATTCCGTGGAAGAAGAAGCCACCAGCCGGCTCGAGGCCGAGTCCGTCACCCGTTGCCTCGCCACCCTGACGGAGACGCAACTGGAGTCCGTGCGGCTCGCCTACTATGGCGGCCTCACCTACCGGGAGGTCGCCGAACAACTCGGCGCCGCGATTCCGACCATCAAGTCCCGCATCCGCGATGGACTTCTCCGACTCAAGACTTGCCTGGGGGTGAGCTGACATGACCGAACACGATGAAGACAACCGGAACTTCGGGAAGGAAGGCCTCCGCAGGATGTTCGCCACAGACATAGCTACGGATCTTGCCGAAGGCCGCGTCCTGGAGCTTGCCGAGATCTATGCCCTCGACGCCCTGAGCGACGCCGAGCGAGCAGAAATCGACAACTACATTGCCGCCGCGCCTGAACGCTCGGCGTTCCTTGAGCGGGTGAGGCAGTCACGCGAGACCCTTGCCACGTCCTTCGCCGACGAGGCCGAACCGCCTCCCGGACTCCTGGAGGACATTCTGCGGCAGCTCCCGCAACAACCACGCAGTTCACAAACCGGCACAGCGCCCGCGTCTTCTTCCGTCTCCGAAGCGCCGCCCGCCGCCTCCACGCACGTTTCCCCCGACGTCGTGGATCTCGCCGCGGAACGGAACCGACGGGATCGCCGACGCTTCGGAGGAGTCCGTGGTTGGGTTGCAGCCGCTGCGGCGGCCGCGGTCATCGCGCTTGGCGGTGTAGGCGTGGGCGTCTACGTGGCAGGGCAAAACGATCCCGTGAACCAAGTGCTTCAGGCCAACGACGTCCGGCAAGCGACCGTCGACGTCAACGGCGGCGGCACCGCCACCGTGTCGATCTCCACCTCTAAGAACGCCGTGGTGGTCCGCATGAATGGAGTTCCGGCTCCCCCGGCCGGCAAGGTATATCAGATGTGGCTTATTCCCAAGGACGGCTCCGACCCCGTATCCCAGGGACTCATGGACGCCCAAGCCTTGAGCCACCCGGCGGTTGTCTCCGGCATTTCCAGCGCGGCGGCTATCGGCATCACGGTTGAACCTGTGGGCGGCTCCAAAAAACCAACCCTTCCCACGGTTGCCGCAGCGCCTCTCGCGTAGGAGCGGCCGGCTCCGGCCCGACAGGAGCCGTTGGCGACGGGCTTGACCTTGACGTAACGTCAACTTTTACGCTGGATACATGAAGCAGGACAAGGCAGATACCTGGACCATCTCCGAGCTGGCCAAGGCCAGCAAGGTTTCCTCACGGACCTTGCGCCACTACGACCAGCTCGGGCTCCTGGAACCTGCCCGCACGGGCCACAACGGCTACCGGTATTACGGCCAGCCGGAACTGCTGCGCCTGCAGCGGATCCTCCTGCTTCGTGAACTTGGCCTTGGGCTCGAGACCATCGGCGAAGTTCTGGATGGCCAGGCCGATCCCGTGGAGGCACTTGCCGTGCACAGGAACTGGCTGCTGGCCGAGCGCGACCGACTGGACCGCATGTCCCGGACGGTCGACGCCACCATCGCAGCACTACGTCAAGGAGAAACCATGACCGCGGAGAACATCTTCAAGGATTTCGACAACAACCCCTACGAAGCCGAGGCGCGCGAGCGCTGGGGCGATCGGGCCGTCGAGGAGAGCAAGGCCCGCCACTCGGCTATGACGACGGCCCAAAAGCAGGCCTTCATGGAGGAGTATGCGTCGCTGAACCAGGATCTCGCCCGGTGCTTCGACGCCGCCCTTCCGGCGGACCACCCGGACGTCCAGGCAGCCATCGGCAGGCACTACAAGTGGATCTGCGCCAGTTGGACGCCCAACGCAGAATCCTACGTGGGCCTCGGACAGATGTACGTGGACGACCCCCGGTTCACTGCCAACTACGACAAGGTCCGGGTCGGCCTGGCGCCCTACCTGCTCGAAGGCATCAAGGTCTACGCGGCAGAAAAGCTCAGGTAGGGCATTCTTGCCGAAAAGCGCGACGGCGGCCCGCCCCCACTGGAAACACAGGGGGCGGGCCGCCGTCGTACTGGCTCTTGGGCAGCCCCGCTAAATGATCAGCGAAAGCACCATGATGAAACCGAAGGCGACCACCGAGATGAGCGTCTCCATCACCGACCACGTCTTGAACGTCTGCCCGACCGTCAGGCCGAAGAGTTCCTTCACGAGCCAGAACCCGGCATCGTTGACGTGGGACAGGAAGAGCGAGCCCGCACCGATGGCCAAGGCAAGGAGTGCGGCATGCGTCGGGCTCAGGCTGCTCGCCAAGGGAGCAACGATGCCCGCAGCCGTCACAGTGGCAACCGTCGCCGAGCCCGTGGCCAAACGAAGCGCCACGGCCACGATGAAGCCCAGGACCAGTACCGACATATTGGCGCCCTCGGCCCATTTCTTGACCGCGTCACCGACGCCGGCACCGATCAGGGTCTGCTTGAAGCCACCACCTGCGCCCACGATCAGCAGGATCGCGGCAATCGGTCCAAGGCTGTTGCCAAGCTTGGCGGTGATCTTGCTTCCGGTGAAGCCAACGGCGTAGCCGAAGGTCACCATCGCGGCGAGCACAGCCAGGGTCATCGCCACAAGGGGCTGCCCGACGAAGTCCAGGACGGTGCGGATCATGGGTGCGTGCGCGGCGTCGGGCCAGACAATGTCTGCGATGGCCTTCAGGAGCATGAGCACCACGGGGAAAATGATGGTCAGCAAGGTGACGAGGAAGGTCGGCTGACGCTTCACTTCGCTCAGGTCGACGGCATGCTTGGTGTCGACGCCGCCGGCCACTGCGGGGGCATCCACGGGAACCCAGCGCGCGGCCAAACGGGAAAACAGCGGTCCGCAAATGATGACGGTGGGCACGGCCACCAGGAGCCCAAGGGCCAGGGTGGTGCCCAGTTCGGCCTTCACCGCGCTAACCGCGATGAGCGGCCCGGGGTGCGGCGGGATCAAGCCGTGCAACACGGAGAGGCCTGCGAGCGCCGGAATGGCAATGCGCATGAGCTTCATCTGCGAGCGCTGGGTGACCAGGACAATCACCGGAAGCAGCAGGACGAGCCCGATCTCGAAGAACATCGGGAGGCCGATGATGACCGCAACCAGGGTGATCATCCAGACCACCCTGTTGCCCTTGGCCTTTTCAAGCAGGGTATCGACTACCCGGTTGGCGCCGCCGGAGTCCGCCAGGAGCTTGCCCAGCATGGCGCCGAGCGCAATCAGGAGGCCGACCTCCTTGAGGACGCCGCCCACGCCGTCTTCGAAGTTGCTGACCACCTTGTCCAGCCCGACTCCGGAGGCCAGGCCAACGAAGGCCGAGCCCAGTACCAGGGAGAGGAAGGGGTGGACTTTGAATTTGGCGATCAGCAGCACGATCAGCGCAATGCCGATAGCCGCGACCACGAGGAGTTGGGTGTCGTGCCCGGTCCAGTTCACGCTGCGTCTCCAGTTGTCTGTGCCGGCTGCGCCCCGAGGCCGAGCCGTGCGATGATTTCGTCTGCCTCTTCAGCAGGAGAAGCGGAGACGCACAGTGAGATGTGGTTCTCGTCCTCGGTGGGCGCTTCCAGCGCGTCGAACTGGGATTCCAGGAGCGTGGCAGGCATGAAGTGCCCGTGGCGCGAAGCCAGCCGGTCGGAAATCTTGTCCTTGCTCCCCTGCAGGAAGACGAACACGACGCCCTCGCCGCGCAGGACGTCCCGGTAGCGCTTCTTCAAGGCCGAGCATGTGATGATGCCCGGCTTTCCTGCTGCGGTGCGCTCCTTGATCCAATTGGCAATGATGTCCAGCCAGGGCCAACGGTCCTCATCGCTGAGTGCGTGCCCCGCCTGCATCTTTGCAACGTTCGCTTCCGGGTGCAGGTCGTCGCCTTCGGCGAGGTCCCAACCCAGCCGGCCGGCCAATACGCCGGCCACTGTCGATTTGCCGGAACCGGAGACCCCCATGATCACCAATACCGGCTGTTGTGCAGTCTTCGCCATCAAAGTCTGCCTCTCTCAATTAAATATGATTTAAACGAGACTAAGCATATGACACAGCTAACACATCAGCAATTTCAGAAACCGGCGATGGTTTGGGTCCCGTTGACCTCGACCACATGGAACGCTTCGGCGCTGCGGCCGCCGGGCATCCCGGCGCGCGAGGCGTTGTCCCGGAGCATGCTCCGGACGGCCCGCTCCATGCCTTCCAGGTCGGGGTGCTGGCTCGCGTGGATCCGGATCGCCGACAGTTTCGCGTCGATGTGGTCGGTGACATCCACGAAATAGTTCTCACGGGATTCAGGACCCGCGAAGAGCCACAGCCATGGCAGCTTGTAGGCTTCGAGGCCGGCTTCCGCCAGTTCCGGGTAGGCAAAGGGGTTCTCGAGCGCGGGGTACACGGCCCGGGTCACGATCTCCCCCACGGCGAGGTGGTCCGGATGGCTCTTCTGGATCCTGTCCCAGTTGCGCTCCGGGTGCATGGCGAGGACGACGTCGGGGCGGATTTCGCGGATCAGCTTCACTACTCGCTTGATTACCGCGTGCGTCGGTTCCAGGTATCCATCGCGTTCATGAAGGTAGTGCACGTCCGTCACGCCGACGAGGGCGGCGGCTTGTTCCTGCTCCTCCGCGCGCATGGAAATGATCTCCTCGCGGTGGGCAGGATCGAAGCCGCCCGCGTCGCCGTCGGTCATGACGCAGTAGCTGACCTCGACGCCGGCAGCGGTCCAGGCGGCAATGGTCCCGGCCGCGCCGAAGTCGACGTCGTCCGGGTGGGCGGTAAAACAAAGCACCCGCTCAACGCGCTCCGTGGAGGCGTTGAACGGGCTCTTTGCTGACGTGGCGTCAGAAGACAAAGGGATCAGCCTTTCCGCTTTTTGATCTCTTCGGTGGCCTGCGGAACAACCTTGAAAAGGTCGCCGATGATGCCGAAGTCCGCGATTTCGAAGATGGGCGATTCAGCATCCTTGTTGATCGCGACGATGACCTTGGAGGTCTGCATCCCGGCCTTCTGCTGGATCGCTCCCGAAATGCCCGCCGAAATGTAGAGCTGCGGGGATACGGTCTTGCCGGTCTGGCCAACCTGGTAGTCATGGCCGATCCAGCCCGCATCCGTGGCGGCACGGGAAGCCCCGAGTGCACCGCCCAGGGCGTCGGCCAGTTCTTCCAAAGGACCGAAGTCGCCGTCGACCCCGCGTCCACCTGCAACCACGATCCGGGCTTCGGTGAGCTCGGGACGGCCACTGGCCGGCTTTTCCGCCCGCCCGGTGACCCGCGCGGCATTCGCGGTGGCATCGGCCGGGACGTCGATGGTGACGGCTTCGGGCGTGTTCGCCGCGGCCGGGGCATCGACGTCAACACTGTTCGGCTTGACCGTGAGCACGGCGACGGCGGTGCGCGCCTTGGCCGTGGTGGTGTACGAGCCAGCCAGGACCGACTTATGGGCCGTGCCGTCGGCGTCGACCCCCACGACGTCGGTGATGACCCCGGCGTTGAGCTTCACGCCAAGACGGGCCGCGATTTCCTTGCCGTCGGCCGTGTTCTCGAGCAGGACGATCCCGGCTCCGGCTGCCTCGACTGCCGCGGCAAGATAAGCGGCTTTCGGCGCAACCAGGTAGTCGTCCAGGTCCGTGGCGGACGGACGGTAGATCACCGAGGCTCCGTGCGCCCCCAAGGAGGCGGCGACGTCGTCATGCAGTTCGCCGTTGACGGCGACCACCGCTTCCCCGAGGGAACGGGCGACCGTCAGGAGTTCCAGGCTGCTCTTCTTGAGCGCCGCGCCCGGGTTGTCAATGAATACAAGTGCTTTTGCCATGTGTCGGAATCCTCTTAGAGCAGCTTCTGGGCGGCCAGGAACTCAACCAGCTTGATGCCGGCGTCGCCTTCGTCGGTGATGATGGTGCCGGCAGTGCGCGGCGGCCGCGCTTCAGCGGTCTCGACGGCGGTCAGCGAACCCGCGGCTCCCACCTGCGCGGCATCGACTCCGATATCGGCGAGGGTGAGTGCCGTGATTTTCTTCTTCTTGGCTGCAAGGATGCCCTTGAAGTTGGGATATCGCGGCTCGTTGATCTGGTCCGTCACGGATACCAGCGCGGGCAAGGTTGCCTCCACGGTGTCGGCGTGGGCGTCACCGTCGCGGCGCGCAAGGACGCGGTCGCCGTCGACCTCCAGGGAGGAAGCAAAAGTGACTTGAGGGAGTCCGAGCCGCTCGGCGAGTTGCGCCGGAACCAAGGACGTTTCGCCGTCGGTCGAGGCCATGCCCGTCAGGACGAGGTCCACGGGCGAGTCGGCACCGAGATACCGGATTGCCGCGGCGAGGGCCAGCGAGGTGGCAGCGGCGTCGGAACCCGCCAAGGCGTCGTCGCTCAAATGCGCTCCTGAGGAGGCGCCGATTTGCAAGGACTTCTTGATGGCGTTCACCGCGCCGGCGGGACCCATGCTCAAGGCGATGACCTCGTTGCCTGCCTTCGCGCCTCCGCGGGCCTCGCTGAGCTGCAGCGCAGCTTCAAGCGCATATTCGTCCAGTTCGGACAGAATGCTCTCGTCGCGGTCCGTGGTGTTGCCTGGGCCGGTGAGGTGTCGGTCGAACTGCGCGTCCGGGACGTGCTTGACCAGAACAACAATCTTCAATGTGTCTCCCACTGTGTTCGAGGCAGCCTTCCATGCTCGGGAATGGCCAGCAACTAGGCGCATGGCCAAGAGTGCCCAGCGTACGGGCTCGTCCTAGCTAAGCATATTGCGCCACAACTCGGACAACGCCGGGTGTCCGCATTAACTCCTGTTTCGCGGATCGTTCCGGCTCGGAGCAGCACAGGGCATACGCCGATGGCGGGCAGCACCGCAAGTGGTGCCGCCCGCCGTCGTTGACTGCCGGCTGTTTGCCCCGCTGGAATCTGTTGCAACAGCGCAGCTGTTACGGGGCAGCATCCAGGGTCACGTCGAGATCCTGTGACTGGCCGCCGCGCTGGATGGTCACCTTGACCGTTGCACCCGCCGCCTGCTGACGGACAGCCGCGGTGAGTTGCTCGGGATCGGTGATGTCCATGCCGGCGAACTTGGTGACGACGTCGCCCACCTTGAGCCCGGCCTTCTCAGCGGCGGAACCCGCTGTTACCGCTGCGACCTGCGCACCTACCGAGAATCCGGAGCTGCTTCCAGTGGCCGACTTGGGCTGCACGCTGACGCCGAACTGCCCGTGGGTGGCCTTGCCGTTCTGGATGAGTTCCTGTGCAATACGCTTCGCGTTGTTGATCGGGATGCTGAAGCCCACACCGATGTTGCCGCTGGACGACGACGAGGAGCTGTTGCTTCCGGCGGAAGCGATAGCCACGTTGACGCCGATGATCTCGCCCTTGGTGTTGACAAGCGCTCCGCCGGAGTTGCCGGGGTTGATCGGCGCGTCGGTCTGGATGACGTTGAGCGAAACGGTGCCCTGGCCGGCGCTGCTCTGGCTCTGGCCACCGCCTGGAGGCGCGAATTGGAATCCGCCCTGGCCGCCGTTTTGCGAGTTGTCGGAGCCGCCGTTGGGAACAGCCGAGGATGCCACGCTGATGGTGCGGTTGAGCGTGGAGACGATGCCGTCGGTGACCGTGCCGGGCAGGCCGAGCGGGGCGCCGATGGCGATGGCGTTGTCGCCGACGTTGATCTTGCTGGAATCACCCAGGGTGGCCGGGACGAGTCCGGAGGCGTTGTCCACCTTGATGATGGCGAGGTCGGAAAGCGGGTCCGTTCCCACTACCGTCGCCTTGAGGACACGTCCATCGCTCAGCCGCACCTCAATGGCGGCATTGGCGCTGGCACCGTCAAGGGTCACGACGTGGGTGTTCGTCAGGATGTGGCCCTGGTCGTCGAGGATGATGCCCGAACCGGTACCGCCCTGGCTTCCGCTCGAAGCCATGATGGTCACGACGCTTGGCGTAGCTTTGGCTGCGGCCGCCGTGATGGCGTTGACGTTGTCCGTGTTGTTGACAATCACGGTTCCCGCCTGGCCGCTGCTGGCCGCCGCCGGGGTCCGGCTGCTCAACAATTGATCGCTGGCCGCCACGACGCCTCCGCCCACAAGGCCCGCTGCCAGGATGCAGGCCACCAAGGTCCCGACGCCGAAGACCGGCTTGCGCTTCGGGCCGGCTGCCGGACCGCCCGGGTGGGCCGGGAACTGCTGCGTGGAATAGTGCTGCGCAGGGTTCGGTCCGCCATAGAAGGGCTGGTGCTGCGGATAGGGGTGCTGCGGTGCCGCGCTGTGCTGGGGCGCTCCGTGCTGGGGCGCTCCGTTCTGGGGAGCGCTGTGCTGGGACTGGATCTGCTCGGTGGGGTTTTCGGCCGGCCCGTGAGCCCAAGGTGCAGGGGCTACCGGAGCCTGCGCTGTGTGGTCGGGCCGCGCGGGGTATTCGGGCTTCGCCGTGAAATCCTGACCCGGCTGGTATGCCGGCAGCGGGGCCGTAGGCTGGGAATTGGCTTGCTTGTCCGCCTCCGCCTTGCCGTTGCTCTCAGGACCATGGTTCTCGGGGCCATTGTTCTCAGGCGCGGCGCCCTGTGCTGGGTTCTCCGTCATGGGACTTCCTTTCTTCCTCGTCCCCTTAACTATCGTCGCTCTTGCTGGATCAAGAGTCGACGTTCGCTGGGAGCTTGCTGAACGCACTCATCGGAACGGTCCTGGGTCCTCGAATGGCGCCGACTAGCCCTTCAACGCTGCAGAAGGGCAGATCTCTCCCCGTTTCGCTGGCGGCATATTTACCGCTGTGGACGGCCCAAAAGGTGCACCATAGTATCAAGTGGAATTGCCACAGCGACCTGCGGCTCGACAACCATGCGTGGGGGCGCTGATGCATTCTGTTTCGATTGCTCCGGCCCGGACCAATCGCAGACGTGCTGAAGGGTTGCACATGCGGTCAATAGTGAAACGTGTACTCGCCGTCATCGGTTTGGCTGGAGTGCTGGTCCTCCCGGCCGCTGGAGCCTGGGCTGCCGACCCGGTGACGATCCCGTCCGGCCAGAACATCACTGACGACGCCGGCGTCCTTCGCGACAAGAGCGCGGTTCAAAGCGCCATCAAGTCCCTCTACGACAACCACCAGTTCAATCTGTATGTCGTGACCGAAAAGACCTTCACCAACCCGAGCACGCCCAGCGACTGGGGCAACGCAGTGGCAAAGAAGAAGTCGTTCGGATCCACGGACGTCTTGCTGGCCATCGCCACGGACGACGGCAAGGTGAACATCACCCGCGGGCCCGGGAGCAAGATCACCGACTCCCAGCGTGACGACATCCTCAAGAACGCCGTCCTGGCGAACCTTGTCCAGGGCAAGAAAAACTACGACCAAGCCGTGATCGATGCCGCCAAAGCCATCGGAGACACGCAGAATTCCGGCGCAGGCACGGCCGTGCTCGTGGGTGCCGCCGTGGTTGCGGCCGGAGGCGTAGGCACGTACTTGTACTTCCGCAACCGTCGCAAGAAGAGCCCGGCCTCCGCTGCGGGTTACGGACCGCAGGGAGAACAGCTCGATCCCCTGGCCTCCTTGAGCATCGCGGACCTGCGGCGCAAAGCCGGATCCTTGCTCATCGAAGCGGATGACACCATCAAGTCCAGCGAGCAGGAACTCGGATTCGCCCAGGCGCAATACGGCGATGCCGCCGTCGGGAACTTCACCAAGGCGCTGCTGGACGCAAAGAACCACATGACAGAATCCTTCAAGCTGCAGCAACAACTTGATGACCACATCCCGGACACCGAGGAGCAGCAGCGCAGTTGGCTTGGCGAAATCATCCGACGCTCCGAGGCTGCCCTCGAATCACTGCGCGAGCAGAAGGCCGATTTCGATTCCCTGCGCGAACTTGAGAAGAACGCGCCCCAGGCTTTGGCCACGGTTGCTGCCGGCGCCGACGACGCCGAGGCAAAGATCAGCAGCGCGGAGCAATCGCTCAACGGCTTGCGCGAGAAGTACGCAGACAGCGCGCTGGGGCACGTGAGCGACAACATCACCCAGGCCAAGGACCGGCTTGCCTTCGTCCGGCATGCGACCACCACGGCACAGGAAAAGCTTGCCACCGGTGAGAGCAGCCTTGCCGCGGTAGCGGTCCGCGCCGCGGAAGAAGGCCTGCACCAGACCAACGTGCTGATCGGGGCCATCTCCAAGGTCGCTGGCAGCCTCGACGAAGCCCGGAATTCGCTGGACGGCGCCGTGGCGGACACCAGCCAGGACCTGGCCCAGGCCAAAGCGATGATCCAGTCCGGCGAACACCCGGAGCTGGCCGGTCCGGTGGCCGGAGTCGAAGCAGCGCTGGCGCAAGTCAAGATTGAAATCCAGGGCGGGAAGATCGATCCCATTGCCACCCTGGACCGCGTGGAGAAGGCCCACCAGGCCCTGGACCAGTCCCTCTCGGGCATCCGCGACCAGCAGGAACAGGCAAGGCGTGCACAGGCCGCGCTCCAGCAGACCATCATGGCGGCCCAGTCCCAGATCAGCGCTACCTCGGACTACATTGCGGCGCGACGCGGCGGGGTCGGCACCGAAGCCCGTACGCGCTTGGCCGAAGCCCAGCGGAATCTCGACTACGCTCTGTCCATTTCCAGCAATGACCCGGTAACGGCGCTGACGTACGCCCAGCAGGCCCAGGCGCTGGCGGCACAAGCCGCGCAACTGGCCCAGTCCGACGTCGATCAGTTCGGCGGCTTCGCCAACCAAGGCTACGGCCGGGGCGGCATGTTCGGTGGCGGGGGAAATGGTGGCGGCCTCGGCGGAGCGATCCTCGGCGGCATCCTCATCAACTCCATCCTCCACGGCGGCGGAGGCGGCTGGGGCGGCGGAAACAACGACGGCGGAGGCGGCGGAGGCTTCTTCGGCGGCGACGGCGGCGGTGGAGGCTTCTTCGGCGGCGACGGCGGCGGTGGAGGCTGGGGCGGCGACTCCGGCGGTGACGGGAGCTTCTAGCTCGCGAAGACTAGGTGGGGGCCGGTCCCCCACGTAGAAGCGGTACAAGAACTGATCACTGGATTCAGTGGGCACCACTGAGCAGGACGAAAGGCAACACCATGGTTAAGCAGTCCATTTTCGGGCGGATCGCACAGCTCGCCAAGGCGAACATCAATGCCTTGCTCGACCAGGCTGAGGACCCCCAGAAGATGCTGGACCAGATGGTCCGCGACTACTCGAACAACATCGCCGAGGCCGAATCCGCCGTGGCGCAGACCATCGGGAACCTCCGCATGCTCCAGGCCGACTACAACGAGGACATCAAGAACGCCCAGGACTGGGGCAACAAGGCCCTCGCAGCCTCCCGCAAGGCGGACGAGTACCGTGCGGCCGGCAACGCAACCGACGCAGTGAAGTTCGACAACCTTGCCAAGGTGGCCATCCAGCGCCAGATGTCGGCCGAGAACGAGGCCAAGGCGGCCGAGCCCAACATCGCCTCCCAGTCGGAGGTCGTGGACAAGCTCAAGAGCGGCCTCGACCAGATGAAGGGCAAACTCAACGAGCTCACCAGCAAGCGCAACGAGCTGGTTGCCCGCTCCAAGACGGTCGCTGCGCAGACCCAGGTGCACGACGCCCTGAAGAGCATCGACATCATGGATCCCACCAGCGAGGTGGGCCGCTTCGAAGAGAAGATCCGCCGCGAAGAAGCCAAGGTCCTCGGCCAGCAGGAGCTGGCGGCCTCCAGCCTGGACGCACAATTCAACCAGCTTGAGGACCTTGGAGAGCAGACGGAGATCGAGGCCCGGTTGGCCGCCTTGAAGTCGGGTGGTTCAAAGGCCGCGATCGGCGCCGGCGCTGCTGCTCCGGAAGATGACACTGTGGACGAAGCAGACTTCGACAAGCTCTAGTCCAGCCAAACGAATGGCCGGGCCTCCAGTTTCCAGGAGGTCCGGCCATTCGTTTTTGTTACGCGCTTTATGCCCCGACAGCGAGCCGTCCAACGATGAGTCGCATGATTTCGTTGCTGCCTTCCAGGATCTGGTGGACGCGCAGGTCCCTGGCAATCTTCTCGAGGCCGTACTCGGACAAGTAGCCGTAGCCGCCATGCAGCTGGATGGCCTTGTTGGCGACATTGAAACCGGCGTCCGTAGCGACGCGCTTGGCCATTGCGCATAACCTGACGGTGTCCGGAGCGCCGCGATCCAAGGCGTCTGCGGCCCGGAGGACAAGGGTCCTGGCGGTTTCGAGTTCCGTATCCATGTCGGCGATATCAAACAGCAGGGATTGCTGGTTGATGAGCGGGCCGCCAAAAGCCGATCGTGACTTGAGGTAGGCGATGGACTTCTCCAGGGCCGCCTGGCCACCTCCCAGGGAACAAGCGCCCATGTTGACCCGGCCTCCGTTGAGGCCTTTCATGGCTATGCCGAATCCGGTGCCTTCCTCGCCAAGCCTGTTCGCCACGGGGACGCGTACGTTTTCGAAGATGACCTGCCGGGTGGGCTGGGCGTTCCATCCCATTTTCTTTTCATTCGGACCGAAGGACAGTCCCGGCGCGTCCGCAGGCACAACGATTGCGGTAATGCCCTGGCTTCCTGTGTCCGCAGTCCGTGCCATGACCACGTAGACACTGGAAACTCCCGCGCCCGAAATGAATTGTTTGGTGCCGTTGAGAACGTAGCTGTCGCCGTCGAGCACTGCTTTGGTGCTCAGCGCGGCGGCGTCCGAACCGGCCCCGGGCTCCGTGAGGCAGTAACTGCCCAGCGCCTCCATGGATGCGAGCTGCGGCACCCATTGCGCCCGTTGCTCATCGTTGCCGAAGGCGTCGATCATCCACACCACCATGTTGTGGATCGAAATGTAGGCCGCGATGGTGGGGTCTGCCTTGGACAACTCCTCGAAGATCAGCGCCGCATCCGTGCGGGAAAGCCCCGAGCCGCCGAACTCTTCCCTCACATAGATGCCGCCCATGCCGAGGGTGCCCGCTTCACGCAGGACATCCACGGGGAAATGCTTGGTCTCGTCCCATTCCGCGGCGTGGGGCGCGATGGCCGTTGTGGCGAAGTCGCGCACCATCTCGACCACCGCGCGCTGGTCCTCCGTGAGCTCAAACATTGGCACTCCTTTTCCCGGGTTGTCCGGTGTTTTCTAGCTATTCGATGCTTTTACTTGCTGACTTTGCCCATCAGCGAAGCGACGGGGCGAAGGAACAGCGGCCGCGCGAGGAACCACGCGCCCACAATGACCAAGAGGGATACGGCGAAAATGCCGAAACCAACCCAGTTGATATCGTCGCTGCCGCCGTACATGTGGTTCAGGTTGCGCAGGGCCCCGGTAGCGAGGACCAAGGTGACGTGCACGATGGTGAAGAGCACGAAGTACACCATCACCGGGAAATGCACCGCCCGGGCAAGCTCGATGGGATAGATCTTGTTGACCGTCCCGGCCTTCTTGGGCCAGGCAGAGGAGGTGCGCAGGCCGGTGATGATGGCAAGCGGGGCGGCGATGAAGACCGTGACGAAGTAGGTCAGCAACTGCAGGGCGTTGTAGTTCACCCAGCCGTCCTCAGTGGGCCAGTTCAACGAGGCGTACTGGAGGGCGGCGGAAATGGCATTCGGGAAGACATCCCAGCTGGTGGGGATGATCCGCATCCACTGCCCGGTAGCAAAAATCACGATGATGAAGACGATGCCATTCAGCACCCACAGGGCATCCAGGGTCAGGTGGAACCACAGGTCCAGGCTGATCTTGGTCGGCGCATTCTTGGTCCGGATGAATCCTTTGTTGTTGCGGGTCCATTGGGCCGGCGGCCTCTTGGCCGTGCGGACCTGCCAACCGGATCGAACGATGAGCACCATGAAGAAGACATTCAGGAAGTGCTGCCATCCGAGCCATGCCGGGAAACCCACAGGAGCGTTCCCGGGGAGGCTGGAGGCGCCCGGGAAGTCGTGCAAGAACGACTGCACACCCGACAGGCCCGTCAACCATTTGGCCAACAAGACGATGAGCAAAAGTACCAGCAGCACACCTGGAACCACCCAGAGGGGTTGGGACCATTTGCTCTTGGCTGCTGTCGACTTTTTGGCGGGGGTGGACATCTTCTCAGACACCTCTCGGAAGAACTTCGCAATCAGGGACGCATCAAGCTAACAGGCTTTGGACCGAAGCGGCCAAAGCCTGTTACGCCGTCAGTTGGAACGGGCTTTGACGGCCTCGATGAGTTTCGGAACCACCGTGAAGATATCGCCCACGATTCCGAAGTCGGCCACCTCGAAAATGGGCGCGTCCTCGTCTTTGTTGATGGCCACGATGGTCTTTGCAGTCTGCATGCCTGCGCGGTGCTGGATGGCTCCGGAAATTCCCAGTGCGATGTACAGCTGCGGGGACACACTCACGCCGGTCTGGCCCACCTGGGCCGTCTGGGCTATGTAACCGGCGTCGACGGCGGCACGTGACGCACCGATCGCAGCCCCCAGGGCGTCGGCGAGCTGTTCGACCAGCACGAAGTTCTCGGACGAGCCCAGACCCCGTCCGCCGGAGACCACCGTGGCGGCAGTTCGCAGCTCGGGCCGGACGGAGACGGCGACGTCGTCGTTGAACTGGTCAATGACAGTGGCAGCGTCCGTCGTGGCTTCCAGGGACACCGTGTCCAGTTCTGCCGTGGCCGCGGGAGCCTCCCCTTCGATCGCCCCCTGCCGGATGGTGAGGACGGGCAGTCCGCCTTCCACCACGGACTCGACGGTGTAGGCACCGCCAAACACAGAATGTTGGGCGACAACGGTTCCGTTGTCGCTGCGCACGCGCACCACGTCGGCGAGCACGCTTCCGCCAACCCGCACTGCAAGCCGGGCGGCTGCTTCGCGGCCGTCCACCGAGTTCGCGGTGAGGACCGCAGCCGGCCTATAGGCATCGACGGCCCCGCTCAGTGCGTCCACTGCGGGTGCCACCAAGACACTGCCGGCGGCAGCGGTCACAGCCGAGTAGACCTTGACCGCGCCCAGCTCGCCGAGGCGCGCGACGTCGTCGTCCGCCAAGGGAGCAGCCGACACGACGACGGCGACCGGCGAACCCAGCGTCGTTGCGGCAGCCAGCAGTCCGCGGGCGGAAGCGGCAATCCCGCCGCGGTGGGAAACTTCAATGAGTGTCAGGATGTTCGACATTTTCTTGTCCTCCCTCAGACCAGTCGGTTGGCGACGAGGAACTCGGCCAGTTCGCTGGCTGCGTCCCCGTCATCGATGAGTTTCCGTCCGGCTGCGCGTGGCGGTCGTTCAGCGGTGGAGATCACCACGCTGCGGCTGGGGGTCGCCGCGACGCCGAGATCTGCGACGGACAAGGTGGTCACGGGTTTGCGCTTGGCCGTCAGGATGCCCTTGAAGTTGGGAAACCTGGCCTCCGGGAAACGTTCGGTCACCGTGAGGATGGCGGGCAGTCCGGCGCGGACGTTGAGAGTCCCGCCCTCGCCCTGGCGGACGCCGCGCACGCCGTCGTCGGCGATTTCCGCGGAGATCAGCGATCCCAACAGCGGCAACTGGAGATGTTCGGCAATCATGGCAGGCACGACGCCGGCGCGGCCATCCGTCGATTCGTTCCCGGCCACCACCACGTCAAATCCTGTGGACCTCAGCGCTGCCGCCAAGGTCGCGGCTGTACGCCCGGTATCGGCGCCGCTGAGGGAATCATCCACGATATGGACACCTGAATCGGCTCCCATGGAAAGGGCCTTGCGCAGCGACTGGGTGGCTTGATCGGGCCCCATGGTCATGGCCACTACTTCAGTGCCCTTGTTCGCATCTTTGATGCGCAACGCGGCTTCGAGGGCGCGCTCGTTGATCTCATCGACGACGGAATCGGTGGACTCACGGTCCAGCTGCCCGGTTGCCGGGTCGAGCTTCCGTTCCTCGGCCGTATCCGGCACTTGTTTGACGAGCACGACGATCTTCATTCAACAGCTCCCTCGATGCAAATGGCTGACGCTTGGAATCGAGAATACTAGGAACTCCTAGTATTTACCATGGAGCGAAGGAAGGAATACTTGGAACTCCTAGTGATTCTGCCGGGGGGCGGGGTTTTCCGCATCGGTTTTGGTATGCGTCTTTGGTATGCGTCCCAGGCGCAGTCCCTCAAGCGTGCGGCCTCCAGGGGGTTGGATCGTCAGCGCGGAGCGGGAGTCGCAGGGTCCCGGCGTCGGGCGAACTGGATCATCCTGGCCAACATCGTCAAGGCAACGACAACGGCGAATCCGGCAAACGTGGGCCGGGCTTCCAGGGCCAAGGCGCCGTTTTCACTTCCAGCGGCGGCCGCCAGGAATCCGGGTAAACTGACGGGCGAACCTGTCAAGATGGCGATCAAGCCGGTAGCAATACACAGGACAAAAACCAGTGCGACGCCCGCAGCCGCTCCATCCGCCGCCGCGCCCACGACCTTCAAAAGCTTTTTCATCGAAAGATCCTCCTCGAACCGGCCAACGCGGAGCGCCCCCGGGAGTTGTTCCCGGCGCTCCGCTTGGAACTCGTCAAGCTTCGGTACCCGGGGGAACACTGCCACAATCCCCCGCCCAAGAAACTAGCCCTAAATTGCGCCTTTCAGGGGGCGAAGTTGCCAAAATCCGTGCAAAATGGCCCAAAATCAGTGTGCTTTCCGGCAATCTCAGTGTGGATCTCAGCGCTTCTACGTGTGGAAAAACGATTCACCCGGAATGGCCCGCATAGCCGTCAAAGACTGTGTCCAAGACGTCCCCAGGCAGTACACACGCTGTGTCCCATACCCCCGGGAAAGCGGGAAAGCCGCAAGAGCAGGAGTTAAACGAAAGAGTCCGCCCAGACGGGCAGACTCCTTCGTTATTTAGTTGCGGGGACAGGATTTGAACCTGTGACCTCTGGGTTATGAGCCCAGCGAGCTACCGAACTGCTCCACCCCGCGTCGCAAAATCAACTCTACCGCACATTCAAGGACACCTCTGACCACCCGGGTGTGGGCTGCGGCACGTTGGGACTCGGCGCCGTCCCAGGCATGCGCTCTACCCATTCCGCCCTCCCCAGCCACACATCGGCGGAAAACAAAAAAAGATCCGGCACAGTGTTTCCACTGTGCCGGATCTTTTCTCCAGTTGCGGGGACAGGATTTGAACCTGTGACCTCTGGGTTATGAGCCCAGCGAGCTACCGAACTGCTCCACCCCGCGTCGCAAGAACTACTTTACCCGCAGGTGAATGTCAGGCCAAATCCAAACGACGTGACCTCTGTCTCCCTCGCCCCGGCCTCCCGATCAAAAGAAAGACCGGGCAAACCCACTATGGGCTGGCCCGGTCTTTCATACCCCGGCCAGGGCGAAATCAGCCGGCTGGAGAATTGCCTACTTGCTCGGCGAAGGGGACGGCGTCGGCAACGGGCTCGCCGACGGGCTTGCACTCGCCGACGGAGCCGGGGCGACGCCAAGCCGCGACTCGGCGTCGAGAGCTTTCTGTATTGCTGCGGACAGAAGGTTCTGCTGGGCGCCGTATCCCGCGAAGTCACCCTTTGCCAGGGCAGCCTGTCCATCCTGGATGGCCTTGTTTGCCTGATCCAACGCAGCCTTCAGCTGAGCCTGGGCATCCGCCGCGGCAGGGGGTGTAGTACTCCCCGGCGGAGTGGTGGTGGTCTGGCCGTTATTGGCCGAGTCTCCTGCCGAGGCACCGGAATCGCCGCCGAACAAGACCTTCAGCGCCGCATCCAAGGTGGACGCGAAACCTACCTTGTCACCAAAGGCTACGAGCACTCGCTGAAGCGTAGGGTAGGACGTTTCGCCAGTTGACTTCACGTAAACCGGCTGCACGTAAAGCAGGCCGCCACCCACCGGCAAGGTCAGAAGGTTGCCGTTGAGCACATCGGAAGCTCCCTGCCTGAGCAGGTTGAGTTGCTGCGACACCTCAGGATCAGAGTTGAACTTGTTCTGGGCCTGGCCCGGGCCCGGAACCTGGGTATCCGTGGGCAATTGGAGCAATCGCAACTGGCCATATGAGTCCGCCTTCACCCCCTTCTGGTTGCCGGCGTCGGAGTCGGCAGCCAGGAAGCCATACAGGATGTTCCGGGCGTTTCCGTTGACTACCTGTGGAATGAACGAGGAGGTCAGCTGGAACGCCGGCTTGGTCTGGCCGGGCATCTGCAGGGACAGGTAGTACGGAGGCTGCCGGACGGGATCAGTGACTGTGGGATCGTTCGGCACGCTCCACGCGTCGTTGTTCTGGTAGAAGCTGTCCGCGTTGGTCACGTGGTAACGGCCAAGCAGCTCCTGCTGGACCTTGAAGAGATCCTCCGGATAACGCACGTGGCTCATCAGCTGTCCGGACATCTCCGAGATCGGTTTGATGGTGCTGGGGAAGATCTTCTGCCAGGACTTCAGAATGGGGTCCTGGTCGTCCCAGGCGTACAGCGTCACTGAGCCGTCATAGGCGTCAACAGTCGCTTTGACCGAGTTCCTGATGTAGTTGACGGAGCTGTTCGGCAAGACCGCAGTGCGCCCGGAGGTCGTTTGGGAGTCAGCGGTGGCGGTTTGCAGTTGTTGCTGCTGGGAGTAGGGGAAGTACTGGCTGGTGGTGTAACCGTCCACGATCCACTTCACCCGGCCATCAATAACCGCCGGATAGGCGCTGCCATCCACGGTCAGGTACGGAGCGACCTTTTCAACTCGATCTCGCGGAGAGCGGTCGTAGAGGATCTGGGACTTCACATTGACGCCGTCAGACAGCAGCAGATCCGAGGACTGGAACTTGATGGAGTACAGGAGGCGGTTGAACCAGTTGCCCACGCTGGGGCCACCATTGCCGGTGAAGGTGTACTGCGTCTCGGTGGTGCTGTCTGTGGCGGCAGGACGGTCCTGCTCGCGCTGAGGAGCACCGTCCGGGGCGCCGACAACCGAGTAGTCAGGCGAATCCTCACCGAAGTAGATGCGGGGTTGGTAGCTCGTATCGCTGCCTAGGATACCCATGGACGGAATCCCGGACAACAGGAAGTCCGGCTTGCCGTCAACGGTGACCGTGTTGCCCTTGGCAGCCACGACGCCGTAACCGTGTGTGTAGACGATGTGCCGGTTGACCCAGGTCTGCTGGCTTGCGTTGAGCCCGTCCTGGTTCAACTCACGGACTGCGATCACGGTGTCCTGGGTCTTGCCGTCCACGGTGTAGCGGTCGACGTTCAGAGACTTGGGGAACTGGTAATACGGACGGTACTGCTCCAGTTGGGAGAACGCCGAGGAAACCAGGTTCGGGTCCAACAGCCGGATATTGGCGGTGGTCTGCGCATCCTTGGCAAGCGCCCCGGTCTTGGCGTCTGTGGTGGCGTTGTACGGGGATACCTGGATCTTATCCAAACCGTACGCTGCCCGGGTCATCGAAATATTGCGATCGATGTACTTGTTTTCCAACGTCTGCTCAGAGGGGCGGACCTGGAACTGTTGGATGACCCAGGGGTAGACCCCTCCCGCGAGGATGGACGTGATGATCAGCATGGCCGTGCCGATGACCGGCAGGCGCCAACGCCCGATCACGGCGGCCACAATGAAGAGGATAGCCACCAGACCCGCGGCAACGGCCAGGATTGTCTGTGTGGGGATCACTGCGTTGACGTCGGTATAGAGGGCACCGGCCCAGTGACCGCCTTGGTTTTGAACGGTGTCGTAGACGTTGAGCCAGAAGTTGGCTCCAAGCAGCAGCAGGAAAACGGCTCCGGTCACGGCGAGGTGGATTTGGGCTGCACGGCTGGTGAAGATGCCGCGCTCCATGAGCCGGATGCTCCCATAGAGATAGTGGGTGAGGATTCCGGCGATGCCGGCGATCACCACAACACTCATGAGGAAGCCTGTGGCGAAGCCGAGGAAGGGCAAGGTCATGAGATAGAAACTGATGTCCAGGCCAAATTGCGGGTCGCTCTGGCCGAACGGCACCTGGTTGAAGAACAAGAGCACCGCTTGCCACTGGCTCGCGGCCGCGCTGCCGGCGAAGAGGCCGAACAGCACGGGGATGCCGATCATGACCACGCGCCGCACAGGTTCGAGTTGAGCCTGGTACCGGTTCAGGTTGTCCCTGACCTCGGCGTCCGGGGCGTAGACAGGCCGTGCGTGATAGGCGACGCGGATTGCGTAGAAGATCGGCACGGCCATCAGCACGAAGCCCGCGAGGAAGATCAGGATCCGGGCCAGGTTCTCCCGGAAATAGACTTCGAAGAAGCCCAGCTGCTGATACCAGAGGACGTCTGTCCACACATTGGCGAAGAAAATGAATCCCACCACCACGACGGCGACGATGATCAAAGTTGGAGTGAGGGCACCCCGTCTCCGCTGCGGTCTTCCGGGCGGGCTGGTGCTGGCTGGACGGGACAAACTCGATACCTCATCGCTGGTCGTCAGTTAACGGTCATCAGTGCGTGTGTGTTCGTCGGCCCCGGTGCCGGGTGCTAATGGCGGAGGCCGTCATTAGTGCCACGAGTGGCAGTGGAGCTAAGTTCCATCATCAGTCTAGTTGTTGGAGCATGCCGGGAGGCGGGACATGTCCTGGCCCGAGGCGAGTCGTTCAACGGCTGATTTTGCGTCCGCCAGAGTGTCCACTTTGACTACCTGCAGCCCGTCCGGAATGTGCCCCACGACCTCGTCGCAGTTGGCGGCGGGCGCCAGGAAAAGGGTGGCGCCGCCATTGCGGGCTCCGCGCATTTTCTGGGCGATTCCACCAATCGGGCCCACGGTGCCGTCCGGCGAAATGGTGCCCGTGCCGGCCACATGCTTGCCACCCGTGAGGTCGCCGGGGGTGATGCTATCGATGATGCCCAGTGCGAACATCATGCCGGCACTCGGTCCGCCCACCTGGTCCAGGGAGATCTTGACGTCGAACGGAAAGGTGAACTTGTACTGCAGCAGTACGCCCAGGATGTACTTGCCGTTTGAGCCCTTGCCCGGGGTGATGCTCACCGTTACGGGCTTGCCGTTCCGGTCGACGACGACGGCGGCCGGCGCCCCCGCGCCGTCGGCCAGTGCGGTTTGGACGACGTTCAGGGACGTAATCGGCTTGCCGTTGATCGAGGTAAAGACATCCCCCGCTTGGAGTTTGCCTGAGGAAGCCGAGCCGTCGGACAGCCCCGCGACTTCAAGCTTCTGCCCGTACGGAATGTTTTCCTCCTGGAGGGCCGAGGCAACGGCGTTCTCCTGGGAGGTGGTCATCGCAACCGCGCTTTCCTGTTCGGATTGCTGCTTGGTGGTGCCCTTGGGATAGAGAAGTTCTTCGGGATATACGGCCTTCGAACCGTCCAGCCATGCTTGGAACGCCTCGAAAATGTTGACGGGTCCGTTGGGGCCGCCGTTGATGTAGACGGTGGTCAGGTCCAGGTTGCCCTTGGCGGGATATGTCGCGTGTCCCGTGATGCTGATGACCGGTTTGTTGTGGTCGGTGCCCAAGGTGTTGAAGGTCGGACCGGGAGATTCCACGACGTAGGGAACAGGGAGGACAGCCGCGGCGATTCCGAGGACGATGGTCAGCGCGCCGGAGACCAGCATCGCGATGTACCGTCCGTCCCGGCGACGTGGCGGTTGGGGCGGTTCCTGCGATGGCGCGGCGTCCCCCGCCGCGAAACGGCCGTCCGACGCCGGGACGCCCTGGGGGTTGGAGGGGCCGAGAGGCTGTCCGGGTTCCCCGGCAGCTCCGGGGCTCGGCAAACTAGTCAATGAAAGGCCTCTCCGCGCCGGGAACTGTGTGCCCAACGCTACCGTTTCGACCCCCTCAGGGTGGAGGCCAGTAAACATACCAACGATCCACCCTACTTGCTGTGCCTGCCAGACGTGCTTTGCCTAGAGCGAACGACGCGTTCCTGAGGCAGACAGCCCCCGGCCATCGCGGTACCTTGAAAGTGATCACCAGTCACACCGACGATCGGCGGCACCATGACCTCCAACCCCAATACCCCTCCTAATGGAGACGATTCACCCGTGGATCCCTTGGCAGAAATGCTGAAGAACCTGATGGGCGGGCAAGGCATGGGCAACATCGACCCCGCCGAACTGGCAAAGGCCGCAGGGCTGCCAAACGACCCCAACATGCTGCAGCAAATGTTCGCCCAGGTACAGGCCATGATGAGCTCCACTTCCGAGGGCCCTGTCAATTGGCAGCTCGCCCACGAGAACGCCCGCCGGGTTGCCGCTGCCGGCACTGATCCCTCAGTGAACGCCGTGCAGGCGCGCGAGGTCGACGAAGCGCTCCGGCTCGCGGAACTCTGGCTCGATCCGGTGACCGATCTTCAGGCAACCGGCCTCATCGGCCGCGCTTGGTCCCGCGCTGAATGGGTGGAAGCTACCCTCGCTACGTGGAAACGGCTCACGGAGCCGGTGGCCAACAGCATCGCCAACGCCCTGTCGGACGCGCTGACCCAGCAGATGCCGGAAGAAATGAAGGCCATGATGGGCGGCACCTCGTCCATGTTGCAGAACATGGGTGGAGCAATCTTCGGAATGCAACTGGGCCAGGCCATCGGCGCCCTGTCCGCCGAAGTGGTCAGCTCCACCGACATCGGCGTCCCACTCGCCGACCTCGAAATGGCGTTGCTGCCAGCCAATGTGGCGAAGTTCGGCGAAGGCCTGAGCGTCCCTGAGAACGACGTCAGGTTGTTCCTCGCCGTCCGTGAAGCCGCACATGCCCGGCTCTTTGTGCAGGTTCCTTGGCTGCGCGGCCATCTCCTCGGAGCGATTGAAGCGTATGCCCGGGGCATCCATATCGACTTGTCCCGCGTGGAGGATCTCGCCCGGGACCTCGATCCCGGCAACCCCGAGGGCATTCAAGAAGCCCTCTCCCAAGGAGTATTCACCCCCGAACGCACTCCCGAACAGTCGGCTGCCCTCGAGAAACTCGAAACCGCCCTGGCGCTGGTCGAGGGCTGGGTGGACGAACTCACGGCCGCCGCCACCGAGAACGTGCTGCCATCCGCCGTCGCCCTCCGCGAGACCGTGCGCAGGCGCCGCGCCACGGGAGGACCCGCCGAACACGCGTTCTCCTCGTTGGTGGGACTCGAGCTGCGCCCGCGGCGCCTGCGCGAAGCCGCGACGCTCTGGGCCGCTTTGAAGGACGAACGTGGAATCGCCGGCCGCGACGCCATCTGGCAGCACCCCGACCTGCTCCCCACCGCGCACGACCTCGACGACCCGGCGGGCTTCACCGAACGGCGCCGCTTGGCCGAAGCCAGCGACACCGAGGTGGACGATGCATTGCAGAAGCTCCTTGAAGGCGGCTACGACGCTCCGAAGGATGAGGAGAACACAGAGGGCACCCCGGAGGCTCCGAAGCCTGAAGACGGAGATTCCCCCGACAACACGGGACCCGAAGAGCCCAAAGGATAGCCGCTCCTGAAACGCCTAGTCGGCGTCGGCGTCCCAGCCCCCGGCTGGTGCGCCGGCGGCTTCTTCATCCGGTCCAAGCCCCCGCGACGTCGCAAAGGCGACGCCCTCCAGGAAGGCCTTCGCCCGCTGCGTTTCGGGGTACGCCTCCAGCAGGCGCCAAAACGCGGCATTGTGCGCGGCCACCAGAAGGTGCGCGAGTTCGTGGAGCAACACGTAGTCGATCACCCATTGGGGCATGGCCCGGAGCTTGTCCGAAAGCCGAATGGTCCCGTCCGCCGGAGTCGCCGACCCCCACCGTGACTTCTGGTTGCTGACCCAGCGGACCGACGTCGGGGTCGCACGCCCGCCCAGGTACCGTGACGAGAGTTCCGCGGCGTGAGCGGCAAGGGCCGCGTCGCTGGCGGGCCTCCTCCTGCCGGCACCCTGAGCGCCCCGCTCCCCCTGCCTCTTGAGCTTGTCCAGCATCCGCCGGACCCATTCATTCTCCTGTGCCTTCGTGAAGTGGGCGGGGATCGCAACAACGGCGTTCCCGTCCTCCCAGAAGGCCGCCACGGTACGACGACGGCGGGCGGAGCGACGAACGACGACAGGCGTGCCGTCGTCGGTGGTCAGCGGCAAAGCCGGCTGGCGCGCGACCGGAGGCACTAGGCAGACCCGTTCTCGACCAGAACCGCCAGCACGGCTTCGCCGTACTTTTCCAGCTTGGACGGTCCGACGCCGGCGAGTTTCGCAAGCTCCTCAAGCGAAGCGGGCCGGGCTTCGGCGATGGCCGTCAATGTCGCGTCCGTGAAGACCACGTAGGCGGGGACATCGTTGCTCAAGGCCTCTTCCTTGCGCCATTGCCGCAAGGCCTCAAAGGTCTGTTCTTCGTACGTGGGCGGGCACTGGCTACAGCGACCCACTTTGCGTTCGGCGCCAGTGGCGAGCATCGTGCCGCAGACCCTGCACGACGCCGGTGCTGCCGCCTTGCGCCGTGGCGTGGCGCGGTTGCGCGCGCTGGCTCCGAGCACCGAATCGGGACGGAGCCCGTCGAGGAAGCGCGAAGGCTTGCGGTTGGCACGGCCGCCGGGCGTGCGGGCCGTGGACCAGGACAGGTTCAGGTGCTCGCGCGCCCGCGTGATCCCGACGTAGAGCAGTCGGCGTTCCTCGTCCACGCTCTCGGGAGTGTCGGCAAAGGAAATAGGCATGAGTCCTTCGCTCAAGCCGACCAGGAACACGGCATCCCATTCCAGGCCCTTCGCGGCGTGCAGCGATGCGAGGGTCACGCCCTGGACCGTCGGCGCGTGCTGCGCAACCGAACGTTCCTGGAGTTCGTTGACGAATTCCATCAAGGTGAATTCCGGCCCACGGCTGACAACAAGTTCGTCCGCGAGTGCCACCAGTGCTGCCAGCGACTCCCAGCGTTCGCGGAGGGCACCGCCGCTATGTGGGGCGGCATCCGTGTAGCCGAGCGAAGCCACGATGTCCCGGACCAGTTGGCCGAGCGGTTCCTTGCCGGAATCCTCGGCAACGGCACGCGTGGCCGCCCGCAGCTGCAGGATGGCGTCGCGGACTTCCTTGCGGGCGAAGAAACGCTCACCGCCCCGCAGCTGGTAGCCGATACCCGCAGAGGCAAGAGCTTGTTCGTACGCTTCCGACTGGCCGTTGGTGCGGAAAAGCACGGCAATCTCGCTCGCCTTGGTGCCGGCATCGATCAATTCCCGGATCCGGCCCGCGACCACCGCCGCCTCGGCTTCGTCGTCGGGGCATTCCATGAACCGGGGCTCAGGTCCGGCCGGGCGCTGGGCTACCAACTGCAGGGGCTTGGCCCAAGCGGCGTCGGCAACCGTCCCACCACTGCGGCGGGATCCCAGGAGATCGTTGGCGAGCTTCACCACTTGGGGCGTGGAACGGTAGTCGCGAACGAGTTTGACGACCGTCGCCGAAGGGTAATGGCCCTTGAATTCGAGGAGATGCTTGGGAGAGGCTCCCGTGAAGGAGTAGATGGTCTGGCTGGAGTCGCCCACTACGCAGAGTTCGTCGCGGGCGCCGAGCCACAGCTCCAGAAGCCTCTGCTGGAGCGGGGAAACGTCCTGGTACTCGTCAACGACAAAGTGCCGGTACTGCTCGCGGACCGTGGCTGCCACTTTCGGGTCCTCCTGGAGGATGCCCACCGTGATCAACAGGACGTCCTCGAAGTCGATCACATTGCGGTCCGTCTTCACGTCCTCGTAAGACTGGAAAACCCGTGCGACGGCGGTGAGGTCGAAGCCTCCCGGAGTGCCGCGGCCGTGCGCGTTCTCAAGGTAGTTGGCCGGCGTCAGCATGGAAACTTTGGCCCACTCGATCTCAGCAGCAAGATCACGAATGGAAGCCCGGTCGGTACTCAACCGGAGCCGCCGAGCGGCCTCGGCGATCATGTTCGCCTTGTGGTCAAGCAAGTTCGGCAGGACGCCGCCGATTGCCTGCGGCCAGAAAAACTGGAGCTGCCTGAGCGCCGCGGCGTGAAAGGTACGTGCCTGGACATTTCCGACGCCGAGATCCCGCAGCCGGCTGCGCATCTCGGCGGCCGCCCGGGAGGTGAAGGTGACAGCCAGGAGGCGCTGCGGACTGTAGACCCCGGAGTGCACCCCGTAGGCAATGCGGTGCGTAATGGCCCGGGTTTTTCCCGTACCCGCTCCGGCCAGGACGCACATCGGCCCGTTGAGGTTGCTGGCGACTTCCCGCTGCTCGGCATCAAGGCCGCCGAGAATCCGGTCCTCGAGTGAAACGGTGTCGCTGAAAATGCCGTCTGTCACTGCTGGAGGTCCTCGATGACGCCGCCGTACCAGTGTTCGATCAGGGATCGAGCAATCGAAAGCCTCGTGGAGATCGTGATTTCACCGCTGAGCACGGCTGCCTGCAGTTCCGCGCGGTTGAACCAGCGCGCCCGGGTGACTTCGACGCCGTCGGGCCGGGCCTCGACGTCGTCCGTTGTTGCGGTGAACCCGAGCATGAGGGAGGCCGGAAACGGCCACGACTGCGAGCCAAGGTACTGGCACGCGGTGACCCGCACGCCCACTTCTTCGCCGATTTCGCGGACCACGGCCTGTTCAAGCGATTCCCCCGGCTCCACGAAGCCGGCCAGCGTGGAGTAGTTCTTGGCGTCAAGCGGCCCTCCTCCGCCCAGGAGCAGCCTGCCGTCGGAACCGACCACGGTGACGATGATGGCCGGATCGGTCCTTGGATAGTGCTCCGATTTGTCCCGCGGGCACCGCCGGACCCAGCCGCCGGCTTCGATTTCCGTGGGAGTTCCACACTGCGGGCAGTGGGTATGGGTGGCATGCCAGTTTGAAATGGCGCTGGCCTCAACAAACAAGGCCGCGTCGATGGCACTGAGACGGGCAGCGACCTCCCGGAATCCTGCCCAGGAGCCGTCGGCCGGAAGGCCCGCGGCTCCGGGCGAAAGCGGCTCGGCGGGCACAAAGAGGACGATGGGCGTTTTCTCCGGGACCGATGAAGCAGCGAGGGTCCGGCCGAGATAGATGGCAGTGACCGGCCCGCCAGCCGCTTGAAGGGTGTCGAAGAGCGGCGCGGCGTCGTCCAGCCACAGCTTGTCGCCCACGACGAGGGCTTGGCGCTGGGACAACACCATGGCTTTGGCCGCGCCCGAGGAGATCACTTCATCCAGCATGCCTGGCTTCAGGCGTTCGGCAGATCCGCGGTCAACCATGGCTGGGCGCACCGGAAGAACGGTATCGATAAGGTGGTTTGCCGGCGCCTGGAACTCGGTGAAACTCATGTACCTACCGTACTGACTCGCACCGACAATTGACATTTGGAACCTTCAGCGATGCACACCCCTGAATGCTGTTTTCCAGCGGATCTCAAGACTCGCCGCACTGCATCGCTGCCAGAGGCGCATGTCAATCTACCGTGGAAGACGTGAGAAGAACACCGTTCGAACTGGCCGCTGTAGCTACTGCGGCGGTGCCCGGCCTGACGCCGATGGCTGCCGCCTCTGCCCCGGATGATGCTGCCGATTTCGATTCGGCGCTCCTGCTGGACTCGGAGGGCAAGCGTTGGCGCGTCCGTTCGCCACGCCATCCGGAAGCCAGCGCCCGGCTGGAAACCGAATTCATGATTCTGCGGGCTTTCGCGCCGGCAATCCGGGCCGAGCTGCCTTTTCTGATGCCCACTGTGGCCGGAACGGTGCGCCAAGGCGCGCTGAGCACCTTTGTCTACGCCCACTTGGCCGGGGCCACGCGCAGCATCGAAGAGCTGTCCACCTGCAGTGACTCCTTGGCCAAGGAGATCGGTGTGGCGCTGGCCGCCGTCCACGACCTCCCCCAATCGCTAGTGAACAACGCCGATCTTCCCAGCTACACGGCCAACGAATTCCGCCAGCGCAAGTTGAACGAGCTGGACCAGGCTGCCACAACGGGCAAGATACCGCCCGCCCTGCTGCGTCGCTGGGAGCACGCACTAGAGGATGTGGCGTTGTGGCGCTTCAACCCGTGCGTGGTCCACGGCGATCTGCACGAAGACAATCTGCTGGTCGATGGCGACAGTGTCACGGCCGTGACGGGATGGACCGATCTGCGCATCGGCGATCCCGCCGATGACTTTGCCTGGCTCGTGGCGTCAAACGAACAGAGATTCGTGGAATCCGTCATGCGGCACTACACGGAAGCCCGACGCGACACTCCGGACGGCCACTTGCTCCGACGCTCTGCGCTCCTTGCCGAATTCGCCCTGGCCCAGTATCTCGTCAAGGCCTTGGCGGCCGGCCACAGTGAAATGACGGCAGAAGCCGAGGCGATGCTCAAGTCCCTCGCCGACGACATCGAACAGCAGAACGCGTTGGCAGCCGAGGAGGCCGAGGCCGCAGCCGCGGAGCTTGCCGCTGCGGACGCGCTTGCGGCACCCGCAGTTGTCATGGTTTCGGAAGCCGCGGCCGCTGAGGGCGACTCAGCGAAGCCCACGGTAAGTGTCACAGCCATCCCGGAATCTGCTGACGACGACGCTCCCGCGGCCCGTCCGGAAACTGCCGCGGCAACGCCGTCGGTCACGGTTGCACCCCTCGGCGAAGCTGCCACGGGCGTCGCCGCCGAGGACGGTTCGGGAGAATCGACAAACGGGACAGCCCCGGCACCCGAGGCGCCGTCCGAATCAGACGACACCTCGACGACGGCCCTCCAAGTAGTGGAGCCCGCACCGTTGCAGGACGCCAAGGACCACTAGTCCGTCCCGGCTTGGCTGCGGTGGTTTCAGGGCCCAGCGGTTTCAGTGGCCCAGCGCGGAAGCGATGATGTTCTCCAGTTCTTCGGCCGTGCCCAGGTCGTGGGGCCTCACCACAGCGTCATCGGCAACGTAGTAGAACGCTGCGCTGACGTGCTCCAACGGCACACCCTTGAGGCGCGCCCATGCCAGCCGGTACACAGCCAGTTGCACGGCGCGGATCTTGAGTTGCCTGCCGGACGGGCGCTTGCCCGTTTTCCAGTCCACCAGTTCCCATGTGCCGTCCGCCCCGCGGAAGACAGCATCAATCCGTCCGCGCACCACGACGTCCCCGATCCTCGTTTCCACGGGAACTTCGACGAAGGCCGGGGACCGGTGGGCCCATTCTGAATTACTGAACGTCGCCACCATGTCATCAAGTCCGTAGGCTTCGTCGATGTGGGAGTCAGAGCCGGGCGCTTCGTCGAGATCCAGCATTCCTGTGGTTCCGAAGTATTCCTCGACCCAGGAGTGGAAGGCCGTGCCTTTGCGTGCCGAGATCCCTGGTTGCCGGGGCACCGGGCGCCGGAGCTGGGCCAGGACAGCGGCCGGATCGTCTCCCAGGTCGACGAACATCGATGCCGAGATGTGTCCGGGCAAATGGACGTCTTGGACCGGTTTCCGCCGCAGTTGCCGTTCCAACAACAACTCCGCTTCGGCGGCCCAGCCGGCCGCCGCCCCGCGGAGTGAGGTCAGCGAGGCGTCCATGACCAGCGGCGAATCCTTCTGCAGTCCGTCGACGGCGTTCCTGACCCTGGTCGCCGCCGCCTCCATGGCGGCCCGCCGGCCGGGTACCAAGCGGAGCCGTTCCCCCGTTCGAGGGTCGCTCGGGCCCTCGAGCGGATCATAGGGGAAGATCGCCACCTCGGTGCCGACAGTCAGGGGGCTCTCTGTGGGCAGCGCGTCTTCGCTGAGGGACTGGGGGTGGATGGCAGCGGCCGATGCTCCACCGGAATCGCTGCCTGCCTCGCCGGCAAGGCAGGCCAGCTCAGCAAGGAAGGGCGATGTCTCGGCTATCCCGGCCCGGGAACCATTCCACGCGGCGCTCGATGCCCACAGGACGAACTTTGCCCGGGTGTAGGCAACGTAGGCGAGTCTCCGCTCTTCGGCCTCGCCGTGGTGCTGGACTTCCGATTTGAAGTCCTTTTCGGCATCAAGCCAGCCCTTTTGGTCCGGCTGGTCCAGATCCCATTGGGGGAGATCCGCCCGGTCGCCTCGGAGCGGCCATGGCAGGGCCGCGGTACCGCTGCTCCACCGGGAGTCCCGGTTGCTCGGGAAGGCCCCGGCGTTGAGGCCGGGGACAAAGACAACGTCCCATTCCAAGCCTTTGGAGGCATGGACGGTCAGCAATTGCACGGCCTCGTGGTTCACCTCGGCGTCGGCCATGTCGAGTCCGCCTTCTTCTGTTGCGGCCGCTTCAAGCCACCCCAGGAAAGCCAGCAGGTCCACGCGCTGTGAAGTCTGCAGGAAACCCGCCGCGGCGTCATGGAACGCGTCCAGGTTCCGGCGGGCCTGGTGGATGCTCGTCCCGGGCTTCGCAGCGACCTCAATGTCCAGCAGCATGGCGCGTTCCACCTCGCCGATCAACGTGGTCAGATCATCACCGATGAACCCCCGCAGGTTCCGAAGCTCCGCAGACAAGCGGCCAAGCCGGTCCAAGGCTGCCGCGCTGAGGGAGCGCCCATGGCCGGAAGTCCATCCTGGACGCGGCAGGAAGTCCAGCGCTTCCACAAGGCTGGCTGCATCCGTAATGTCGCTTTCGACGACCGTCTCGATCGGGCTTTCGCCCGCACCCGACGCCTCGTCTCCGGCACCGCTGTCCACCGTAGCGCCTTGTGATCGCCGCCTGGCCAGGAACTGGGACCAGTCGCGGAAAGCCATCAAATCCGCAGTCCCGATCCTCCACCGGGCCCCGGCCAGCAAACGCATCAGCGCATCTGAACGGCCGGGATCCGCGAGGACCCGGAGCGCAGCGACGAGATCCACCACTTCAGGGGTGTCGAGGAGTCCGCCGAGGCCGACTATTTCATACGGAATCCCTTGGACCTCGAATTCACGCCGCAAGCATTCCATCTGTGCCCGACGGCGGCAAAGTACTGCCATGGTGGGGGAAACCGGCGTACCGTCGGCCGCGGTTTCAAAGACGGTGCGCCGATAACGGCGGACATCCCGCCCAATCGCCGCGGCTTCGTCTTCATCCGTGCCAAAACGTCCGAGGACAACGTTGCCGTCCACGGCCGCCGGGCTCGGTTGCAGCGGCGGCACGGCCACAGCAGTGTCTTCGGCCCTGGAGCCCGGGGCTCCTTCGGTGGCGGCGGCCTTGTTGAGCGGCGCAGAGATGACGTTGGCGGCGGCCAGGATGTTGCGCCCGTTCCGCCAGGCAGTGGTCAGGTACGAGGTGGGTGCCGTCGCAAGGGATGCCGTTCCGAAGCCATCTTCCACCCGGACGGGAAATTCCTGGACGAAGTGGAATAATTGGCCGGCCGATGCACCCCTGAATCCGTAGATGGACTGGTTGGGATCCCCCACCGCCGTCACGGCATGCCCTCCCCCGAACAGCCGGGAAAACAGGACAAGTTGCGCGTGTGAGGTGTCCTGGAATTCATCCAGCAACACCACCTTGTAGCGGGCCCGTTCGGTGGCAGCTGCCAGTGGTATGTCCTGGGCAATCTTCGCAGCGAGCGCCACGAGGTCGCCAAAGTCGAGGACTCCGCGGTTTCTCTTGGCCTCTTGGTAACGCCCCACCATGTCCGCGACGCTGGCCCTGGTCCGCAACATGGCACCGAGATCGCCCGCAGCCTGGGACGGGTTCTTTTTCGCCGCGGACGTATAGGGCAGTTGCGCGAATTCGGACACGCGGTCCATCAACCAGCGCTGAACCTCGGCCGGTTCGCGCAAGTGTTCGGCGCACTCGCCGGCCAACTGCATCACGGCGTTGACCAAGGTGGACTTGGCAGCGCTGAAGTGCTCATAGTCGCCGTCGTACGCTTCAACCACTTCGCTCGCCAGCTGCCAGGCCTGGGCGCCGCCGAGCAGCACCACATCGCGCTCAATACCCAGGCGCAAGCCGTAGTCGGACACGATGCCGCTGGCGTAGGAGTGGTAAGTGGACACTTTGGGTTCAAGCTCATCGGAACCCGCGACTCCCTCCGGGAAGCCGTACTGCCCGTTGTCCGACGACGCGATGCGTTGCAGGGTGGCCAATTTGGCACGGATACGGCTGGCCAGCTCCCCTGCCGCCTTCCGGGTGAAGGTGACGCCCAGGACCTCTTCAGGGCGAACCCATCCATTCGCCACAAGCCACACCACACGGTCTGCCATGGTTGCGGTTTTCCCGGATCCGGCTCCGGCGATGACCAACCGGGGGGTCAACGGTGACGCAATGATGGCGGACTGCTCTTCCGTCGGACGGTTCCGTTCGCCGAGGATATCGGCCAATTCGCCGGGCGAAAACCGGGGTTCCGGCAAGACCGCGCCAACCGTGGCGGACTCTTCCGCCTCCATTCCTGCGAGTGTCTGGACGCTCATTCAGTGACCTGCTTTCCCCTGGCGCACAACGGGCAAATATCGGGTAGCCGGCAGCCGTGGCCCCCGTGGCTGCCTTTTGAGGGATCGTGACGTGCTTCGAAGCTTGCTCCGGCCATGAGCACAGCGGCCTCGCTGACAAGGTCCTGTGCCCAGTTATCTCCCGGATCCAAGGGCTCCTGCACCTGGACCGCCGGAGTCTTCGTCTTGGTCCCCAGCTGTGCGAGCACGGCACCGCCAGGAACGGATCCTGGAACGGTTTCCTGGAACGCCCCGTGCAACACGGCAGCTTGATAAGCACCGAGCTGGGGGTGCCTGGCGAGTTCGGCCTTGCCTGGCTGGCGTTTGCCCGTCTTGAGGTCGACAATCACCAGCCTGCCCTCTGCGTCTATTTCCAGACGATCCACTTGTCCCCGGAGCACTGCGTTCCGGACCGCCTCGGGCGCCTCGGCGGCGTGGCCCAAGCGCACCTCCGGAAGGGGGACCTCGAAGTCCGCTTCGACCCCGGCCAGGCTTCGGCCTTCGCTCCGCATGACCAGGACGTATTGGGCGAGCTTCCTGACCATCTGCTCTGCCCTTTGGAAGTCCAGCCTGCCCTCCCAGTTGTCCTTCATGCCCAGTGTCGGCCAGCGACGCACCAGCTCCGCGACATACTCGGCGCCGGAAGCATCCGGCAGTTCCTGGGCAATTGCATGGACCAAGGTGCCCAGGCTGCGGGCAAAGTCGGTGGCGGCTTCTCCCCCGGCCGCCTGGACGAACCAATCCAACGGCGATTTGTGCACCGTTTCCACCTTCGACGGAGAAACGAACACGGTGCCCTCTGCCGGGACCACCGGTTCCTCGCTGCTGAGTGGCGCCAGTCCCCACCAGGAATCCGGATGTGCGCCCGGCACGGCGGGCTCCGCAGTGGCAAGGTGTGCCAGGACGCGCGCAGCTTCGGCGGCATCCTCGGCCACGCCCGGGCGGGCAAGCGCGACGTCGTCCGGCTGAACGCGCTGCCTGAGCTCGGCCACCAGGGCGCGCAGCGTCATGGGCCGGCCCACCGGCGTGTATTCACGTAGGTACTGTCCCGGTTCCAAGGGCGCCACGTAATCAAGAAAGGCAGATTGCTGCTCGTCTTCGGAAGATACCGCCGTGCAGATGAGGACTTCCCGGGCACGTGAAACGGCTGTGGAGAAGCTGCGCAGTTCGTCGTAGCGGATATCCCGCAGCCTGCTGAGGGGACCCCGTTGCAAGGCATGTTCAACCCCATGCTCCACCGCATCGGCAAACAAAGTGCTACCGAGGAGTTCACCCCGGAGCCTGGTGTTGGGCCAGACGCCTTCCTGCAGGCCCGCGACGATGACCACGGCCCATTCCCGCCCGGCTGCGCTGGCCGGCGTCATGAGCTCCACTGCTTCTTCCACCTGTGCCCTGGCGGCAAGGGTGTCCATGGGGAGTTCCTGGCTGAGCAGATACTCCAGGAACTGTTCGGGACCGGAGCCGGGAAGCTGGTCGACATAGCGCTCGGCGGTGTGGAACAGGGCCATCATGGCGTCGAGGTCCCGGTCCGCGCGGGCGCCGGCCGCGCCGCCGTCGAGCGCCATTTCGGTCCAGCGCGAAGCCAGCCCGGTGGCTTGCCACAAAGCCCACAACACCGTCTCCGCGTTGGCTCCGGGTTCGGCGGCCGCAGCACGTCCTGCCGCGATCATGCGGGCCAAACGCCGTGCCGAGCTGCCCTCGATACCCAAGGACCCCAGCGCTCCGGGCTCCAGCAAAGCCTCAACGAGCAACGCATCGCTGGACCGACCGCCTCCGCCCAACAGCTCCTCCCGGCGCAAGGATTGCCGGAGGCGGCGCAACTCGATGGCTGTAGCCCCGCCGATCCTCGACGTGAGAAGGGAGACGGCGGACTCGGGCGTCAGCTTGGCGGTATCCAGCACCACTCCGTACACCTCAAGCAGGGGGCGAACAGCCACTTCATCACGGACCGCGGAATCCGCGACCGGGACGCGGACCGGGATTCCTTGGCCGCTCAAATAGCGCTGCAATTGCGCCAATTGCCCACCGTTGCGCACGATCACTGCGATGTCGCCGAACTCGTGGTTCTCGCGCAGCTGTGCTTCGAGGATTCGTTGAGCCACGTAGCGCAACTCGTGGACTGTGGAGGGAAGCACATGTGCTTCCACCCGGCCCGCGGCCCGCGCCTTGCCCGAAGGCGCCTCCTCCGCCGATGCGGGAAGGGGATCCAGACGCCGGGCCAACTGGCCCCCGGCCCGCTGCGAGATACGCGCTGCCACACCGGTCCACGCTTTCGCGACATCGGGGAGGTGGCGGTGTGTGTGCCATAGCGGAAGCTCCCGCACGGTGCCCGCAAGGCCGCCGAGAAGCCGCGGCAGCTCGGAGACAAGGTCGGGGCGTGCGCCGCGGAACCCTTGGACCACGGTATCCGGAGAGGACGCCACCAAGACGTCCTTTCCTTCCGCGATATCCGCGAGCAATTCAAACACGGCGGGATTCGCCTCTTGCACGTCATCCACGAGGATCAACTGCAACCGTTCGCGCTCGGCCGCCAGGAATCCGGGCGAGTCCTGGAAGATCTGCCGCGCCGCGGTAATGATTCCGGCAGGGTCAAAGGCTTCCGGCATGCGCAGGTCCAGGACGTCGCGGTACTCCGAATAGAGGTCCGCTGCGGCAATCCAGTCCGGCCTGCCGCATTCGTAGGCAAGCGACGTGAGATCTTCCGCAGTGCGTCCGGATTCGATGATCCGGTCGAAGAGCTGCCGGATCTCCTGCCGGAACCCCCGCGTGGGCAACGCCGCGGACAAGTCCTGCGGCCATGGAAGTTCAAAGCCCGGCCGGGCGTGCCCTTCCAGCAGTTCCTTGATAATGAGGTCCTGTTCCGGTCCCGAGAGCAGTTTGGGTGGCCGCTGAAGCGGCAGTACGCCCTCGGCTTTGGCTCGCCGGATCAGGTCAAAGGCGTATGACGCCCAGGTGCGCGCCGGCGTCGTACTCAAGCTCCGGTCCAGCCGCCCCGTAAAGGTGTCCCGCAGCGCCGACGCCGCATGCCGGCCGGGTGCGAGAATCAGGATCCGTTCCGGATCCACGCCGTCACGTTGAACCCGCCGGACGGCGGTTTCCACCAGCACGGTGGACTTCCCGGTGCCCGGCGCCCCCGGCACCAGGACCGGCCCGGATCCGTGCGGGAGCCCGACGACGGCAGCTTGGTCGGCGGACAACTCCGGGGCTGCGTAGCGGACCTCGCGAGGGGGAAGCAGGCGCAAGCGGGCAGGCGAGTGCCGGGATTGCGCCTGCCGCGGCGATGGTGTTGCTCCCTGCGTTGCTGCTTGGGGTGTCGGTGTTGGACTCACACGGTCATTTCATCATCGGGCACCGACAATTTATGGAGCTGACGCTCGAGTTGCTCGGAGATCGCATCGATACTGTCGAAGTCCCGGTCCGTCGGAGCCCACCGGGCACGCGCCAGGTCAACCCGCCAGCGGCCCTCGCCAGTCCGCAGGTATTCCGCGTAGGCGCCGTGCAGCGGTGTTCCCTCGTCCACGTAGTGGTGCAGCGCTTCGGACTCGAGCCCTGGGGGCGCCTCGCCGCTTGCACGCAATACCCGCCACCAAGCCACCGTGCTCCCATGGTGGCTCATGACCGATCCGATCTGGCGGGGACCGCCTGAACCAAGAAGCTCGGCAACATCCCCGTAGGACACGGCAACGCCGGGCGGCATGAGATCCACGACGGCCAGCACCGCCGTCACAAACTCCATCCGCATGCCACCAGCCTATCGGCATGGACCCTGGGATCGGCGCAGAAGGAGTGTCGGTCCGGTTCTTGTCGTAGGGCGCCGGTAGCGTTGAAGCATGAGCTCTTGGAACACCCTCCCCCGCGCCGCGTTCGACCTTGAGACCACGGGACGGAATTCTCGTTCGGCCAGGATCGTCACCGCTTCGGTCACCGTAGTGGACGACGACGGCAGCGTCGTCAAGGAGCTCGAATGGTTGGCGGATCCCGGTGTGGAGATTCCCTTGGAGGCCAGCGAGATCCATGGGATCACCACGGAAAAGGCGAGGGCCGAAGGCCGACCGGCGGCAGACGTGACGCGCGAAGTTGCTGCCGCGCTCCAGGAACTGTTCGACGACGGCGTGCCGGTCATTGCGTTCAATGCCAGCTATGACTTCACGGTCCTGGCCGCCGAATCAGCACGATACGGCGTGCCGCAATTGACCCGTTTCCCGGTCCTTGACCCCTACGTCATGAACAAGCAGGTTGACCGGTACCGCAAAGGCAAGCGGACCCTGACCGCGCTGTGCGAAGAGTACGGCGTGAACCTGGACAACGCCCACACTTCCGCCGCGGACGCCCTTGCCACCCTGCGTGTCCTTGATGCCATGGCCGGCAAGTTCCCGAAGCTGCACATGCCCGCTTCCAAGCTGCACCACCTGCAGGTTGATTGGGCGGCTGCCCAGGCCGCCGATTTCCAGAGCTACCTGCGCAAGACCAAACCAACAGCCGTCATCGAAGGCAATTGGCCGGTTCTCCCCCCGGAAGATGCCAGCCGAGGAGACTTCTAAAGTTTCGGAACTCTAAGGCGCCGGTCCACGGACCGGACGCTTTCCTGTCGTCCGCATGATGGGATGCACGTCACACTGCACTCGCTGCCTGAAAGCCAGCTGGGCGTCAGTCACCAATTCCCCCTCAATGCCAGAGGGTGCGGCACTTCAGAGGCAATCCGCATAATGCATTGAATTTAATTCGGATTTCCCGGGAATCACGCGTCTTATCGCCGCCAATTTTCCGCTGAATAGGCGGATGACATAATTAAGTTTGGCGGGTCGAGTTCTGATATTGCGGCCCAAACCTGCTTTGGCCGCGTTCCCCGCCCGTCTCGATACGAACGCGTGTTCCCCGATGAAAGTGATTTGCTTGATGAAAATCAAAGCCCTGAAGTGGTTCTCTGCCGTCCCCGTGGCTGCAGTTCTCGCCGTCTCGCTCGCCGCTTGCGGTGGCGGAGCCGGCAGCACAGGCAGCGCCTCGCCCACCGACGCCCTCCAGGGCAGCGACCAGAAGACGCTGGACAAGTACACCACCAAGGACGTCACCCCGCTGGACAAGATCGACAAGTCCAAGCTGGGCCTGATCACCGACGGCACACTGCGCGTCGGCACGCTCTCGGACGCCCCGCCGAACATCTTCATCGATCCCTCGGGCAAGTTCACCGGCTACGACAACGAACTCCTGCGTGCCGTTGGCGCCAAGCTGGGCCTCAAGGTCGAGTTCGCTTCCACTGACTTCTCCGCGCTGCTGTCCCAGGTCAAGAACAAGCAGTTCGACGTCGGCTCCTCCTCGATCTCCACCACGGACAAGCGCCGCGAAACGGTCGGATTCACCAATGGCTACGACTTCGGCTACATGGCCGTCGTGACCAAGACCGACTCCAAGGTCAAGGGCTTCGCGGACCTCAAGTCCGACGTCCGCATCGGCGTCGTCCAGGGCACCGTCCAGGACGACTACGTCACGAACACGCTCAAGCTTGAGCCCGTCCGTTTCCCCGACTACAACACGGTCTACGCCAACGTGAAGAGCGGTCAGGTTGATGCCTGGGTCGCCCCGTCGCAACAGGCCACGGGCCAGGTGAAGGACGGCGACAACACGAAGATCGCCGAAAAGGTCGTCAACACCCAGAACTTCACCGCCTGGGCCGTGAACAAGGACAACCAGCCCCTGATCGACGCCCTCAACTCCGGCCTTGACGCCGTGATCGCGGACGGTACCTGGACCAAGCTGACGGCCGAGTGGTACAAGGACCGCCCGACCAAGGCGGAGCAGACTCCCCAGGGCTGGAAGCCGGGCAGCAAGGCCGTCCAGATCCCGGCCAAGTAACCCAGGCTCCCATGGATATCTTCAAACTGCTCTCCGAGACCTTCCTCGATTGGAAGGCGATGGGCGAAGTCATCCCCAAGATGTTCGCAGTCGGGCTGCCGAACACGCTCGTCCTGGCCGTCACCTCCGGTGTCATCGGAACGGTGCTCGGCATGCTGCTCGCCCTCATGGGGATATCCCGGAATCCGGTGGCCCGGTGGATCGCCCGCGTCTACACCGATATCCTCCGTGGGCTGCCGCCCGTGCTCACCATCCTCGTGATCGGTCTCGGATTCGGCCCGATCATTCGCCAGCTGACGGGCTCCACGAGCCCGTACCCCATGGCCATCGCGGCGCTGTCGCTGATGTCGGGGGCGTACATCGGCGAGATCTTCCGTTCCGGTATCCAGAGCGTGGACAAGGGCCAGCTCGAGGCCACGCGTGCTTTGGGATTCGGCTACGGCCCTGCCATGCGGCTTGTGGTGGTTCCCCAGGGCGTCCGGCGGGTCTTGCCCGCGTTGGTCAACCAGTTCATTGCGTTGATCAAGGAGTCGTCGCTGGTCTTCCTCCTGGGCCTGGTGGCCTCGGAGCGCGAGATCTTCCAGATCGGCAAGGACGCTGCCTCCACCAGCGGAAACTTGTCGCCCTATGTGGCGGCAGCCATCTTCTACCTGGCGCTGACCATTCCGTTGACGCATTTCGTGAACTGGATTGACCGTCGCCTGAGGACAGGCCGACCGGAAAAGAAGGAACCCGACGAGGCAGCCGCCGTCGTCGGGAAAGGAGCCCAAGCATGAGCGAGTTCGCTTCAGGAACACTGACGGCTAAAAACATCCATTTGTCCTTCGGATCGAACCATGTCCTGCGCGGCATCGACCTGCACGTCGAGAAGGGCACCACGGCTTCCGTGATCGGCCCTTCCGGCTCAGGTAAATCCACGCTCCTGCGCGTCATGAACCGGTTGATCGAACCCGAGCAGGGTGACATCCTGCTCGATGGCCGTTCGGTGCTCAAAGACAACCCGGACGAGCTGCGCCGGAGAATCGGCATGGTCTTCCAGCAGTTCAACCTGTTTCCGCACAAGACCGTGGCGGAGAATATCTCCCTCGCGCTCCGGAAGCTGCGCGGAATGTCCAAGGAGCAGGCCCGGGAAGATGCCTTGGCCCAACTGGACCTCGTGGGGCTCAAGCACAAGGCCGACGCCCGGCCAGCCAACCTTTCGGGCGGGCAACAACAGCGCGTCGCCATTGCGCGGGCGCTTGCCATGAAGCCTGAGGTCATGTTCTTCGACGAGGCAACGTCGGCCCTGGACCCTGAACTGGTCAAAGGCGTGCTCGCACTCATGACCGATCTGGCCAAGGGAGGCATGACCATGGTGGTGGTAACCCACGAAATGGGCTTCTCGAGGAACGTGTCGGACACCGTGACGTTCATGGATGCAGGCGTCGTCGTAGAGAGCGGATCGCCGGAACAGCTCTTCACGGACCCGCGGACCGATCGCCTGAAGGGCTTCCTTTCGGACGTGCTCTAGGACTTACCGGAGAATCCCCGGCTTGCGGACGGGACACCCACAGCGGTGAGCCCGTCTGCAGCCGGGGATTTTTCGCATCCGGCTCACTTCCCGGCCTTCACTTGAAGGACAGTCAAGGCCGCGGCATCCACGGATTTACGGAAGTCGGGATCGGCCTGAGCCCGCTGCAGGACCTGGGCATACATCGCCGGAACTGAAGCGGTATCCGCGCACAGGACCATGGTGCCGCCCGCGCTGATGAAATTCGTCGCCCTGTCCCCCACGCTCCAGGGCGACAGCTGCACGGCGTTGCACAAATCGTCGGACACGATGATTCCGGTGAACCCCGCGTCGGTCCGCAACATGGTGCGCATGATCTCGGACGAAAACGGCGCCGCGTGGTCGGGATCGATCTTGTCGTAGTAGGCGTTCGAAATCATGACCCACCGCAGCCCGCCGTCGATCGCAGCCTTGAACGGCATCAGGTAGGGATCCGTCGGGCTTGTTTCGGTGTCGTGCACGTTCGTGCTGACATCGGTGTTCAGGCGGACACGACCCATTCCCGGAAAGTGCTTCGCCACCGGCGCCACCCCGGCGTCCCGCAATCCGGCCGCCATCGCGTTCCCGTGCTCGGACACCGTAGCCGGGATGAAGCCGTATTCGCGTTTGAAGGCGCCAATGGGCTTATTCGAGGGCGCGAATTCGGGGCTGGGTACCGTATCCAGTACGGGCGCCAGATCGACATTCACTCCGGCCTGCAGGAGCTCCGACCCCCATTGCCGGGCGTCGGCGCGTAGCTGGTCGGGGCTTGAATTGCCCTGGTCCAAGGCTGCGGGAATAGGCGCGAATCCGGGTCCCCTGAGGACTTGAACAGAACCGCCCTCCTGGTCCGTCGCGACGGACAGCGGCAACCCTCGGCTCGCCGCGGGCGAAATGGCTGCCTTCAGCTTTGCCACCACTGATGCAGTCGCCGCAAGGCCTGCCTGGCTGCGTCCGGCCAGATATATGTTGCCCACGTGGTTGTTCAGGAGATCTGCCACGGTGCCGGCATCGCTCCCGTCGGCCTTGGCTGCCACCATGAACAGCTGCCCCACCCTTTGCTCCAGGGTCAAACCCGCGAGCCGCTGTTCCGGCGTCGGATGCGGAGGAATCGGCGGCTCGGAAGGCCCGGCCGGCGGAGCAGGGGCCTCCGGCGATCCCCCTGGAGAGGTCAAAAACCCGGGCGTGGGGGCGGCCTGTGGAGTAGTTGGCGTCGGGGGCGGGTCTCCGAGGGCCCTGACCCCCGGTTCAGGAGTGTCGGCGTGCGCTATACCGGCAAACGCCCCGGCCATCAGGGCGAAGAGAATGAGCAGTGAAGTTCTGGACGATTTGAGCAGATGAATCATCGCCTTGTCGATTCGATCGTTGCCCACAGCCTGCTCCCGCCCGAGCATTACGGGCAAGGAGCAGGCTGCAAAACATGGGAAAAACGCCGTTTACAAGGCCGTGGCCTCCGCGGCCGCCTTAGCTGCGGCCGGGAGTGCGTCGAAGATCCGGTTCATGGCGGCGTCGTCGTGGGCAGCGGACAGGAACCACGCTTCGAAGACCGACGGCGGCAGGTAGACGCCGGAGTCCAGCATGGAGTGGAAGAACGGTGCGTAGCGGAAGACGTCCTGGGCCTGGGCGTCGGCGTAGTTGTGGACGCCGTTGGCCGACGTGCCGAAGGCCACGGAGAAGAGGTTCCCGGCCCGCTGGATCGAGTGGTCCACGCCGGCGGTGTCCAGCGCCGATGAGAGTGCCGCGGAGAGTTCCAGCGAGCGGGCGTCCACGAAGTCGTAGACCTCCGGAGTCGCGTGTGTCAGGGTGGCGACGCCTGCGGCCATGGCCACCGGGTTCCCGGACAACGTTCCTGCCTGGTACACCGGACCAAGGGGCGCTAGGTAATCCATGACGTCGGCACGTCCGCCGAGCGCCGCCGTCGGCATGCCGCCGCCGATGACCTTGCCGAAGGTCAGCAGGTCCGGCATCCAGCCTTCCTGGCGGCCCGTGAGGCCCCAGTAACCCGCGTAGCCGGTGCGGAAACCGGTGAGCACTTCGTCCAGGATCAACAGTGCACCGTGCTCCCGGGTGATGCGCGACAGCCCCGCGTTGAAGCCTTCGCCCGGTGTCACGACGCCCATGTTGGCGGGAGCGGCTTCCGTGATGACGGCGGCGATGTTGTTGCCGTGCGCGGCGAAAGCGGCTTCCACCGCGCCGAGGTCGTTGTACGGCAGGACAAGGGTTTCGGCTGCGGCGGCTTCAGTGACGCCGGCCGAACCGGGCAGCGCCATGGTCGCAAGGCCCGAGCCGGCCGCGGCGAGCAGTCCATCGAGGTGGCCGTGGTAGCAGCCCGCGAACTTCACGATCAGGTTGCGGCCAGTGAAGCCACGGGCCAGGCGTACAGCGGTCATGGTGGCCTCGGTGCCTGTGGACACCATGCGGATGCGTTCGACGGCGGAGACGCGTTCCTTGACGATCGCGGCGAGGTTTGCCTCATCCGGCGTGGACGCGCCAAAGGACAAGCCTCGGTCGACGGCGGCGTGGACGGCGTCAAGGACGGCCGGGTGCGCGTGACCCAGCAGCGCCGGGCCCCATGAGCAGACGAGGTCCACGTATTCGCGGCCATCAGCATCGGTCAGGTACGGACCCTGCGCGGAAACCATGAACTTCGGAGTGCCGCCGACGGATCCGAAGGCGCGCACCGGAGAGTTGACGCCGCCGGGCATCAAGGAGCGGGCGCGGTCGAACAGCTGGTCGGAGACAGGGGTGTTTGAAGTCATGGTGTCCATTCTTTCAGGGATGAGGAGCGGTTCAGGCACCGGCGAGGGCGGCTACCGGGGTTCAGGCTCCGGCAAGCTGCTCGGCCACGAGTGGAGCCACCACGGTGCCGAAGAGTTCGATGCAGCGCATCATGGATTCGTGGGGCAGCGTCCCGTTGCTGTATTTGAGGTCAAAACGGTCCACGCCGAGGTTCCGCTTCAGCAAGACGATCTTCCGGGCAACCGTTTCCGGCGAGCCGACATAGAGTGCCCCCTCAGGGCCGCACATGGCATCGAACTCGCCCCTGCTCGCCGGTCCCCAGCCGCGTTCGGCGCCGATGCGGTTGCGCTGGGCCAGCCAATGCGGGAACAACTCCTCCCGGGCTTCCTCGTCGGTGGGAGCGACGTGCCCGGGCGAATGCGTGGCAATCTGCTGCATGGGGTGTCCATACTTCCCCATTGCCTCGCGGTACAAATTCACCAGCGGGGCAAAGCGGCGCGGTTCCCCGCCGATGATGGCGAAAATGATCGGGTAGCCGTATTGGGCGCAGCGCAGCACCGACTCGGGGGTACCGCCCACGCCGATCCACGTCGGCAACAAGTGGTGTTCCAGCGGCGGAAAGACGCTCATTCCACTCACGTTCGGCCGGGTGCGGCCTTCCCAATGCACCGGCTTCTGCGCCCGGACCTTGTCGAAGAGCTCCAGCTTCTCCTCGAACAGGACTTCGTAGTCGGCCAGGTCCAGGCCGAACAGCGGGAACGATTCCACGAACGAGCCGCGGCCCAGCATCACCTCCGCACGACCATTGGAGAGCGCATCAACAGTGGAGAAACGTTGGAAGACCCTGATGGGATCGTCGGAGCTGAGCACAGTGACGGCCGAACCGAGCTTGATCTGCCTTGTCCGGGCAGCCGCGGCCGCGAGGAACACTTCGGGCGCCGAGACAGCGAAGTCGCGCCGGTGGTGCTCTCCCACACCAAAGGCATGAAGTCCGACGGCGTCCGCCAGTTCCGCTTCCGCCAACAGTTCCCGCAATACCCGGGCGTGCGGTTTCGGACTGCCGTCGGCGTCCACCCCGGCGTCACCGAAAGTGTTCAGCCCGAGGAGGATCTCCGTAGCACCCACCGGGGCCGTCGGAGTGGAAGGGGTTTCGGTCATCAGGACTCCTTGAGCCAGCCGGCAAGCTCGGACGCCCAGTACGTCAGCACCATATCGGCGCCGGCCCGTTTGATGCCGAGCACGGATTCTGTGATGGCACCGCGGCGGTCAATCCAGCCGTTCGCGGCAGCCGCTTCGATCATGGCGTATTCACCGGAGATTTGATAGGCCGCCACGGGGACCGGGCTCATGGCGGCGACGTCGGCCAGGACGTCGAGGTAGCTCATGGCCGGCTTGACCATCACCATGTCAGCGCCCTCTTCGAGGTCGAGTTCCACCTCGATGATGGCTTCCCGGCGGTTTGCGGCATCCATCTGGTACGTCCGGCGGTCGCCCTTGAGCTGCGAGTCCACGGCTTCGCGGAAGGGGCCGTAGAAGGCTGAGGCGTATTTCGCCGCGTAGGCCAGGAGCGCGGTGTTCTGGTGTCCGGCTTCTTCAAGGGCCTGGCGAATCACGGCGATCTGGCCATCCATCATCCCGGACGGCCCCAGGACGTGGGCACCGGCGTCGGCCTGTGCTACTGCCATTTGGGCGTAGATTTCGAGGGTGGCGTCGTTGTCCACGTAGCCGTTGGCGTCCAGGACACCGCAGTGGCCGTGGTCGGTGAATTCGTCGAGGCACACGTCGCCCATGACCACCAGGTCATCGCCCACTTCTGCACGGACGTCGCGGATGGCCTTGTTCAGCACGCCATCGGGATCCAGGGAGGCGGTGCCGCGGGCATCGCGGACGGCGGGAACACCGAACAGCATGATGCCGCTGACGCCCAGCTCCACGGCTTCTGCGGCGGCGCGCTTCAGCGAGTCCGTGGTGTGCTGGACGACGCCGGGCATGGAGCTGATCGGAGCCGGTTCGCTGAGTCCTTCGCGAATAAAGGCCGGCAGGATGAGGTCAGCGGGCGCCAAGCGGTGTTCGGCGGTCATCCGGCGCATGGCGGGGGTGGTGCGGAGCCGGCGGGGCCGGTGGTTTGGAAAGCTCAACTTTCGTTCCCTTCGGTGTCGAATACGGTGCGTAGGGCGGCCACGATGCCGGCGGGTGTGGGTTCCTTGGCGGTTGCCGCAACTGGAATGCCGAGAGCGGCAGCCTCCGCCGCCGTCGAGCGCCCGATCGCAATGAAGCGGCAATCCCGCAGCGGAGCCAGCGAGGCGTGGATGCGGCGTGCAGCGCTGGGTGAAGCGGCGACGACGGCGTGGAGCCGGCCGCCGGAAAGTTCGGCTTTGGCGTCGTCGGGGGTGAGCTCCGGGGCCCCGGATCCGCTTCCCGTGTGCCAGCCGTTCGCAGCCACCAAGGCAGCAATGAGCCTGCGTTCGGGGGCCGCCGGGTAGTCCACGGTGTGGTAGGCCGTCACTGCCTGGACTGCGGCTCCCTTGGCCTCGATCCCCTCCGCCAACGTCGCATCGGCGATGTCAGCTTGGGGCAACAGCACATTGGCCGGGCCTGTCGGCCAGACGGAGACGAGTCCCGCGGCCGACTGGACGTCCTCCGGTGCGAGGTCCACGGGAAGGCCTTCCGCTTCGAGGACCCGCCGGCTCGACGGACCGATCGTCGCGATCCGGACGAAATCCGGAATCAGTTCCTTCAGCTCCAAGCGCCGCTCGGCCGCCTTTTCCTTCAGGGCACGCACCGTGGTGATGCTGCTGACCACCAACCAGCCGTACGCCCCGGCACGGAGGGCGTCCAAAGCGACCTCGAGGGAATGCTGGTCGCGGGCTCGTTCGAAGTCGATCAAGGGCAACAGGAGCGGCTCCGCGCCGGCCTCACGCAGGGCGCTGACGAGGGGGGCGGCACGATCCGGGCTGCGCGTCACAAGGACCCGGGCGCCTTCAAGGACCCGGGCCTCCCCCGACTTCACTGCACTGTGCCGTCCCATGGTCTCCTGTTGGCTCCGGTTATCGGGAAGCTGCAAGATCTGTGATGTCCGCGGCGCCCGCGGAGAGGAGGAGTTCGGCGACTTCGATGCCCAGCAACGTGGCGCCGACCTCAGTGAGGCCGTCGCTGGCCTTTTTCTCGCGCACGGACGCGCTCCCGTCGACGGCACAGACCACCGCTTCCAGATAGAGCATGCTCCCCTTGCGGTAAGCGTAGGCGCCCACGGGCGCAGCGCAGCCGGCTTCGAGGCGGGCCAGGACGGCCCGCTCCGCCGTGACGGCCAGCCGGGTGTCTTCATCGTTCAGTGCGGCCAGGGCCTGTGCGAGTGCACCCTGGGAACCTTCGACCGAGTCGGACTGTCCGGGCGCGTCAGCCGTGCGGCACTCGATCGCGAGCGAGCCTTGTCCGGGCGCTGGAAGCATGACGTCGGTTTCGAAGAACTCCGTCACGACGTCGAGCCTGCTGATCCGTTCCAGTCCGGCCGCGGCGAGGACGACGGCGTCGAGGTCGCCTGGTGAATCTTCCGCGTTGCCGGCGAGCCCCGGAACGCGGCCCAGCCGGGTGTCCACGTTGCCGCGGATGTCCACGACGTCGAGATCCGGGCGGGCGGCGCGCAGCTGGGCGGCGCGACGCGGCGATCCGGTACCGACCCTGGAGCCTGCCGGAAGGTCCGCCAACTTGAGGCCGTCACGGGCGCACAAGGCGTCCCGGACATCGACGCGTTTCGGCGTTGCCGCAATGGTGAGCCCCGGCGCTGCACCCGTGGGGAGATCCTTCAAGGAGTGCACAGCGACGTCGCATGCGTTCTCCAACAGCGCGTCGCGAAGAGCGGCGACGAACACTCCGGTGCCGCCCATCTGGGACAGGGAACCCGTCCGGACATCGCCTTCGGTCTTGATGCGCACCAGTTCGACGGGGAAGCCGCCGACGGCGGCCAGCTGGTCCGCGGCCTGCTGGCTTTGGGTGAGCGCGAGCTTGCTCGCGCGGGTGCCGATCCGAACGGTCATTTCGCGCTTTCTCCTGCGGGGTAGGCATCATGCCCCGTGCCGACCGAGGTGTCCGCACCCGCAATCGTGGGCTTCTCCCCACGGAAGTTGGCGCAGCAGCCCGGACGGCAGATGTCGTACCACGGCCCGAGCCCGGTCATCGCGGGGCGATCGGCGATATTGTTGGCTACCGTCCGCTCGCAAATGAGATCCACCAGGCCGGAGACGAACGTGCGGTGGGTTCCCGGGGTGGGAACGCGGGTCGCGGCGATTCCGAGGTTCTTGCAGGTTTCCAAGGCCTCGGTGTCCAAGTCCCAGGCCACTTCCATGTGGTCGGAAACGAAGCCGAGGGGGACGATCACGACGCCCTTGATTCCCTGGCCGGCCAGTTCCTCGATGGCATCGTTGATGTCCGGCTCAAGCCACGGAACGCTCGGCGCGCCGGAACGTGACTGGTACACCAACGACCACGGAATGGTGAGCCCGGATTCGGCCTCGACCCGACGAACCACCTCGGCGCCGGTAGCCAAATGCTGGGCGACGTAGGCAGAGTCCTGCTCGAACTCGCGGGGCTCGGCGTCCGAACGCCCGGCGGCTTCGGCGTCACGGGTTGGAATGGAGTGCGTCGCAAACAGGATGTGCACCGGAGCGTCCTGGAGACCGGCCGCAGCCAGTTTCTCCTTGACCTCCGCAAGTCCTGCAGCCGTTCCTTCCACGAAGGGTTCGACGAAGCCTGGGTGGTCGAAGTACTGGCGTACCTTGTCCACTTCGAGTTTGCCGTCAAGGCCGCTCTCCGTCAGCGCGATGCCGATGTCCTCGCGGTACTGACGGCAGCTGGAGTAACAGGAGTATGCGCTCGTGGTGACCATCAGCAGTCTGCGGTGGCCGGCGTCGTACGCTTCCTGGAGGGTTTGCGGGATGTAAGGATCCCAGTTGCGGTTGCCCCACAGCACGGGAAGGCTGATGCCGCGCGAGGCCAACTCCGCTTCAAGGGCGGCCTTGAGGTTCCTGTTTTGCTGGTTGATGGGGCTGATCCCGCCGAACGCACGGTAGTGGTGCGACACCTCTTCAAGGCGCTCATCGGGGATGCCGCGGCCACGGGTCACATTGCGCAGGAAGGGAATGACATCGTCCTGGCCTTCGGGGCCGCCGAAAGAGGCGAGGAGGACGGCGTCGTACTCTTTGGGAGCCATGCGTCCGGCCTCGGTGACGTCGTTGACCTCGGTGAGGCTGGCCGGGCCCGTGGAGTGGCGGCCGCTCACGCGAGGACCTCGGCGATCTCCGCGGCGGTGATGCGACGGCCGGTGTAGAACGGGATTTCCTCGCGGACGTGGTTGCGGGCGTCGGTGGCACGCAGGTGGCGCATGAGGTCCACCAGGTCAACGAGTTCGGGGGCTTCGAGGCCCAGGATCCACTCCCAGTCGCCCAGGGCGAAGGAGGACACGGTGTTGGAAATGACCTGGGGGAAGTCGCGGCCGAGCATGCCGTGATCGCGCAGCATCTTGCCACGCTCGTCGGCAGGCAGGATGTACCACTCATAGGAGCGGACGAACGGGTAAACGCACAGCCACGTGCTGGGCTCGACGCCGCGCGCATAGGCAGGAACGTGGTTCTTGGCGAATTCGGCTTCGCGGTGCACGCCCATGGCGGACCAGACGATCTCGGTGCCGGAGAACAGCGCGCTGCGGCGGATATCACGCACGGCCTGCTGCAAGGCTTCAGGCTTGGCGCCGTGGAGCCACACCATGATGTCGGCGTCGGAGCGCATGGCGGAGACGTCGTAGCTTCCGCGAAGGACGACGCCGTCCTCGGCAAGCTTGGCAGCCAGCTGCTCGAAATCCTGAACAGCGCCGGCGCTGCGCAGGACATCGCCCGACCGCTTGAAGACGGTCCACAGCGTAAAGAACTGCTCTTCGGATTCGGCAGTTTTAGTGACAGATTCGGCAGAAGTGTGGCTCATGGTACAAGTCTGCCCCGTGGATGCCGCTAAGTCGAAATGCACCACTTCTACAAGGCGTAGAAGTGGTGCATTTCACAAGACTGCGTCGATCTGCGCGGAAGTGTCGGCAACCACGGCTGCCAGGCCGTTTCCGGCGAGCCACCCGCCCACCACGGACAAACCGTCGGCTTCGGCGCAGATGCGGCGCACCTCGGCAACGCGCTGTTTGTGACCGACTGCCGCGAACGGCAAAGCGCCCTCCCAACGGACAACGTCCCAATCGAGTACGTCTTCCCGGACAATCGGCACGGTCAGCAAAGTCGAGGCGTCGCGGAGCGCAGCCTCGAGCAGAGCATCGTCATTGAGCGAGGCGACGGATTGCGCTGCCACCGATTCAGGGGAGTCCGCCCCCTCGCCGCGCCCATAGGACAGGCGCAGCACGTGCGTTCCAGGGCCTGCTTCTTCCGCCAGCCAGTCCCACTTTGCCGTGGCGTGGGTGAGCGCTTTCGCCTCGATCCCCTCGGTCTGCGGAGCGACAAGAATGCCGGTGCCCCGGGGACGCCGGTCCAGTTCGGGCACGTCCACCACCAAGGTCACCAGGCTCACCAACGGGCCTGCGGCGGGGCGCAGCGCGGACAATTCGGGAAGCGCCTCCTCCAGCAGCCCGACGGCGGCCGGACCGTCGAGCGCCACCACGAGCCGGCCGGCGTCGTACGTTGTGCCCGCGGCGGTAGCCTGCCAACCGCTTTCGGTGCGGGTGATCGAATCCACCCGGGCGCCTGAAACGAGGGCGACGCCCCGCGAACGCAACTCCGCCACGAGGGCGGTGACAAGCGTGTTCATTCCGCCTTCCAAGCCGCCGACGGCGGATCCCGCCTTCGCCGTCCCGCTTCCGTTGCGGTTCGGCACGGCCTCGCGCTGGCTGGCCACCGCCGCGGCCAACGAACCGTGCTGGCGCAATGCCGCACGCAGGCCGGGAGCGACCATGTCGACGTCGAGCAGTCCGGGATCGGCGGAGTGCACTCCCCCGACGACGGGCGCCACAAGCCGTTCGAGCACCCGTTTGCCCATCCGCGCCCGGACCAAGGAGGAGACGCTGGTGACCGCGGCCGAGGTGCCGACGGATGCGGGCAGGTAGCGGTCGAGCGAGGCCCGCAGGGAACCGGCAAAGCCCAAGGACCGCCGGACTTCCGGGTCCCAGGGGTTCGCCGGGATTCCGAGCACTCCGGTTTTCGGCAGTTCCTGCGGGCCGTCGGGCAACTGCACCCAGGCACCTCCTGGATGGGGCGCCACGATATTGCCGCCGAGCCCGAGATCGCGGGCGAGATCGGCCACGGCGGTGGAGCGCGTGGCGAAGGACTCGGCGCCACTGTCCAGCACAAGGCCGCCGACAGTGTGCCTCCCCACGCAACCGCCCCACGCCTCGCCCGCTTCGAGCACCGTGACGGTGATCCCGGCCTTGGCCAGGCCACGGGCGGCGAGCAGGCCGGACATTCCGCCGCCAACGACGACGGCGGCCAAGCCGGCTGCTGAATCTGCGGAAGGTGCATGTCCGGGCTGTGTTTGTGCCCCGCGCATGCCGGCTACCCTGCCGGGATCGAGTGGATGAGTTCCACTACCCGCGTCAGGACGGCGGGATCCGTCTCCGGGGGCACGCCGTGGCCGAGGTTCAAGACGTGGCCCGGGGCTGCGGAGCCGGCTGCGATCACCTCACGGACATGGGCTTCCAGTACCTCCCACGGTGCGGAAAGCAGCGCCGGGTCGATGTTGCCTTGCAAGGGCACCGTGCCGCCCAGCCGACGGTTTGCCTCGTCAAGCGGCAGCCGGTAGTCCACGCCGACGACATCCACGCCGACGTCGCGCATCGCGACAAGCAATTCGGACGTTCCCGTACCGAAGTGGACCAGCGGCGCGCCGAGGTGACGGACGTGGTCAAGGGCGCGGGTCGAAGCCGGAGCAACGTACTTGGCGTAGTCGGCGAGCCCAAGGGATCCTGCCCACGAGTCGAACAGTTGACCTGCCGAGGCGCCGGCTTCCAGTTGTGCCCGCAGGAACATGCCGGAGGCGTCGGCCGCCCAATTGGCCAGGGCGGTCCAGGTCTCCGGATCGGCGTGCATCATGGTGCGCGGACCGAGGTGGTCGCGGGAGGGCTTGCCCTCCACCATGTACGCGGCAAGCGTGAACGGCGCACCGGCGAAGCCGATCAGGGGTGTTGTGCCGAGCTCCGCGACCGTCAGGCGGACGGCCTCGCGGATCGGTTCGAGGGCTTCCCACGTCAGCTGCGGCAGGGCGGCGACGTCAGCTGCGGTGCGGACGGGCTTGTCCAACACGGGCCCTACGCCGGGGACGATGTCCACGCCGACGCCGGCCAGCTTGAGGGGGATGACGATATCGGAGAAGAAGATCGCCGCATCAACGTCGTGGCGGCGAACCGGCTGCAATGTGATTTCGGAGGCGAGCTCGGGGCGCAGGCAGGAGTCCAGCATTGCCACGCCTTCACGGACTTTGAGGTATTCCGGCAACGAGCGGCCGGCCTGCCGCATGAACCACACAGGACGGCGGGACGGCTTGCCTCCGCGGTAAGCCTGGATCAGCGGGGAGTCTGCGGTGCGGCCATCCATCAGCGGGTGGCTTGCATCAAGGCCTGAAGCGGCTGTGCCGGAAATGTCGGTGGCCGACACAGAATGAGGCAGTGCGGAACTGGAAGTCATGCCTTCGATTGTGCCGAAGATCGGGGTCAAAAGATAACGACAGCCTGTCCCGCACATTGCGGGGTGACGGGCATCACTGCCGGCAGTGCGGAGAACCACTGGCGTGCGTTGTTCTACATGGCGCCGAAAAAGCTATGATTGCTTTGCTGTGGTTCTTTTCTCATTGGTGGCTACACACGCCGACATCGATCTTGAGACCGTCGCTCAGTTGAGCAACGGTTCATCCGAGGTTGCCTCGTCCGCTTTGGCCGATTCCCAACTTGTCTCCGGTGCCGTGGTCCTGGCCACCTGCAACCGCTACGAAATCTACGGCGAAACCCCGCACGTCGAGAACCTCGAAGCCGCCCGTTCGGCGCTCGTCACGCAGATCAGTGGCCTGAGCGGACTCAACGAGCAACTCGTCTCGCGCGCCTTCAGCACCCGCACCGGCCCCGAGGTCAGCAGGCACCTCTTCGCCGTCAGCGCCGGGCTGGACTCCGCCGTCGTCGGCGAACGCGAAATCGCCGGCCAAGTGCGCCGCGCCCTCATCACTGCCCAGCACGAAGGAACCGCGAGTTCCGGGCTGGTCCGCTTGTTCCAGGCCGCTTCCAAGACGGCCAAGGACGTGGGGGCCCAGACAGCTCTTGGTTCCCGTGGCCTGTCGATCGTTTCAGTAGCCCTGGACCTCGCCACCGACCTCTCGGAGAACGCCGACTGGAGCACCAAGAAGGTTGTTGTCTTCGGGACCGGGGCCTACGCCGGAGCCACCATGTCGCTGCTGCGCGATCGTGGATGCACCGACGTCTCCGTGTACTCGTCTTCCGGCCGGGCCGGCACTTTCGTGGCGACCCGCGGCGGGACCGCACTCGACGCCGAAACGCTCCCTGCCGCCGTCGCCGCCGCCGATGTCATGATCGGTTGCAGCGGGTCGGACACGCGAGTGGAGGCCGCCGAGCTTGCCAAGGTCCGCGCCCTGTCCACCCAGACGCTCATCGCGATCGACCTCGCGCTCACCCACGACTTCGACCCCGCGGTGGGCGAGCTCGACGGCGTCGAGCTCCTAACGCTCGAATCCGTACGGCTCGCGGCGCCCCAGGAGCAAGCAGAGTCGCTGGCGCAAGCGAGCACCATTGTGTCCGGCGCGGCCGAGGCCTTCGAGCAGGAACGTGAAGCCCGGTCCGTCGATTCGGCCATTGTGGCCCTGCGCCGCCACACGATGAACGTGCTCGACGCCGAGATGGAGAAAGTCCGGGCCCGGCATGGCTGCACCGCTGCGGCCGAAGAGGTCGAGTTCGCCCTCCGCCGCATGGTCAAGCAGTTGCTCCACATCCCCACGGTCCGCGCACGGGAACTCGCCGCCAACGGCCAGCAAGACGATTACGTGGCAGCCCTCGAGGCCTTGTACGGCATCCAGGTGGAGCAGCCGGCCGCGTCACCGGCGTCCTCGTGTCCTGTCGACCACCAACAGGCATCCCAGCAGGCTGAAAGCGCCTAGCCCGCGCGTCCCCTCACAGCCTGGGTGGCGCTGTTCAGGTTCCGTCCTGCAACCCACACAGAGCATGCCCTCCCCCGATCACCAGCACTGGACATAACAGGAATATGTCCGGCTGCAATCACCAAGAATGAGCATGTCCCAAGGCGCTGGTTCGCGAATCCCCGGCCCTACGCGAACGCGTTGACTCCCGTCATTTCTGCGGACACGGCCCACAGCCTTGTTGCGGCTTCCGGATCCACAGCGTGTGCATCCACTCCTTGGTACCGCGCGAGCGGCGAGGCAGGGTCCGTGGGCTTGGCGATATCGCAGTCTTCGCAATACACCCCGCCCATGCCTGCCAGTGCCGGCGAGGTGGCTGCCCACGTAGACGTGGCTGCGCCCTGCTCCGGAGTCTTGAAACCCTCGCGGACGTTGCCTGCGTCGTCCATCCAGCCCGCCGCGACCATCTCTTCCCGCGGAAGGTGGCGCTGGAGCTCGGTCATGATGCCGCCTGGGTGGACCGCGAAGGCCCGTACCCCGGAGGAGCGGCCCAGGCGGTCAAGCTCGACGGCGAACAACGCGTTGGCCGTCTTCGCCTGGCCGTAGGCCTTCCATTTGTCGTAGCCGTTCTCGAAATTGATGTCCTCGAAACGGATGGGCGAGAGTTTGTGCCCGGTGGAGGACAAGGCCACGACGCGGGCCGAACCGGCAGCCGCCAGCGCAGGCCACAGGGAGTTGAGAAGCGTGAAGTGGCCCAAGTGGTTGGTGGCGAACTGGGATTCCCAACCCGGACCCACGCGTTGCTCCGGGCTGGCCATAATGGCTGCGTTGTTGACCAGGATGTCCAGGGTTTCGTTGGATGAGAGGAAACGTGACGCGAAATCCTTCACTGCGTCCTGATCGGCCAGGTCCAAGGCTTCCACGGTCACTTGCTCCGGTGCAAGGCCGGCAGCGGCGAGGACTTCCCTAGCGTGTTCGGGACGCCGGGCCGGAACCGTGACCTTGGCCCCGGCGGAGGACAAGGCCCGCACCGTCTCCAGGCCGAGCCCGGAATAACCACCCGTGACAATTGCGGTCTTGCCGTGAAGGTCCACTCCCGCCACAACGTCCGATGCGGTGGAGCCGTGGCCGAAACCCGATCCGATGGGGTGTTGCGGTGTGGTCATGGATTCCTCGCTCATATCGGGACCTTTCATGTTCACCTGCGCTTGTCGGTTCAGTAAACGGGTTTGCCGGGCTCGACGTCGTGCACCCAAGCGAGGATCCCGCCGTCGAGGTGGCTGACGCGCGTGTAGCCGGCGCGCTGTGCAGCCGCGAGCACCGCCGCGGAACGGGTGCCGCCCTTGCAGTGGAACACGATCTCTTTGTCCTGAGGCAGTTCCGTCCAGGCCTCCCCCGCCAGGATCCGTCCCTGCGGGATGAGCACCGAACCGTCGATGCTCACGATCTCGTGTTCACCGATCTCGCGGACATCCACCAGTTCGAAGTCGCGTTCCCCTGCCGCGCGGGCCTCGAGCATCCCGGAAAGTTCGGTGGCCGTGACCGTCGGAACCGAATCCCCCGCAGGTGCCGGGATGATGCCGCAGAACGCTTCGTAATCGGTCAATTCGGTGATCGGTTCGGCCTCCGGGTCTTTCGAAACCTTGATTTCGCGCCAGCTGCCGCCGAGGGCGTCAAAGAGCGCCACCCGTCCCAGCATGGAGCGCCCGACGCCGGTGATCAGCTTGACTGCCTCAGTCACCATGAGCGAGCCGACAGCAGCGCACAGCATGCCGAACACGCCGCCCTCGCCGCAGGATGGGACCGAGCCGGCAGGAGGAGCCTCGGGGTAGAGATCGCGATAGCTGGGCCCGTGCTTCTCCCAGAACACGCTGACCTGGCCGTCGAAGCGGAAAATCGATCCCCAGACGTACGGTTTGCCGAGAATCGCCGCGGCATCGTTGACAAGGTACCGTGTGGCGAAGTTGTCCGCCCCGTCCAGGATGAGATCGTAGCCGGAGAAAACCTCCAAGGCATTGGAGGAGTCCAGGCGGACGTTGTGCAGTTGCACGTTGACGAGTGGATTGAGCTCCTTGATCGCGTCCCGTGCCGATTCGATCTTCGGCCGTCCCACATCTCCTACGCCGTGAATGATCTGGCGTTGCAGGTTGCTGAGGTCGACGTCGTCGTCGTCCACGATTCCGAGCGTCCCCACGCCGGCGGCGGCGAGGTACAGCAAAGCCGGAGAGCCCAGTCCGCCTGCACCTATCACCAGGACTTTTGCATTCTTGAGCCGACGCTGACCGGCCGCACCGATTTCGGGAATAATGAGGTGGCGCGAATACCGTTCCACCTCTTCGGTGGTCAGTTCCGCCGCCGGTTCCACGAGGGGCGGCAGTGTCGAAGAAGGAGAGTGCGGCAACGTTTGGGCAGCAAAAATAGTGGCCATACTCCAAAGTATGCCTGCCGCTGCCGCCCGGTCATATTACTGCGCAGTATTGTGGTCATAACTGCAAAGGAAAGGCGGCAGACAAGTGGCTGAGAGTGCACGTATCAAACAGGAGGCACAGGTCAGGCAGGATCGGACCGGTTCGCCGCGTTCGGCCAGGCTGCCACGCGATGAGCGCCGGGCCCAGCTCTTGAACGCCGCCTTGGAAGTCTTCGTTGCCAACGGGTTCCATGGTGCAGCGATGGACGAAATCGCCGAGACGGCCCATGTCAGCAAACCGGTGCTGTACCAACACTTCCCGTCCAAGCGGGAGCTCTACATGGCACTCCTCGACAGCCACCTGGCCACGCTCACGGACCAGATGCTTACGGCGCTGAATTCGACGTCGGACAACAAGGAACGCGTCCAGGCCGTCATGCGCGCCTACTACCGTTTCATCGCAGGCGATGACCAAGCGCACCGGCTCGTCTTCGAATCCGACCTCATCAATGACCCTGACGTCAGTTCGCGTTTGGAGACGTTCAACCGCACTTTTGCCGACGCCGTCGCCAAGGTCATCGCCGAAGACACCAAGCTGCCCCCGCTGGAGGCCCAGCTGCTGGGCCGGGGCCTGGCTGGAATGGCGCAGGTCAGTGCCCGGTATTGGCTCGAGACCGACGGCGATTTGGACCTCGATGTTGCCAGCGACCTGATCTACCGTTTAGCTTGGCGCGGAATCAGTCGCTTCCCGAAAGAGTCCTAGACTACAAATAGAGGACTGAGTAATTTTTTGATTGGCTGGGAGGCCCCGCTGTGGAAGTAAAGATCGGCATTCAGAATGTTGGCCGTGAGATCGCGCTTGAGTCCGCTCTCGACGCCGAGGCTGTTGCCAAGATCGTGAGCGAGGCCATTGCCAACGGCACGGACCTGCGCCTGACCGATGAAAAGGGCCGTCAGGTCATCGTTCCCGGCAACGTCCTCGGATACGTTGAGATCGGTGCCGAGGAAGTACGCCGGGTCGGCTTCGGCGCGCTCTAAGCTTTTACACCAGAACACCAGCGAGCCAGGAGTCCGCATGCTCTCACTTGTCATCGTGGCGCTAGCCACCATCGCCTCGGGCTTCATTGTCTGGGGAACTGACAAACGCCGGGGCACGTACGGAATCACCCTGCCCGCCGGCGTTTCGGTGGCCGTCGCCATGCTGAGTTGGATGATCTTCATCCAACTTGGCTTTGGCTACCAGCCTGGCGTGACGTGGATCCCTTGGGTCCTGCCCATCATTCTGGGTACCGTGGCGGCCGCGGTGGCCTCGTACTTCCTGGGCCACCACCGGGCCCGGCACGATACTGCCCAGCTGACCGCGGCCCTGCGGCTCTAGCTGGGGCTGCTCGTACGGGCCGGCGACACTTCAAACAGAACGGCGACTCCTGTATCCGGGCGTCGCCGTTCTGTTTGCGTGTCGCGGACGAACCGGGCTCACGGCAGAGCTTCGGGTCGCGCCACTGCCCCGGCGTCCTTGGCTGCCCGGCTGACGTTCGTGGCTGCCCGGACATCGCGTCGGGTTACCTCGCTCCCGGCGTCGTGGGAGGTGTAGCGGATGGACACCCGGTTGTACCTCCAGTCCAGGTCCGGGTGGTGGTTCTGCTGCTCGGCGATGCGCCCGACGGCGGCAATCAGCTCGAGTGCCGCCGCCGACGTCGGGCATTTATAGACCGTGACGAGGCTGCCCAGGTGGTATCGCCAGTCCGGCAGATCCGCCAAGGCGTCGTCGATCGCGGACTTGGTGAGGATGTCATCCTTGCCGGCCATGGGGAGCTCCTTCGCTGACAGGGGATTCACACGAATCCGCCGACGGCCGGCAATAACCCGCTAGAGAAACTCTGCCCGGCCTTCCATGGCCGATGACGCCAGCGCGTGTTCCCGGCGCGGGATGCGGCCCGCCTGCTTCGCCAGCCTACCGGCGATGACCGCGTGTTTGAAGGCCTCGCCCATCTGCACCGGGTTCTGCGCGCGGGTCACTGCAGTGGCCAGCAGCACGGCGTCGCAGCCGAGCTCCATGGCCAACGCGGCGTCGGAGGCAGTGCCGATGCCGGCGTCGAGCACCACCGGCACGGAAGCCCGGGACACAATGAGCTCGATGTTGTGGGGATTCAGGATGCCCAAGCCGGTACCGATAGGCGCGCCCAACGGCATCACCGCCGTTGCTCCGAGGTTTTCCAGCCGAAGCGCCAGCACGGGGTCGTCGTTGGTGTAGGCGAAGACCTTGAAGCCGCGGTCCACCAGCTTCTCCGTTGCATCCACCAACTCCACGGCATCGGGCAGGAGCGTCTGCTCGTCGGCGATGACCTCCAGCTTGACCCAATCCGTTTCCAAGGCCTCCCGGGCAAGTTCGGCTGTCATGACAGCGTCCTTGGCGGTAAAGCAGCCGGCGGTGTTGGGCAGGACACGGATGCCGTGGTCCACGAGCAACTGGAACAGGGAACCGGTCTCCGTCGGTGAGTACCTCCGCATGGCAACGGTGGTGAGTTCGGTGCCGGAGGCCAACAGCGCTGCTCCCAGGCCGTCCAGGCTCGGGGCTCCGCCGGTTCCCATGATGAGGCGCGAGCCGAACTCAACACCATCGATTACCAGGGCGTCGGTTCGGGTGCTTGCTGCGTGAGTGCTTCCTATGGTCATTGTTCAGCCTCCCTGTACTGCGGTCACGATTTCGAGTTCGTCGCCCTCTGCGAGCGCGGTGGCAGCCCACTGGCTGCGCGGCACCACTTCGGAATTGCGTGCGACGGCGACGCCGATCTTGCGTCCGTCGGCCGCCTGGCCGCTGGGGTCAACAACCCGTCCGGTGATGTGGCTGACGAGTGTGGTCACGGACGCGCCGTCGCCCAGTGTGTGGTCTGCGCCGTTCAATTTGATGTTCATGCGTGGTCCTTCGGAAGGGGATGTGGGGTGTCGGCCGATGGGCCGCCTGTGGATGCCCTTGCTGCTGACAGCGGGCGGGAGAAGCGGTCCGGGCGGAATTTGTTCCACCGCGGATCGACGGTGCCATCCATGAGTCCGACGCAGATTTGCGCCGCTGCAGGGGTGAGGAGCACGCCGTGCCGGAAAAAGCCGCTGGCCACGATGAGGCCGGGCACGGTTCCTTCGCGACCTTCGACACGGCCCAACAGCGGTGCGTTGTCCGGTGTGCCAGGGCGGGCACGGGCGGTCGCCTCGAGGAGTTCCAGTTCGGCGACAGCCGGAACCAGTACCTGGGCGTCGCGGAGCAATTGGTACACGCCCCCTGCTGACACCGGGTTGGCTCCTCCCCCGGACGCCGACAAACCGTCTTCGCGTTGCGTTGCGCCGATCACCACGGTCCCGTCGTCGCGGGGAACGATATACACGGGCACTCCGCGCACCATCCCACGGACGGTGGCGGTGACAAGGGGCTGCAGATGCTCCGGGACGCGCAGCCGCAGTATGTCGCCGTACACGGGACGCAATGGCAGCGACAATCCATCCGGCAGGCCGTTCAAGCGGGCAGCATCAAGTCCGTTGGCTACTACTGTTTCCGTGGCGAGAACGTTGGCGCCCGAGCCGAGCACCGTCCCGACGACGCGCCCGTCCTCCCACAGGAGGCCCGCCGCAGTGTCGTGGACCGCAAACCCGTCCCCTGCCCCCGCGATCCAGCTCGAATCGCCGGGCTGGTGGTTTGCCAAGGCGGCGAGAATCGCGGCCGAGAGCCGGCGCGGATCCACTTGGTGATCGCCCGGGATATCGAAAGCACAGGAAATCTGCGGGCTCAAGAGCGGCTCTCGCTCCCGCGCCTCGCGCAACGGAACGGATTCCACCACCAAGCCATGGGCGAGCTGGACGTCCCGAAGGTCGGCGAGCGCCCGGCGGTCCGCGGCGTCCGCACCGACGGCGAGGGTCGGCGTCGTGCGGTAACCCGTGCCGCGCCCGGCGCTTGAGCCGGTCACATTGCGTTCGAAGCCCGGCCACAACGCCGATGATTCGAGCATGAGCTCCAGGAGGTCCTCTTCCTGGTAGTGCAATTCGCTGACGGGCGCCAGCATTCCCGCTGCCGCGAACGTAGCGCCGCTGGCCGGTGCGGGATCGATGAGGGCAACCGAACGGCCGGATCTGCGGGCTTCCCCCGCGATGCCGAGGCCAATGACACCGCCCCCGATCACCGCGACATCCGCGTGGAGGGGCCCGTTCCGGGTGTTTGCTTCTTCCATGGAGTCCTTCCCTACGCCGGTACTAGCCGGATCAGGTCAAGCGGTCGGCGCTGAAGCCCTCTCAGCCGCGCGGCGATTGTGACCGCCGCCGCGGCTCCCGCGGTACCAGCCCAGTTTAGAGGAACTACTCTGTTTCCATGACCCAGCACGATGTCCACACCACCGCCCGCCTGTACCTCTGCACCGACGCCCGCAAGCAACAGGGTGATTTTGAGCAATTTGTCGATGCCGCATTCGAGGGCGGCGTGGACATCATCCAGCTGCGTGACAAGACGATTGAAGCCGCCGAGGAACTGGAACTCCTGGAGATCCTGCAATCCGTGGCGCACCGTCACGGCCGTCTCTGGGCAGTCAACGACCGGGCGGACGTCGCTTCCCTCTCGGGTGCACCGGTGTTCCATATCGGCCAAAAGGACATTCCGCTGCGCTCGGCCCGGAAGCTGCTCCACGACCCCACCATCATCGGCCTCTCCACGCACACGCCGGAACAGATCGACGCGGCCATCGCCGCGTCGCCTGGCCGCAGCGGCCTGGACTACTTCTGCGTCGGGCCGGTGTGGGCCACCCCTACCAAGCCGGGACGCTCCGCCGTCGGGCTCGATCTGGTGAAGTACGCCGCCAGCGCGGTGAAGCAGGCAGACGCTGAGACAGTCGGCGGCGTGGTGCTCCCCTGGTTCGCGATCGGGGGCATCGATCTGGGCAACGTCGAAGAGGTAGTGGAGGCCGGTGCAAGCCGCATCGTAGTGGTCCGCGCCATCACCGAGGCAGAGGATCCGACGGCGGCAGCCCAGGCACTCCTGGCCGCCCTTGACGCTGCGGCGGCCTAGCGAGACGCCGAAAGATTTTGGAGTTACCCTGACTTTCGTGTCACATCAGCGGATAGCCCCGAATGTCAGTGAAACGTCGAATCAGCTCGCGGAAGCACTGGCGGCGCTTCGGACTGAACTCGAGCTGCCTGCAGGCTATCCCGCTGAAGCGCTGCGCGACGCCGAAGCGGCGGTTTCCGGACACACCCTGCCGGTGCAGGACCTCACGGACGTTCCGTTCATCACGATCGACCCGGCCTCTTCCACGGATCTCGATCAGGCGCTCTTCATCGACCGGTCCGGCGATGGTTACAGGGTCCTCTACGCCATCTCCGATGTGCCCTCCTTCGTGCCCCCGGGAGGAGCGCTCGACGCCGAAACCCGCCACCGCGGGCAAACGTACTATGCCCCGGACGGCCGCATACCGCTGCACCCCGAGATCATCAGCGAGCACGCCGGAAGCCTGTTGGCCGGCCAGACGTGCGGCGCGTTCGTGTGGGACTTCGAACTCGACGCCGAAGCGGAGTTCCGCACCGTCTCTGTGGGTCGGGCAAGCGTACGCAGCCGCGCCAAGCTCGACTACAAAGGCGTGCAGGCGGAGATCGATTCCGGCGCGGCCGATCCCGTCCTTCATCTCCTCAAGGAGGTCGGACTCAAGCGGGTGGAACTCGAACGCCGCCGCGGCGGAGCCAGCCTGAACATGCCTGAGCAGGAAATCGTGCAGCTGCCCGACGGCGAGGGCTACAGGATCGTCGCAGCTCCCTCGCTGCCGGTGGAGGACTGGAACGCCCAGATTTCGCTCATGACCGGGATGGCAGCCGCCCAGCTGATGCTCGACGGCAAAGTGGGAATCCTACGGACCATGCCCGCCCCCGATGAGCGTTCGTTGCTCCATTTCAAACGGCAAACCGGGGCGCTTGGCAAACCTTGGACCGAGGGGACCAGCTATGGCGAGTACCTGCGGAGCCTCGATGCCAAGGACCCCCGGCAACTGGCCATCCTCCATTCAGCGGGACTGCTTTTCCGTGGTGCCGGCTACACGCCTTTCGACGGCGAGGTCCCGGACAGCGTGATGCAGTCCGCCATCGGGGCACCCTATGCCCACACCACCGCTCCGTTGCGCCGGCTGGTCGATCGATTTGTCCTGGTCATCTGCGAAGCGCTCAGCAATGGAACCGAGATACCAGCATGGGCCCGGGACGCTTTGCCGAGCCTGCCCGAGATCATGGCGTCATCCGACCAGCTGGCCGCGAAAATGGAGCACCTGGCCCTGGACACGGTGGAGGCAGCGCTCCTTGTCAACCACATCGGACAGGAATTCGACGCCGTGGTGATTTCCGGATCGAAGCCCGCCAAAAACAACGGAAATGGCAACGGGAACAGCCACAACGGCAACAACGGAAACGGCAACGGAAACGGAGCCCAGCACGGCCCCTACGGTGTCGTGCAGATCGCCGAGCCCGCGGTCACCGCTCGTTGCGATGGCGAAATGGAGTCCGGAACGAAGGTCCGCGTGAAACTGCTTCACGCGGACATTGCCACCCGCCAAATCACCTTCGAGCTCCTCCCGTAGCGCACTTCGTTCGCGGGCCCGGGACCGCGATCCGGGGTTTATTGTCCCCAGACGCTAGACTGTGTAAGTAGTAATGGATGCCCGGTCGTTGATTCAGTTCATTTTTTGACATCAACAAGCCCGCCCCTACGCGATCTTGAGATACACCAGCTGGTCCCCAGTGCCAGTATTTAGATAGCCCGCGATCGGCTTCCACTGGATTTGCTTGCGCCCATCCGTGCTCCGGAACGGCCCTGCCACAACCGTTGAGCACGCAGCGCAGCCCAAATGAATAAGGAAAACTCCACTGTGAGTGAATTGCACACCCATGAAGTTCTGACAGACGGAACCGAAACGATCGAACCCGAGGAAACCATTTCCTCGGATGAAACACCCCACGAGATCGCGGAAAAGACCTTCGCCGACTACAACGTCCGCGCAGACATCGTCGAATCCCTCGCCGACGCCGGAATCACCCACCCGTTCCCCATCCAGGCCATGACCCTCCCGGTCGCCCTGGGCGGTCACGACATCATCGGCCAAGCGAAGACCGGTACCGGAAAGACCCTCGGCTTCGGCATCCCGGCGCTGCAGCGCGTCGTCGGACCGGGCGACGCCGGCCACGAGAAGCTCGCAGTCCCGGGTGCGCCCCAGGCCCTGGTGATTGTTCCTACCCGCGAACTCGCCGTCCAAGTGGCAAACGACCTCCAGACGGCATCACGGAAACGCAATGCCCGCATCGCCACCATCTACGGCGGCCGCGCTTACGAGCCCCAGATCGAAGCCCTGCAAAAGGGCGTCGAGGTTGTTGTCGGCACTCCCGGCCGCCTGATCGACCTGTACAAGCAGAAGCACCTGAACCTCAAGAATGTTCGCATGGTGATTCTCGACGAAGCAGACGAGATGCTTGACCTCGGCTTCCTTCCCGACGTAGAGACCCTGATTGCCGGCACACCCGCCGTCCGCCAGACCCTGCTCTTCTCGGCCACTATGCCTGGCCCGGTCATCGCCATGGCGCGCCGCTACATGACACAGCCCACGCACATCCGTGCCGCCGACCCGGACGACGAAGGCCTGACGAAGCGCGACATCCGGCAGCTCATCTACCGTGCCCACAGCATGGACAAGGTGGAGGTCGTCGCCCGCATCCTGCAGGCCCGCGGCCGCGGCCGGACCATCATCTTCACCAAGACCAAGCGCACCGCGGCCAAGGTTGCCGAGGAACTCGTGGACCGCGGCTTCGCGGCCGCCGCGATTCACGGCGACTTGGGCCAGGGCGCCCGCGAACAGGCCCTCCGGGCCTTCCGCAACAACAAGGTGGACGTCCTCGTGGCCACCGACGTCGCCGCACGCGGCATCGACGTCGATGACGTCACGCACGTGATCAACTACCAGTGCGTCGAAGACGAAAAGATCTACCTGCACCGGGTGGGCCGCACCGGCCGCGCTGGCAACAAGGGCACAGCCGTGACGTTCGTCGATTGGGACGACATGCCGCGCTGGGGCCTCATCAACAAGGCGCTTGGCTTGAGCTACCCGGAGCCCGTGGAAACCTACTCCTCGTCGCCGCACCTTTTCGAGGAACTCGACATCCCCGCGGGCACCAAGGGACGCCTGCCCCGCGACAAGCGCACCCTCGCAGGCGTCGACGCCGAGGTCCTTGAAGACCTGGGCGAGACCGGCAAGAAGAACTCCCGTTCCGGAGGCGATTCCGGGCGTGGACGCACCGCTCGCGCCGGCGGGCGCGATGGTGGCCGTGAAGGTGCACGCCGCGGTCCGAAGTCCGGCGACGCTCCGGCCCGCGAAGGAGACGGTGATGGCGGCCGCAACCGCACGCGCCGCCGTCGTACGTCCGAAGGCGAAGCAGCCCCCGCTGAGGGTTCGGTTCAGTCCGCCGAGCCCCAATCCGGGCAGGCACAGTCCGGCGAGGGCGCGGACAAGCCGGCCCGCGCACGCCGCTCCCGCACCCGCCGCCGCAACGGCGAAGTGGTCTCCGCTTCCGGTGCATCCGGCGAGAGCACCGAGGCTTAACGGCCTCAATGACTGACACTGTTTGGGCGCCGGACGGTAGCAACTTGGTGGTTCACGCGGACAACGCGGTTTTCCTCCCGACGCTGCCGGACGGCGCCTTCACACTGATTTACGTGGACCCGCCCTTCAATACGGGCCGGGTCCAGAGCCGCCAGGAAACGCGCATGGTCCGCAACGCCGACGGCGACGGCGACCGCGTAGGTTTCAAGGGCCGTTCCTATGACACCATCAAGGGCGCCCTGCACCGCTACGACGACGCATTCAGCGACTACTGGTCCTTCCTGGAACCCCGGCTCGTGGAGGCCTGGCGACTGCTCGCCGACGACGGCACCCTGTACCTGCATCTCGACTACCGCGAGGTGCACTACGCCAAGGTCATGCTGGACTCGATCTTCGGCCGGGAGTGTTTCCTGAACGAGATCATCTGGGCCTACGACTATGGTGCACGCGCCAAGAACCGCTGGCCTACCAAGCACGACAACATCCTCGTGTACGTCAAGAACCCCGCCAAGTACCATTTCGACAACGCCGAGGTGGACCGTGAGCCGTACATGGCGCCGGGCCTCGTCACGCCGGCCAAGCGCGAACTGGGGAAGCTTCCCACGGACGTTTGGTGGCACACCATCGTTTCCCCGACCGGCAAGGAAAAGACCGGCTACCCGACGCAAAAGCCGGAAGGCCTCGTCCGGAGGATCGTCACGGCGTCCAGCCGGCCAGGAGACTGGTGCCTCGATTTCTTCGCCGGCTCAGGCACGCTCGGCTCGGTCGCGTCGAAGCTCGAGCGCAGGTTCGTGTGCGTGGACCAGAATGCCCCGGCTATCGACGTGATGCGGAAACGCCTGGACGGCAAGGCCACCTTCCACCCCGTCTAACGGACCACCGAACTGCCCGTGCCCAACTCCTCGATACGGGCCAGGACGTCGGGGGACGTCAGGTTCTCGCCGAGCAGATTGGGTTTGCCGGTTCCGTGGTAGTCGGACGAACCGGTCATGAACAAGCCATGTTCAGCAGCCAGGCGCCGCAGGAACACGCGGCCTTCCTCGGGATTGTCTCGGTGCTCCACTTCGAGCCCCATGAGGCCGGCGTCGATCATTTCCCGGTACGTCCGCTCCCCGACCACCCGGCCGCGGGCCGAGGCCACCGGATGTGCGAAGACGGGAACTCCGCCCGCCGCCCGGACGAGCTCGACGGCGAGCGCCGGGTCCGGTGCGTAGTGCTGCACGAAGTAGCGCGAGTGCGAAGTCAGGATCGCGGTGAACGCCTCGGAGCGGCTCGCCACGGCGCCGGCCGCCACGAGGGCGTCCGCAATGTGGGGCCGGCCGACGGTCGCCCCCGGAGCCACATGGTGGATGACATCGTCCCAGCTCAAGGGGTAGTCCTCCGCCAGGAGCGTGACCATCCGCTTGGCGCGGGTGAGCCTCGCGTCTTTCGCCTTGGTGATTTCCTCGAGCAGGCCGGGGTGTGCGGGATCGTGGAGATAGCTGAGCAGATGGACGCTGATCCCCTCCCGGGTGCGGCACGAGATCTCCATCCCCGGCACGAAAGCCACCCCGAATTCGAGGGCCGCGACGGAGGCCTGCTCCCATCCGTCAGTGGAGTCGTGGTCGGTCAGGGCCACCACATCCAGACCCGCAGCAGACGCGGAAGCGATCACTCCCGCGGGAGCCTCGGTCCCGTCGGAAACATTGGAGTGCGCATGCAGGTCGATCTTCACTTTCCAAGCGTATTTGATTACGGACGGCTTGGACCGTTGCGCCGCTGGCCTAGTATCGGCCTTGATGGGACGATTGGACGGTGAACGATGCAGATAACACCCAAAACGGTGAAACCACAGCCTCCCAGCCCCTGGAGGAGCGCGTCAACAACCGCTCCCAGCGGCCCACATCCGATGCCTTCAAGGCGTTCATGGCCGGCAATTGGGCGCCCGCGCCGCAGGTGACCCCTGCGCGTGACGCCGTCGCAGACCACGCCGCCACGCGTCGTCGGGCGATCTCCGGCAAGTTCGCGGGCCTGCGCCTCGTCGTACCGGCCGGCCCGCTCAAGGTCCGCTCCAACGATACCGACTACCGTTTCCGCCCCCACTCCGGTTTCGCCCACCTCACGGGCCTGGGCCTGGACCACGAGCCCGACGCCGTGCTGGTCCTGGAACCTGTCGAGGAAGGAACCGGCGACGACGGCGGCAACCACCTCGCGACGCTTTACTTCCGTCCCCTGGCCGGCCGCGACACGGAACAGTTCTACGCCGACTCGCGTTCCGGTGAGTTCTGGATCGGCGCCCGTCCGACGCTCGCCGAATTCGAAGCGCGCCTGGGACTCAGGACCGCGCATCTCGACGAACTCGAGATGGCCATCACCAAGAACGTGGGTGCCCCCGAAATCGGCGGCATCGCCATCCGCCTGGTCCGCAAAGTCGACGAGAACATCGATGCCCTCGTGGACACGGCCCGCTACAACACGGCCAAGGATCCGGAGAACCTGGACCTCGGCGAGCTCGATGCGCTGGACGAACTGCTCAGCGAGGCTCTCTCCGAGTTGCGCTTGCTCAAGGACGAGTGGGAAATCGAGCAGATGAAGGCCGCCGTCGCTGCGACGGTGGAAGGCTTCGCCGACGTCGTCCGCGCCCTCCCCCGCGCCATGACCCACCACCGCGGCGAACGCGTCATCGAAGGCGCCTTCTTCGCGCGTGCCCGTGAGGAAGGGAACGAGCTCGGCTACGACACCATCGCGGCCGCCGGAAACAACGCCACGGTGCTGCACTGGACCCGGAACACGGGCAAGGTCAACGCCGGGGAACTCGTGCTGCTGGATGCCGGCGTGGAGGCAGACTCGCTCTACACAGCCGACGTCACCCGCACCATTCCGGCCAATGGGAAGTTCTCGGACGTCCAGCGCAAGGTCTATGAAGCCGTTCTTGACGCAGCCGACGCCGGATTCGCCGCAGCCCAGCCGGGCGTGAAGTTCCGCGACATCCACACGGCCGCCACCACGGTCCTCGCAGAACGCCTTGCCGAGTGGGGCCTGCTGCCCGTCTCCGTCGAGGAAGCCATCAGCAACGAAGGCCAGCAGCACCGCCGCTGGATGCCGCACGGTACCAGCCACCACCTCGGCCTGGACGTCCACGACTGTGCCCAGGCCAAGCGCGATCTCTACCTGGACGGCGTGCTCACCGAGGGCATGGTGTTCACCATCGAGCCCGGGCTCTACTTCAAGAACGAAGACCTCGCCATTCCGGAGGAATACCGTGGAATCGGCGTCCGGATCGAGGACGACATCCTGATGACGGCAGACGGTCCCGTCAACCTCAGCGCCGCCCTCCCCCGCAAGGCCGACGACGTCGAGTCCTGGATGGCGGGCATCTACCAGGACGCCGAAGCGTAACCACTGAGGCAAAACGCGAGAGGAGGGCTACCGGATATCGATCCGGTAGCCCTCCTCTTTTGCTGCCCCTTGGCGCTAGGAACTTTTTACTGCTTGGCCGCATCCTCGCCGTTGGCAGCGTGCTCGCCGTTTCCGGGTTCGTTCACCCGTACACCGTACTGAGGCCGGCCGTCGGGAAGATCCGGGTAGCGAACGCCGGCTGTTGGCCGCGCGGCCGCGACCGGGGCGTCTGCGACGGGCTGGGCTGGCTCGCCCGCCGTTCCCTGTCCGGCTTCGGGCCCACGCTGGCCATAGGGGTCCTGCCAGGACGCCGGGCGTTCCGGCCCAGGGCCCTGGGGTGCGCTTGGATGGACAGGAGGGTTCCGGTAGTCCTGCGGCGTGTACGCCTGAGGAGGCCGGCCGACAGCCGCCTCGGAAGGATTCATCGGCAATTGGTGAAGGAGACGTCGGGCTTCGTTAGATGCCTCAAGCGCGACAATGACGTCATAGTTCGTCGCCACTACCTGGCTGGTGGAGGTGAAGTCCCGCTTTCCACGCTGCGCGGCGTAGGTGACGATCCCGAAGAGCATGAAGAACGCCGCGCCCATCAGCACCGACGTCACAATCGAGAAAGGTCCCCCGGCAGGAGTGAAGAACGAAAGCATGACGCCCACGAACAGGCCGAACCACATACCGCTCAGGGCGCCGGACAAAGCGACGCGCGGGTAACTGAGCCGTCCCGTGACCCGCTCCACCATTTTGAGGTCGTTTCCGACAATGGAGACATGCTGGACGGGGAACTGCTGGTCGGCAAGATAATCCACCGCCTTCTGGGCATCGAGATAGGAAGTGTAAGAGCCCACGGTGTCGCCCTTGGGGACGCTGCGGGATTCCTCCGTGGCCTTGGGGGCACCGAAAATGTTCGCCATACCCCCATTCTGTCCCATACACATGTGAACCGGCTGAAATTCAGCTAAAAGAGAGCAGACTCGGTAGCCTGTAAGGGTGAGCACAAATCCTTCACGCATCTTTGTTGCGCGCTTGCTCGGCCTCGACGTTTTCGACCCCCTGGGTGATCGCCTGGGCCGGCTGCGCGATGTCGTGGTGCTTTCACGCGGCTTGCGCGGGGCCCCGCACGCAGTGGGTATCGTCGTCGAGGTTCCGGGTAAGAAGCGCGTCTTCGTTCCCATGACCAGGCTGACGTCGATGGACCAGGCCCAGATCATCTGCACAGGCTTGGTCAATCTCCGGCGCTTCCAGCAACGCGGTGCCGAGCAGTTGGTGGTCGGCGAGCTCTTTGACCGCAAGGTGACGCTCAAGGACGGCAGCGGCGACGCCATCATCGAAGACATCGCCATGGACCAGCAGCGCAACGGCGACTGGCTGGTCTCCAAGCTTTTCGTTCGACGCGGCACGTCTACCTCCAGGCTTCGGGGGCTGCGCCGCGGCCACACCCTCCTGGTGGACTGGTCGGAGACCCTGCAGGGCTCCGAGAACGATCCCCAGGGTGCCAGCCAGTTCGTTGCCACCCACGAGGACCTCAAGCCGGCCGACTTCGCCGATGCACTCCAGGAAATGTCGGACAAGCGACGGATCGAAGTGGCCAGCGAGTTGCAGGACGAACGCCTCGCCGACGTGCTCCAGGAATTGCCCGAAGAAGACCAGGTCACGCTCTTGTCCGCCTTGGACAACGAACGCGCAGCCGACGTGCTGGAAGAAATGGACCCGGACGACGCCGCGGACCTGTTGGCGGACTTGCCTTCCGCGAAGGCCGAGGAACTGCTGCTCCTGATGGAGCCCGACGAGGCCGACGACGTCCGCAGGCTCCTGCAGTATGACGAAGACACTGCCGGCGGCCTCATGACCCCGGTGCCCGTGATCCTGCCCCCGGAAGCCACGGTCGCTGAAGCGCTGGCCCATGTGCGCAGCGAAGAGCTCTCCCCCGCCCTGGCTTCGGCCATCTTTATCTGCCGGCCGCCGCTGGAGACACCCACGGGACGGTTCCTCGGCGTCGTGCATATCCAGCAATTGCTCCGCAGCGCCCCGCCCGAGCAGCTGGGCAGCATCGTGGACAAGAACCTTGAGCCCGTTTCCGACCATGCCAGCGTCAGCGAGGTCAGCCACACCATGGCCTCCTACAACCTCAACTCCCTCCCGGTCGTGAACAGCGCCGGTCGCCTGGTGGGGGCGGTGACTGTTGATGACCTCTTGGACCATTTGCTCCCGGACGACTGGCGAACCCATGAAGACGGAGCCCCGATCAGGAAACTAGGAGGCCGAATTGGCTGAGAAGCCCGCCACCGGAGGACTGGACACCCCGCTCGAGCTGCGCTCCCGCATGCTGCCGAACTTCGGCAGCGATCCTGATGCCTTCGGCCGGTTTGCCGAGCGCTTCGCCCGCTACATGGGTACGGCGAACTTCCTGTTCTACATGACGATCTTCGTGGTCATCTGGATCGCGTTCAACGTTATTGGCTTGTTTGGATTCCAATGGGATCCCTATCCGTTCATCCTCCTCAATCTTTTCTTCTCCACGCAGGCCTCGTACGCGGCGCCCTTGATCCTGTTGGCCCAGAACCGCCAGGACGACAGGGACCGCGTGACAATCGAGCAGGACCGCGCCCGGGACGAGCGCAACCTGGCTGATACCGAGTACCTGACCCGTGAGGTCGCCGCCCTTCGCATCGCCCTGCGCGAGGTCGCTACCAGGGACTATGTGCGTGCCGAACTCCGCTCGCTGCTGTCGGATCTGCTCGAAGCGCAGGACGAGATGCGTACGGACGATCCCGCCGGCTCGAACCGGAGCGAGAAGGCCAAGGACAAGATCAAGGAAAAGCGCGACAAGCAGCGCAATCCCAGGACGCAGCAGATCCCCAAGATCCACCCGGCGCATTCCAGCGCTGACCAGACCGAACCCGACCTCTCGTCCGTCGGCACCTCGCCGGCCAGGCACTCAGGTCCTCCCGACCAGCCCGAAAGCTGAACATCCACTCCATGAGCACACCTTCTGTCGAGGACCTCAACGCTGCCTTGGCAACCGTCATCGATCCCGAACTCCGCCGTCCCATTACTGAATTGGGGATGCTGGAGTCGGTAGAGGCCAGTCCGGACGGAACCGTCCGGGTTGTGGTGCTGCTGACCATCGCCGGCTGCCCCCTGCGCGAGACCATCACGGCCGACGCCACCGCTGCCCTTGGCCGGGTCGCGGGAGTGACTGGCGTCGACGTCGAACTCAAGGTCATGACGCAGCCGCAACGAGACGCACTCAAGGAACGTCTGCGCGGCGCTGGCGGTCAACGCGGAATCCCCTTCAACGAACCTGGCTCCCTGACGAAGGTGTTCGCCGTCGCGAGCGGCAAGGGCGGTGTGGGGAAGTCCTCGGTGACGGTCAACCTTGCCTGCGCCCTTGCGGCGCACGGGCTGCGCGTGGGAATCGTCGACGCCGATGTCCACGGCTTCTCCGTCCCGGCCCTCATGGGAATCACGCAGCAGCCCACGCGCGTGGATGACATGATCCTCCCGCCCGTGGCCTTCGGCGTGAAGGTGATCTCTATCGGCATGTTTGTTTCCGGGAACAAGGCAGTCGCCTGGCGCGGGCCGATGCTGCACCGTGCCTTGGAGCAATTCCTCACGGACGTGTACTTCGGCGATCTGGATGCCTTGTTCCTGGATCTTCCGCCGGGCACGGGCGACATCGCCATCTCCGTGGCGCAGTTGCTTCCCAACGCCGAAATCCTCGTGGTGACCACCCCGCAGGCGGCAGCGGCGGATGTTGCCGAAAGAGCCGGAACCATCGCAACGCAGACGGGCCAGAAGCTTGCCGGAGTCGTGGAGAACATGTCCTTCCTGGAGCTGCCCGACGGCGGCAGGATGGAATTGTTCGGAAGCGGCGGCGGGCGGATGCTGGCTGGGCGGCTGAGTGCCGCCGTCGGAAGCGACGTCCCGCTGTTGGGACAGATACCCTTGGACATCCGTCTGCGCGAAGGCGGGGACGCGGGCCGCCCGGTGGTGTTGGCGGCCCCGGAGACGGCTGCCGCGCAGGCGCTTCAGGGCATCGCGGGCAAGCTCAACGCCAAGCCGCGCGGCCTGGCCGGAATGTCCCTCGGGATCCAGCCGAAATAGCTTCTAGGTGGCCTCGGCGTCGAAAGGCGCCTTTTCGCCGGCGGAAAGCCGTTCGACAACCCGCTCGGGTGCTTTCGCCACGGTGTCCACAGCGACAGGCGCACCGTCGCTGACAGGCTTCGTGTCGTCGTCGAGCAGTGCTTCCTTGATGATCCTGCGCGGATCGTACTGGCGCGGGTCATACTTCTTCCAGTCGACGTCATCTATGTCGATGCCGACTTCTTCCTTGATCTGCTCACGGGCCCCGGACGCCATGCGCCGCAGTTCCTTGACCAGATTCGTCAACTTCCGCGTGTATTCAGGCAAACGGCTGGGGCCGATCACGATGACGCCGATGATCAGCAGGACGACGAACTCCGAGCCATTGATTCCAAACACGTATCGAAGGTTACCTTGTCCGCTGGTCCGCTCAGAAACCTGCGAGGCCCGCCAGGGCATGGAGACCCCGCTGCAACCGTTCGTTCGAGGTCTCTGCGCTGTTTTCGGCCGGCCGGGCAACCATGAGGGAGTCTCCAGCCTTCACAAGCTCCGGAACGGCTCCCGCAGCCTGGTCGGCAGGCATGTCGGACGAGTAACGCAGCACCGCTACCGGCGAGGAGTAGACGGCCTGCCACGGGGCGCCCTGGGCGATCGACAGTTGGGTCCCCGAAGCGCCGCTTCCCTCCAAGTGCTGCTCCACCAGGGTGGCGTGGTGGTCACCGTCGCTGAGGCGCAGCTCAACGGCGGGGTGTCCGTCCTGCATCAGGGCCCGGGCGGACACCATGTGGTATCCCATGCCGGCCATTTCGGGACATGCCCAGCCGTCTTTCCGCAGTTCGGACAATTGCTGCTCGTCGAGGCTCACCGTTCCTGCCACGCTGACGGGCAGACTCAGCTGCGAACCCGTCACGGGGAGCTCCTCTCCCGCGCTTCCGGGCACGGTTGAACTGACAAGGGTCCGGACTTCCTGTTCTCCGCGGTTGGACGCCTGCGGCGCAACTTCACCGCCAAGCGCGTAGGCTGCAACCGCCAGGATTCCGGCGCTCACGGCGAGTCCGCCCGCCGCGGCGCTGGCAAGCCGGATACCGTGCCACACGCTCCGCTGCGCAGCAGGACGCTCAGGAACATCGGATTGCGCCAACCGCTGTGTGTGTTCGATCAGCCGGTTGGTGAAATCCTCGCTCGCTTCGGGAACGGCCGCACGGCGGAGCCGTTCGAGGTACTGGCGTTCCCGCAGGACCGCGGCATGGCATTCAGAGCATTCCTGCAGATGGCCGGGGGCGCGGCTGTGCCGGACAGTTCCCCGGGCCAAGCTGCCGCGTCGTCCTTTCAGCAGACCCATCGGCGACTAAAGGAGGCCGGCGATGCGCGGCATCTTGAGCCGCGGCTTGCGGGCCTGGACCGGCCGTGGATCCCGATGTGCGAGCTTTTCACGGAGCATCGTCCGTCCGCGGTGGATGCGGGACCTGACGGTCCCCAGCTTCACGTCGAGCGCTTCGGCAACCTCGTCGTAGGACAGGCCTTCAAGATCGCAAAGCACGACGGCGGCGCGGAAGTCCGGCGGGAGTTCTTCCAGGGCGCGCTGGACATCCAGGTCGAGATTGTTCAGCTCGAAGCTCTGCTCGGGACCGGGTTCACGCCCGGGCAGCCGGGATTCGGCGTCTTCGGCCAGGGCATCGAAGCGAATGCGGCTCTTCCGACGGGCCTGGTCAAGGAAGAGGTTGGTAGTGATGCGGTGCAGCCAGCCGTCAAGGGTGCCTGGCTTGAAGTTTTCGAGCGAACGGAACACCCTGACGAAGACTTCCTGGGTGAGGTCCTCGGCGTCGAACTTGTTTCCAGTGAGCCGATAGGCAAGGCGGAAGACCTTGGCGGAGTGGTTCTCCACCACTTCCTCCCAGCTGGGCCTGACCCACTCCTCGGCCGGCGGGGCCGTGTCGGTGGAACCCAGGACTGCTGCCGTTGTCTGGACTGGCGCAGCACTTGATGCCCGCATCGTCCGCTCCCCTCAAACTGTTTGTCATCCTGCCGGTCACTCAGGAGTTCGTTGCCAGCCCTCGCTTGGATGGCTGGATATATATCATCCCAGTGTTGGCTGGGATTTTGCTGATCACCGGCATGCTTTTCCCGCAGAGCGAACATTGACCAGAAGGCGCCCCGAAGACACAGAATTGCGGGCCGCGGGCGTCCGGGCTGGGCGGCGCGTAGCCAGTAGTCTGGAAGCAATACCCCTCTGCCTGGAAAGCGAACCCCCATGAGTGCCGACAAGTCAACCAGCTGGTCCTATGCAGAAGATCTGCCTGCCGAGGACGATGTGTTGCTTCGCGCCCGTGAACGCTCCTACGATTTGGGCGTTACCCCGGTCAGCCCCGGAGTTGGCGCAGTCCTGACCGTCCTCGCCGCGGCCTCGAAGGCGCAGACCGTTGTAGAGGTCGGATCCGGGGCAGGCGTCTCAGGCGTGTGCCTGTTGCGCGGCCTCAGCCCGCAGGCTGTCCTGACCACTATCGACGTCGACGTCGAGCACCTCAAGGCCGCCCGCGAGGCGTTCCTGGAATCCGGCAGTCCCGCGAACCGGACCCGGACCATCTCCGGCCGTGCCGCCGACGTCTTGCCGCGCCTGACCGACTCCGCGTACGACCTCGTGTTCATCGATGCGGACAAACCCAATTTTCCCGGTTACGTCGAGCAAGCAATCCGGCTCTTGAAGTCGGGCGGGACCCTGGTCATCAACGACGCGCTGGACAAGGACAAGGTTTCCAACCCGGCTGCCCGGGACAGCACCACCGTGGTGCTTCGCCAGATCGGCAAGGCCATCCGCGACGACGAACGGCTCTCCTCGGCGATGCTTCCGACAGGTGACGGCTTGCTGGTCGCAGTCAAGAAGTAGCAGGCCGCCGTTCGCTTTCAGGATTAAACATGAAAGCAGGGCGCCGGCTCTTATGCCGGGCCCTGCCCAGTGAATCTATTCGGTAACGCCTACGAGGCATTCCTTGAGGTTCGCCGCCTCTGCTGCGTTGAGCTCGACCACCAGCCGTCCTCCGCCTTCGAGCGGCACACGCATGATCAGGCTGCGGCCCTCTTTGGTTACTTCCATAGGGCCGTCGCCAGTACGTGGTTTCATAGCCGCCATTAGGAAAATCCCCTCCAGTTGTCCCAAATCCCGCCAACCCGGCCGGGCTGGCTCCGCGTGGAATATACGGCGCCGACATTCATGGCAGTTCAGTCGTCGTCGCCGAGCACCCGAGAGTGCTTTTGTCCTTGCTTGTGTCCATTATCTCGTAATTACCCGCCCGTAGCTAATTGATGGACTTTTCCCGGCGGGCCGTGATCGCGCTTGAACAGGGGAAAGACCGGCGCGGCATCACGGCGGGTAGTCGCCGCCGCCCGGCAGCGGGGCCCACGCCCACAGCCAGACGATCCACACGATCTGGAGGAGGAAGAACAGGACCACCACGGTGCCGCGGTAGGCCTTCGAACGGGACAACCAGGCCGCGCTGAGCGCCAAGGGGAACAAAGGCAAGAGCATCCGGAACGTGCTCGTCTGGGGGTGCAGGAAGACCAGGAGGTAGCCCATGTAGCACGTGCACCACAGCCTCAGCTCGGCGCCGAGCGCCCGGACGGGTTTGCTCATCATCAGCAAGGCAAAGAGCCCCACGAAGACAAACGGCGCCAGGATACCGAGTACTGGTCCGAAGAGCAGTTGACCGGTCTCGAACCATGGCTTGAACGGAACGAGGTCGTCCCCGCGCCAAACCGTTTCAGTCTTGGTGTAGGCCAGGGGATCCCCCGTGACCGCCCAGGCAATGGCCGGCCACGCGAGGGCCCCTGCCACGCTGACGACTACAAGTGCCGCCAGCGATCCAAGTTCCCTGGACGTGGGAATGGCGGCCGCGGGCATGGTTCCTTGAACGGACCCCGCGCCTGGGCGGCGTCCAAACCTCTTCCACAAATGGTGGAGCAGGAGCAGGCCCGCCATGGCCGCGAAGGGCACGCCGGTGGGCCGCGACAGGCACATGAGCAAGACCACCGGGATCGCAGCCAGGTATTTGCGGCGCACCATAAGCAGAAGTGAACCCGCCAGCAAGAGGGTGTTGAGGGACTCGGCATAGGGGACCTGCAGGATGGCCGAGACCGGGAACATCGAGAAGAAGGTCACAGCCCAGAGCGCCGTGGTGCGCCCGGCGTATTCCCGGAACAGTTTGTAGGCCACCAGGGCCGCGCCCAGCCCGGCCACCACGGCAATGACTGTCAGGGCAGGCAGCGCCGCCAGTCCGGTGAAGGCACCGAGGGCCCTGGCAAGGTAGGGAAAAAGGGGATAGAACGCCCAGGAATTTTCCGCGACGCCGCCGTTCGCATTGAGCGGCAATTCAGACGGATACCCGTTGTTCGCGGCTTCGGCGTACCAGCGCCCATCCCAGATCGTGATGAAATTCCAGTAGTCGGGCGCCGGCGGGAACCACGGGTTGACACCTTGCTGCAATGCCGCAGCCATGAAGATGCAAGCGCTGACAAGCCTCGAGGCGACGTACACGAGGGCGACCTGGACCCACCACGGCCAGGCGACGGCCCGGGCTCCGGCGAGGCGCAGCCTTCGGGCCAGGGATCCGTTAGGAGTCCCCACTTCGACTGGCCGGGTCACTCCTGTGGTTCTTCCTGGTCCCCGGCTGCTTCAAGGGCCAGTTTCAGTCGTTCGATTTCCCTCTCCTGGGACGTCAGCTGATCCCTCAGCTCATCGAGCACCTCATCCACCTGGTCCATGCGGTAGCCCCGCAGGCCCAGGGCGAAACGGACGCGGTCGACGTCGGACGCCTTGGCTCCGGCCGGCAACAGGACCGGCGGCAGGTTCGGGACAGGTTCATCCAAGCCGGCGCCGGAGTCGCGGCTGGATCTCGCCATTCCGGCGCCGAGGAACAAGACGGCACCGATAACGACAATCGCGAGGAAGACCAGAAAAAAGCTCACAACAACCATCGTGCCAGACTCAGCTGAGAGCTCAGTGCCGGCAACGCTACTCCGGGCGCTGGTCGCCGTTGGTCGAGGGCGGGCGCGGGATTCCGTGCAGCACGCGGTGAACCGCGTCCGCGGGATCGTCCACAAGCTGGATGAGGTCCAGGTCCTTTGCGGAAACCATGCCTTCGGCCACCAGGGTTCCCTTGATCCATTCGATCATCGGGCTCCAGAAATCGACCCCCAGAAGGACGATCGGGAATGATGTCACCTTGCGGGTCTGCACCAGGACCATGGCCTCGAACAATTCGTCGAGGGTTCCCAGTCCGCCCGGCAGGACGATGAACCCTTGCGCGTACTTGACGAACATGGTCTTCCGGGCGAAGAAGTACCTGAAGTTGATACCAAGGTCCACCCACCGGTTGAGGCCTTGTTCGAAGGGCAGTTCGATTCCTAGTCCAACTGAGACGCCGTTGCCTTCGACCGCTCCCCTGTTGGCCGCTTCCATCGATCCCGGGCCACCCCCGGTGATGACGGCGACGCCGGCTTCGGCGAGATGGCGGCCGACCTGCACGCCCATATCGTAATAGCTGGTGCCCGGCTTGGTGCGGGCCGACCCAAAGACACTGACAGCGGGGCCGAGCTCAGCGAGAGCACCGAATCCTTCGACGAATTCGCTCTGGATCCGCAGGACCCGCCATGGGTCGGTGTGAATGAAGTGGTCCGCTCCCCTGGTGTCCAGGAGTCGCTGGTCCGACATCGGCATGGTGGCCTGTTTCCGCCGAAGCTCCAAAGGTCCTTTGTGCTTTGCTGGCGGCTCCGGGGCAACGGCGGGGGCTGACGGTGCCGATCCGTTGCTCATCGCCTTGCCATTGGCGTCTGGACTAGGAACTTGGGGCTGGCTCGTACTCATTGACCTAGGCTAGCGCGGATGCCGGCTGCTGCCGTTCCGGCGGGCCCTGTTGATTGCGGTGTTGAGTTCGCTACCCACCATTTGCTGTCAGATAGCTGCAAAGCAGGTATCTGTTGAATCACGATCCGCGGAAGTAACTGTGACCTGGCTCAACTTGAATCATTTGTTCGCTAGATTCGTCCCATGACTATTCAAGCCGCCAGCGATGCCCTCGTCTCTCTGAATGGCGTCAACAAGCACTTTGGTCAACTCCATGTCCTGAAGGACATCAACCTCCAAGTGAAAAAGGGTGAGGTCGTGGTTGTCATCGGGCCGTCGGGTTCGGGCAAATCCACGCTGTGCCGGGCCATCAATCGCTTGGAGACCATCGACACCGGCGAGATTTCAATCGACGGCAAGAAGCTGCCGGAGGAAGGCAAGGAACTTGCCCTCCTCCGGGCCGACGTCGGGATGGTCTTCCAATCCTTCAACCTGTTCGCCCACAAGACGATTCTCGAAAACGTCACGCTGGGGCCGATCAAGGTCAAGAAACTGGACAAGGCAACCGCGGACAAAGACGCGATGGCGTTGTTGGAGCGGGTCGGCGTCGGGCAACAGGCACCCAAGATGCCTGCCCAGCTGTCCGGCGGCCAACAACAGCGTGTCGCGATTGCCCGGGCGCTCGCCATGAAGCCGAAGGTCATGCTTTTCGACGAGCCGACCTCGGCACTTGACCCGGAAATGATCAACGAGGTCCTGGATGTCATGGTCCAGCTGGCCAAGGAAGGCATGACCATGATTGTGGTCACCCACGAAATGGGCTTTGCGCGCAAAGCTGCCGACCGGGTTGTCTTCATGGCCGACGGCCAGATTGTGGAAGACGCCAAGCCGGAGGAATTCTTCACCAACCCCCAGAGCAACCGCGCCAAGGATTTCCTCTCCAAACTCCTGACTCACTGATACTCACCGCACCCAGGCCGCGGGGGTGGCCGCACAATGAAAGGAACATCATGAAGGCTTTTATCAACCGGAGGAAAACCCTCCTGGTCGCTGCAAGCGCGGCGCTCGCCCTTTCGCTGAGCGCATGTGGTGGCGGCGGGGGTTCCACTTCCGCCCCGAGCAGCGAGTCCGCACCGTTTACGGTGGCTCAAAACGTGTCCATTACGGGCAGCCCCACGTTCGACAAGATCAAGTCGAACGGAAAGATCACGATCGGCGTCAAGCAGGACCAGCCCGGCTTGGGCTTCAAGGATGCTGCTACCGGCGAGTACAGCGGTTTTGACATCCAGGTTGCCCAGTGGATCGCCGCATCCCTCGGTTTCTCCAAGGACAAGATCGAGTACAAGCCCATTCCTTCGGCCAACCGCGAATCCGCCATTACCAACGGCGACATTGACTACTACGTGGGGACATACTCCATCACGGACAAGCGCAAGCAGTTGGTCGACTTCGCCGGACCCTACTTCGTGACGGGTCAGGGCCTGCTGGTCAAGAAGGACAACACGACCATCAACAGCGAAAAGGACCTGAGCGGGAAGAACGTCTGTTCGGCCACGGGTTCAACCCCCATCCAGAACATCAAGGCGAACTTCCCCGGCACCAAGACCACCGAGTTCGACACGTACTCGCAGTGTGTCGAAGCCCTGAAGAGCGGCCAGGTCGATGCCGTGACCACCGACCAGGCAATCCTGATCGGCTACGCCTCCCAGGACACCGACAACCTCAAGGTCGTCGGACAGCCGTTCACCACTGAGAAGTACGGTGTGGGCTTGAAGAAGGGCGACACCGCCTTCCGCAAGTTCGTCAACAAAATGTTCACCGACGGCGGCTCCGTGTGGCAGAAGATCTACGACTCCACGTTGGGACAATCCGGCACCAAGGTCACCCAGCCCGCAGTGGACAACTACTAAACCCATGTTGAGGGGGCGGCCACTGGCCGTCCCCTCGAATATCGGCTGAAAGCGACCATTCCGTGAATACGCTGCTGAATAATTCGGACCTGTTCATCACAGGATTCCGGAACACCCTCATACTTTTCTTCTTTGCCGGCATCTTCGCCCTGATCCTGGGCACCATCGTGGCAACCCTGCGGGTTTCCCCGATCCCTGCGATGCGCGCCGCAGCAACTTTGTATATCAACGTCGTGCGCAACACTCCGCTGACGTTGGTTCTGTTCTTCTTTGCGTTGGGCTACCCGAAGCTCGGCCTCGTGGAAATTGATTTCATGACGGCTGCAACTGTCGGTCTCAGCCTGTACACGGCTACCTATGTGGCGGAAGCCGTGCGCTCCGGCATCAATACCGTTCCTGTCGGTCAGGCCGAGGCCGCGCGGGCCATCGGCCTCCCGTTCACCCAAACCCTGACGCTGGTGATCCTTCCCCAGGCGTTCCGCGCCGTCATTCCGCCCATGTTCAGCGTGTTCATTGCCTTGCTCAAGAACACCACCGTCGCTGCGGGCTTCTCCGTCGCCGAAGCGGGATCCATCCGCTCGAATCTTTCGGAACGCGGTGAGCCTGCCATGGCCGGGCTGCTCTGGGTCGCGCTGATCTTCGTTCTGATCGTCTTCATTCTTTCCTTTGTCCAGCGGAAGCTTGAAAAGAAATGGAAGGTGGCCCGATGAGCTCGGTCCTTTTTGACGCTCCGGGGCCTAAGGCCCGCGCCCGCTACCGGATTCTCGGCGTCGCGACCGCCCTGGTCATTATCGCCATCGTCGGGTTCATTGTTCTTCGCTTCGCCCAAAGCGGGCAGTTCGATGCGAAGAAGTGGCACTTGTTCACCTTCCCGCTGGTCCAGCAAACCATCATCCAATCGGTGGGTGCCACGCTTTCGGCATTCGCGACGGCGGCCGTGCTCAGCCTGGTACTGGGTGTCTTGCTGGCCTTCGGTAGGCTCTCCGACCGTAAGTGGATCAGCCTGCCTTGCTACGGATTCACGGAACTCTTCCGTGCCATTCCCTTGCTGATCCTCATGATGATCTTCTACTACGGACTTCCTCCCCTCGGCGTCCAGGGGATCACGCCTTTCACGGCAGTCGTTGCCGGCCTGGTGCTCTACAACGGATCGGTGCTCGCCGAAGTCTTCCGGGCCGGTATCGAATCGCTCCCCCGCGGCCAGAGCGAGGCTGGATATGCCATCGGTTTGCCGAAGAGCGCGGTCATGACCAACATCCTGCTTCCGCAGGCGGTCCGGTCAATGCTCCCGGTGATCATCTCCCAGCTCGTGGTCATCCTCAAGGACACCGCGTTGGGCTTCATCGTGACCTACAACGAGATCCTCTTCCAAGCCAAGTACTTCGGAAGCCAGGCCCAGTACGGTTCGCCCATCATCCCCTCCGCGATCATCGCCGGTGTCCTGTACGTCGGGATGTGCCTGATCCTGGCTGGCATCGCCAAGTGGCTTGAAGGCCGGATGCGCCGCAACCCCAAAGTGGTGAAGGTCGCCAAATCTGAAATCGTGGCCGTCGAAGGCTAGGCGCAAGAACGCCGCAAACGTGGGTGTGGCCCCGGGGGGGGGGGGGGGGGCCCCCCCCCCCCGGCCCCCCCCCCGGGGCCCGCCCAAATTATGGGGCGGGCGCCGGGGAGACCCCCCCCCCCGCCCCCCGCCGGGGGCG